>DASZHY010000208.1:0-1508 GCA_035949675.1 Thermoanaerobaculia bacterium
GCCCGAGCTGAAGCGCTTGGTCTCAGTGAGATCCAGCACCCTCCTGGTGTTGCTCTCGGTGAAGAGACGTTTGCCCTTACCGAGCACGACCGGGTGCACCATGAACCGGTACAGATCGATCAGGTTCTCTTGCATCAGCGCGTTGAAGAGCTGCCCGCTCCCTGAGAGCAGGAGGTCATGACCGGGCTCCCGCTTGAGCCGGCGAATCTCCTCCGCCAGGTCCCCCTTGACCAACTTCGAACCCGGCCATTCGACCTTGCCCAGCTTGGAGGAGACGACGTACTTAGTCATGGTGTTCATCTTTTCGCCGAACTCGCCGGTGCCCTTCATGTTGGGCCAGGCCGCCGCAAACCCTTCGTAGGTCTTGCGTCCGAGCAGGAGGGCGTCGCTTGCCTGCAGCTCAGCCCACTTGAACTGTCCCGCCTCATCATTGAAGAACGGGCCAGACCAGCGACCCGGCTCTTCGAATACACCATCGAGCGAGAGGTATTCCGTTGCAACCAGCCTCATGACTTTCTCCTCTGAATGCGAGCTTGCCTATAAGGACATCGAACGAGCCTGCCTGAAATCGACCGTAGACGACCTCTGCGTCAGGCCGCCCAACTCGACGTTGAGCTACGTGGCTACGCCCGTTCGTCTTGCCGGCGGGTGAACCGGCGATCGGGTACGAACCACATCAGCGCTACCGCGACGAAAATGCCGTATGCGATCCAGGGGCTCACGAAGGCGAGGCCGACGGCCGCGGCGTAGAGCACGAGCGACAGGTATCCCTTGGTGTCGGACCCGATCGCCCTGGCCAGTTGCGACTCACGGCCGTTCGCCTGAATGAGAGCTCGAACGAGGATCGTGTACGCAAGACCCGCAGCGAGCGCTACGGCTCCATAACTCGCCGCCGGAAGCGGGTGGCGGTACTCCGCTCGAACCCACTCCGTGAGCACCGGGATCAGGGATAACCAGAACAAGAGGAACAGGTTTGCCCACATCGCGGCGCCACTGATCCGTTCGGCAGCGCGAAGCAGGTGATGGTGATTGTTCCAGTAGATGCCCACGAAGACGAAGCTCAGGATGTACACAAGAACGCCAGGCAGCTGGTCGCGCATGGCGCCCAGGCTGGCGCCCTGTGGAGGCCGCAACTCGAACGCCAGGATCGTGATAATCACCGCCATAACCGAGTCGCTGAACGCCTCGACCCGGGTCGTGCCTACCTCGGGCGATTGAGCCGAACGTTCGTCGAGGTCAGCCATGCGGCTGATCATATGAGCTACAGGCTTCTTGACATGGCCGCCGGGCCCCTACCGAGGGGAGCTCCGGTCGGCCAGCTACGGCGAACTATCCGGTTGCGCGAACAGCGCGCAGAACGACGTCGACAATCCCGATGCAGCCAGCGCGGCGTTGCCGCTGGCACGAATCCGTCGCCTTGGCGATTTCTCGCTCGCGACCCGTGTTTGCGACGCTGCATCGATGATCTTGGCTGGGCTCATCTCTTTACCTCGGGCTCGTCAGGCTGG
>DASZHY010000209.1:0-2677 GCA_035949675.1 Thermoanaerobaculia bacterium
CGTCGACTGGAAGCGGTCGGTGCGCGAGAAGCGCCCGTCCGAGGAGTAGAGGAAGCCGGAGAGGCGGCGGGGCGTCCAGCTGTAGGGGAACTGGGTGACCCGCCAGGCCAGCGGCCGGGCGGTGACGCGGCCGCCGGCGTAGTACTGGGCGGTCAGGCCGACCGTGAACTCGCGGTCGAGCGGCACCACGTCGGCGGCGTGCAGCTGCACCTCGAACTTGGGCAGCCGGTAGGCCTCCATGCGGAACGACACCTTGCCGAACTGGGCGCTGCCGTGGGCGGGCTCGAAGGCCGCCGTGTAGACGCCGGTCGGCAGCTTGGCCTGCTTGAACTGGTGATAGAAGGAGCCCGCCGCGGTGACGGTGACCGGCAGGCGCCAGACCAGGTCGCCGGGGCCGTTGACCACCACCACGCCGGCATCGGTGACCGGCGACAGGTGGCCGCCGTCGCGCGACCGCAGGTAGCCCTTGATGTGCACCGCCTCCTCGGGGCGGTAGACCGGCCGCTCGGTGAAGATGTGGCAGAGGAATTCGGGGGCCGGGGTGCGGAAGTGGAGGCTTTGCAGCGTCCAGCCCAGCCAGTTCTCGCGGCGGGGCCGCCACTGGCCGTCGCCATAGGCGTCCGGCGGGTGGCTGGGGTCGAGCACCAGCACGTCCTTGCCGAGCTGGGCGACGATCCGCTGCACCGAGGTCGCCCGCCGCGGGCCCTCGCTGCCCGGGGCCTTCCAGGTGACCCGGCCCGCGGCGTCGGTCGTGCCTTCGAACAGCGTCTCCCAGCGCGAGCGGTCGCCATGGTCCACCGTGCCTTCGACGCGCACGCTGGCCCCGGGGACCGGCGCGGCGGTCGCCAGCGAGGTCACCGCGAAGACCACCGCCAGCGGCTCTTCGATCGCCGTGAGCGCCAGGTCGGTGACCTGCAGCCGCATGTAGAAGCGGCGCTTGGAGTCGAGGCGGCGGAGGCCGACGAGGTAGGTGCCGGGGGCGTCGCGGCCGGCGAGGCGCTCCAGGTGGGGCGCGAGGTCGACGCCGAAGCGGGCGGTGGCGCCGGCGCGGCGCAGCGGCAGCGCCACCAGTTCCGACACCGGCGGCGACCCCAGCGCCCGCAGGTAGCGGGCGAGGGCGGCGGCGCTGACTCCCTTGTCGGCAGCCAGCCAGGGCTCGGGCTCCTCGCCGGGCCCCGGTGGGCGAGTCGATTCGTCGAGCGCGACCGGCGCGTCCGGGAACGGCCAGAACGAGCGGTCCAGCGGATCGACGGGATAGATGCGCAGGTCGACGCGCTCGAAACCGCGGCCCTCGAGCGGCAGCTGCCGCGGGCCGAAGCGCTCGACGATCCCCTGGCTGGCGGTCCAGCGCAGGAAGCCGGAGAGCTGCGGGAAGGCGAGGAAGACCTCGCTCTGCCCGTGCACCTCGAGCGGCCTCCCCTTGGCGTCGACGATGCCGGCGGCGGGCGCCAGCCAGACGCGGTACAAGGTGTCGCGGTGGAAGTCTCCGCGGGCGATGAGCTGCCGGCCGGAGATCTCGAACGACAGCCCCGGTACCGCCGGCTCGAAGCGCACCAGGTTGCGGGCCGCGATCGGCGACAGCTCGCCGGGGAGCGCGGCCGAGAACTCGACGCTCACCTGCCGCGCCTCGCGCTGGCAACGCAGCGCCTGCTCGCGGCTGTAGCGCGAGCCCGAGGAGGCGATCGGCGCCGACGCCCCGGGGCAGCCCAGGGCGGTGATGCGGAAGCGCTCGGCGGTCTGGAAGCTCAGGTCCAGCGCGGACTCGGCGGTCTCCTCGGCGAGCGACAGGCGGAAGTGCAGCAGGGCGCGGGTGGCGAGCGGCACCGGCCGCGCCAGGGTGATGATGTAGGCGGCGGGAGCGGAGCGCTCGCCGCGCTCCTGGGCCTTGATCTGAAAGTCCCGGGCGGTGAGCAGCCGGGCCGTGCCGGCCGGCGCGGCGTCGGCCCCCGTCCCCGGCAGCGGGCGCAGCTCGATGGTCAGCATGCGCCGCAGCGCCTGGACGTCGAGCGGCTCGGGGAACACCAGGGTGATAGTGCGCATCGGCTCGAGGCCTTCGGCGCCGGCCGCCGGCAGCATCGAGGTGGGCGGCGACATCAGCGTGTCGAGCGGGGTGGTGACGGAGCCGGCGGTCCAGCTGAAGCGGGTGAGCGGCGGCCAGGGCTCGGCCGGGGCGAACTGCAGGGTGCGGGCGTCGAGCCAGCGGAAGGCCCCCGGGTGGCGCGGCGTGACCTTGACCCAGCGCCCCGGATCATCCTCGGGTCCGCCCTTGGCGGGACCCGCATCGTGATCGAAGAAGACGGTGACAGGGTCCCAGCGCCGCAGGAAGTGGTCCGGGACGATCACCGTGCCGGCGCGCCGCGGCTGCTGCGCCTGGGCGGCGACTCTCGTCGCCGCCGCCGCGGGCGCCGTGGCGGTCTGGCTGGCCGCGGCGGGCGGCGGGCCGGCGGGCGCCAGGACGGCCGTGGCGGGCAAACTGGCCAGCAGCAGGGCGAGGGGCGACGGCAGTGCGGCGGACAGGCTGGTGCGGCGCCGCGGCGGCCGCGGCATGGAACGGTTCATTGCTGGCTCCCGGATCCGGCGGCGGGGACGGCGGCGCCGGCTTGTTGCAGGTATTGACGGATGACGTCGGGCGGCGGACCGGTGTCGGGAAGCTCGAGCCCGACCACCACCGGCCGCA
>DASZHY010000210.1:0-6678 GCA_035949675.1 Thermoanaerobaculia bacterium
GGGAACTCCTGGTCGTAGTAGAAACCGATCAGCAGGTACGAGCAGAGCCCGACGCCCTCCCAGCCGACGAACATCACCAGGTAGTTGTTGCCGAGGACCAGCGTCAGCATCGCCGCCATGAACAGGTTCAGGTAGGCGAAGTACCGTGCGTAGCCCTCGTCGTGGCCCATGTAGCCGACCGAGTAAACGTGGATCAGGAAGCCGACGAAGGTGACGATGAACAGCATCACCACCGCCAGCGGGTCGAGCAGGAAGGCGACGTTGATGGTCAGCGCGCCGGTCGTCCAGGCGTAGCCGACCCTCTCGACGGCCTGCGGAAAGAGGCCGCTGCCGAGGTACTGACCGATGCAGGCCGCGGCGAGCAGCAGCGAGGCGAGCGGCGCGCCCAGCGCGACCGCGGTCACCGCCGCCTTGGACGCCTTGCGGTACGCCAGGGCGCCGTTGAGCGCGGCGCCGGCGAGCGGCAGCGCGGGGATGAGCCAGAGGAGATCGATCGCTTGCATGGTCGGCGACTAAGACGACAGTGGCCGAAGCGAAGGGGAGGGGGCGTCCCCTTCCCCCCCGGAGGGGTGGGAAGGGGATCGAGGGGTTGCGGGGGGAGGCCCGATAGACGCTTCGAGTAGTCCTCCCACACCTGCTATTGGCACCTGTTTCATGGCACGGTCCCTGAACAGCTAATGACGCATGAGATTAATGCGGTTTATATCGATGGTGCGCCGCTGGCGGTAGACGGCGATGAACAGGGCGAGGCCGACCGCCGCCTCGGCGGCGGCCACCGCCAGGACGAAGAACACCAGGATCTGGCCGGTGCGCTGGTCGAGCTGGCGGGCGTAGGCGATCAGCGCCAGGTTGGCGGCGTTGAGCATCACCTCGATGGACAGGAAGATGCTGATGCCG
Organism: Thermoanaerobaculia bacterium; assembly: GCA_035949675.1. Taxonomy (GTDB): domain Bacteria; phylum Acidobacteriota; class Thermoanaerobaculia; order Multivoradales; family UBA5704; genus JASLEW01. The sequence continues at coordinate 898 of DASZHY010000210.1, forward strand.
TTGCGCCGCGTCAGCGCGCCGATGGTGCCGATGCCGAACAGCGCCGCCGCGAGCAGCAGGTACCAGCTGACCGGCACCGCCGTGCTCTCGTTGACCAGGTGAATGGTGCTCACGGCTTGCCTCCGGCCGCCCCGCCAGGCCTGCCTGACCCGCCAGGAACCGACGCCGGCCTCGCACCGCCTGCCGCGCGGTCGGCCTCCTGGGCCCATGCCGCATACGTGGGCGCGGGCCCGGCAGCGGCGGCGCCGGCCTCCGCCATGCCGCCGCCGCCAGACAGCTCCTCCGGCGTCGGACGGCGGGCGATGACGGTGGCGCCGATCACCGCCACCAGCAGCAGCAGGCCGACGATCTCGAAGGGCAGCAGATAGTCGGCGAACAGGTCCTGGGCCAGACCCGACAGCGACACCATCTCCTCGGTGAGAGGCGCCGGCGCCAGCTGCCCGAGCGCCGGCCGCAGCAGCATCCAGAGCATGGCCGTGAACACCAGCGCGCCCAGGACGGAGGTGATCAGCTGCAGGCGGTGACCGCCCGGCAGCCCCTCCTCGCGCCCGCCGACGTTGAGCAGCATGATGACGAACAGGAACAGCACCAGGATGGCGCCGGCATAGATCAGCAGCTGCAGGGTGGCGATGAACGGCGCGCCCAGCAGCACGAAGAGCACGGCCACCGAGAACAGCGTCATCACCAGGCTGAGCGTCGAGTAGATCGGGCTCTTGTGCGCGATCACCACCAGCGACGACCCCAGCGCCAGCAGCGCGAACAGGGCGAAGACCGCCATTTCCATGCTAGAAGGCTCCCACGCTCGGCCGGCCGCGCCGCTACAGCACGCCGCCCAGAGTCAGCGCCGCCACCACGATCAGGTTGAGGATGGCGAGCGGCAGCAACACCTTCCATCCCAGCCGCATCAACTGGTCGTAGCGGAAGCGCGGAAACGTCCAGCGCACCCACACGAAGAAAGCCAGGAAGCAGGACACCTTTCCGAACAGCACCGCCAGGCCGACCGCGGCCCCGGCCAGGCCGGAGAAGTGGACCCATGGCAGGGTCCAGCCGCCGAAATAGAGCGTCGCGCCGAGCGCCGAGAGAGAGGTCATGGAGATGTACTCGGCCATGAAGAAGGTCGCGAAGCGCATGGCGCTGTACTCGGTGTGGAAACCGGCCACCAGCTCCGACTCCGCCTCCGGCAGGTCGAACGGCAGCCGGTTGGTCTCGGCGAAGGCGGCGACCAGGAAGACGAGGAAGCCGATGGCCTGCGGCAGCACGTTCCAGCCGTGGCGGACCTGGTAGTCGACGACGTCGGAGAGCCGGAAGGAGGAGACCGGAAGGATCGCCGTGAGCACGGACAGGGTGAGCGCCAGCTCGTAGCTGATCAGCTGCGACGAGGCGCGGATCGAGCCCAGCAACGAGTACTTGTTGTTCGAGGCGTAGCCGGCCATCACCAGCGAGTAGACGCCCAGGCTGGCGATCGCCAGGAACAGCAGCACGCCGGTCTGCGCGGGCGCGATCACCATCGTGTAGAGATGCCCGCGCAGCGTGACGTCGGGGCCGAACGGCACGACCGCGAAGGTGGTCAGCGCCGGCAGCAAGCCGATGACCGGCGCCATCAGGTAGAGCGGCCGGTCCACGGCGGCGGGCGTCACGTCTTCCTTGAACATGAACTTGAGCGCGTCGGCGAGGGCCTGGAAGAGCCCCAGCGGACCCAGCCGATTCGGTCCCGGCCGGTCCTGCATCAGCGCGCTGCCGCGGCGCTCGACCCACACCATCACCGGGACCACGTTGAGCAGGATGCCGAGGATCACCGCCAGCTTGAGCGCGGTCCCGACCAGGTCGAGGTTCATCAGATGCCGACCGCCGTGTCTTCAGGCGCCTGGACGTGGGAGGCCGGGACGGCGCGCGCCGCCGGCAGGTCGAGCGGCGCGCCGGTGGCCGGGATCTGGTGCCAGGCCAGGCCGGCGAACGCCGGCAGCTCGGCGGCGAGCCGATCGAAGACCGCCGGCGCGGCGAGGTTCGCCCACCGCGCGTCGTAGCGGGCCAGCAGCTCGCTCAGCGCCTCGACCGTGGGGCGCGCCTGGCCGGGCGGCGGGAAGGCGCGCTCGAAGCGCTGCACGCGCCACTCGATGTTGACGAAGGTGCCGTCCTTCTCGGCGTGGGTGGCGACGGGCAGCGCCACGTCGGCGGCCTGGGCGAGCGGCGAGTCGGCCCAGCCGAAGACGATCAGGACCTGCGCCCGCCGCAGCCGCTCGACGATCACCGGGTCGTAGGCGCCGTCCCCGAAGTCGCTGTCACACACCACCAGCACCGCGCACCGCGCCGCGGCGTCGCCGTGCAAGAGGCCGTCGGCGTCGAAGGCGTCGACTGCAGCCACCACGGCCGCCGTGCCGACCGCAGCATGGGCGGCGCGGGCCGCGCGTCCCCGGCCGTTGCCGCCGCCTTCGGCCGCCGCGCCGCCGCTCGCCGCAGCGCCGCTCGCCGCGGTGCCGGCGCCGCCCGCGCCGCCAGCGGTCGAAACCGGCGTGCCCATCGGGGGCGTCGTCGAGCCCGCCGTGGCGGCCGTGGCCGCGGTCGCTGCCTGGATGGCCTGGGGGACCAGGCCGGCAAGCTCGGCGCCGCGCCGGTTGGGAGCCGCCTCGCGGCCGGTGACGCCGCCCTGGAGGTTGGGGATGTGGCGCTCTGGTCCGAGATCGACGGCGACCGAACGGTGCGGCGTGCCCGCCACCTCGGCGAGTTGCGCGAAGAGGTACGCCTCCTCGGTGGTGAGGAAGCCGGAGCCGAGCAAGGCGATGGCGCCCTCGGCGCTGCGGCTGCGCAGGTGGCGCGCCACGGCGTCCAGCGCCTCCTTCCACGAGACGGGGGCCGGCGCCGGCGCCGCCGCTTGCCGCGAGGCGGCCCCGCCCGGCGTCGCGGCAGCGGCCGCAGGGCTTTGCGCCTGGCGGCCCGCCTTGGACGGCGCCTCGGGGCCGAGGTTGGGGCGCGGCCGCATCGGCTCGGTGGCGACGCCGAGGCTGCCGGCGTCGCGCCATAGCCGCGGCGCGGTCAGGCGGGCGATGATGACTTCAGGCGTCCCGGGGACCCCCGGGACTTCAGGCGTCCCGGGGACCCCCCGGACTTCAGGCGTCCCAGGGGCCCCTGGGACTTTGGGCGCGCCGCTGTAGCGCTCGAAGGTGGCGCGGCCGTAGTCACACATCCAGTAGTCGTTGACGTCGGGGTTGAAGCGCGGCTTGTAGCGCTTGATGACGCCGCGGCGGTGCTCGATCGTGATGTTGCACCCGACCTCGCAGCCGGTGCACAGCGACGGCTTCTTGTCGAGATAGAAGACGCGCTCGGCGAAGCGGAAGCGGGTCGAGGTGAGCGCGCCCACCGGGCAGATGTCGACGACGCAGGTGGCCAGCTGATTGTCGAGGTGCTTGCCCGGGAAGGTGCCGATCTCGGTGCGGGCGCCGCGGTGGAAGAACCCGAGGTCGCCGGTGCCGGCGATCTCCTGGGTGAAGCGGATGCAGCGCGTGCACTGGATGCAGCGGTTCATGTTGAGCAGCACGTTGGCGCCGAGCGGGATGCGCTCGCGTCCCGGGTAGGTGCGCTTGTCCTCGAACTGGAAGCGCGAGTAGGCGACGCCGTGCTTGAACGCATAGTCCTGCAGGCCGCACTCGCCGGCCTGGTCGCAGATCGGACAGTCGAGGGGATGGTTGATGAGCAGGAACTCCATCATTCCCTGCTGCGCTTCCTTGACCTCCGGCAGCTCGGTATGGACCACCATGCCGTCCTTCATCACCTGGGTCGCGCAGCCCGCCTGGAGCTTGGGCATGCCGTCGATCTTCACCAGGCACATGCGGCACTGGCCGACGACCGAGAGGCGCGGGTGGTAGCAGTAATGCGGGATGTGCACGCCGGCCTTGAAGGCGGCGTCGATCAGGTTGGTGCCGGCCTCGACCTCCACGGTGCGGGCGTCGATGGTGACTTTGGGCACGTCAAGAGGCTCCGTTCGAGAAGTAGCGGCGATGGGGGAACGGGCAAGCGCGGTCGCGGATGTGCTGATCGACCTCGTCGGGGAAGCGCTTGATCAGCGAATCGACCGGGCCGACGGCGGCCTCGGCCAGCGCGCACAGAGCGGTGCCGTTCATGTTCTTGCAGACCGATCGCAGCAGCTGCGGGTCGCCTGGCCGGCCTTCGCCATGCTCGATGCGGGTGAGCAGCAGCTCGAGCCAGTTGGTGCCCTCGCGGCAGGGGGTGCACTGACCGCACGACTCGTGATTGAAGAACTTGGCCAGCCGGGCGACCGAGCGCACCATGCAGGTGCTGTCGTCCATCACCATCACCGCGGCCGAGCCCAGCATCGAGCCGGCCTTGGTCATGGTGTCGAAATCGAGCTTGAGGTGGGCCTGGTCGGCGGTCAGGATCGCCGCCGAGGCGCCGCCGGGGATGTACGCCTTGAGCTTGCCGCCGCGGTACATGCCGCCGGCCAGGTCCAGCAGCTCGCTGAACGGGATGCCGATCGCGGTCTCGTAGGTGCCCGGGCGCTCGACGTGGCCGGAGATGGCGTAGAGCTTGGGACCGGTGTTGCGCTCGTCGGTGCCGATCGACTTGAACCAGTCGGCGCCGCGCACCACGATGTGCGGCACGTTGGCGAGGGTCTCGACGTTGTTGATCACGGTCGGGGCGCCGAAGGCGCCGACCACGGCCGGGAACGGCGGCTTGACGCGCGGCTGGCCGCGCTTGCCCTCGAGCGACTCGATCATGCCGGTCTCTTCGCCGCAGATGTAGGCGCCGGCGCCCTGGTGCATGTACACGTCGAGCTTGAAGCCGGAACCGAGCACGCTGTCGCCCAGGATGCCCGCCTGGTAGGCCTCCTTGATCGCCTGCTCCATCACGGCGTTGGCGAAGGAGTACTCGCCACGGATGTAGATGTAGGTGGTGCTTGCCTGGACCGCCCAGCAGCAGATGGCGCAGCCTTCGATCAGCTGGTGCGGGTCTTTCTCCATCAGCAGCCGGTCCTTGAAGGTGCCCGGCTCGGACTCGTCGGCGTTGCACACCAGGTACTTGGGCTTGCCCTTGCCCTTGGGGATGAAGCTCCACTTCACTCCCGCCGAAAAGCCGGCGCCGCCGCGCCCGCGCAGGCCCGACCGCTTCACCTCGTCGATGACCGCGTCGGGTTGCATCTTCAAGGCCTTGGCGAGCCCCTCGTAACCGCCGCCCTTGCGGTAGCCGTCGAGGGTCAGCGCCGCGGGGTTGCCGACGTTGCGCGTCAGCACCGGCTCGAAGGCGCCGCTTGCAGCGCTCGCCATCAGTCGAGCTCCCCGAGGATCTGCCGCACCCGCTCGGGGGTGAGGTTCTCGTGGTAGGCGTCGTCGACCATCATCATCGGCGCGGTGTCGCACGAGCCGAGACACTCGAAATGGACGTAGGAGCAGCGCCCGTCGGGGGTCACCTCGTTCTCGCCGACCGCCAGCTCCTGGCGCACCGTCTCCATGATCTCGTCGGAGCCGCGCAGCATGCAGGGCAGGTTGGTGCAGATGCGGATGCGGTGGCGGCCGACCTGGTGCTGGTGCAGCAGGTCGTAGAAGGTGACCACGCCGTAGACCTTGGCCGCCGGCAGCTCGACCTCGCGCGCCACCGCGGCGATCGCGGCGTCCGGCAGCCAGCCGCCCCACTCGCGTTGCGCGATGTGCAGCGCCGGGATGAGCGCCGCCTCGCGGGTCGGATAGCGCTTGAAAAGCTCCTGCAGCTGGGCGCGGGCGGCGGCGCTGAAGTCGCGCCGGCCGCCCTCCGCGGGCTGGGCGCCCGGCGTGC
>DASZHY010000211.1:0-5083 GCA_035949675.1 Thermoanaerobaculia bacterium
GCCGTCAACGAGTCGGACACCAAGCACCTGTTCGACAACCGGTATGGCACCGGCCAGAGCACGCTCGACGGCATCATCCGCTCGACCAACGTCCTGCTCGCCGGCAAGAACCTGGTGGTGGTGGGCTACGGCTGGTGCGGCCGCGGCATCGCCTCGCGGGCCGATGGCATGGGCGCCAACGTCATCGTGGTGGAGGTCAACCCGGTGCGAGCGCTCGAGGCGGTGATGGACGGCTACCGCGTCACCGACATGGCGGGGGCGGCGGCGATGGGCGACATCTTCGTCACCGTCACCGGCAACAAGCACGTCATCGCCCGCGAGCACTTCGAACGCATGAAGGACGGCGCGATCGTGTGCAACAGCGGCCACTTCGACGTCGAGCTCGATCTGCCGAGCCTGCGCGAGCTGTCGTCGGGAGTCCGCGAGGTGCGGCCGTTCGTGCAGGAGTACCGCCAGCGGCGCGGTGCTCGCACCTACGTCCTCGGCGAGGGAAGGCTCATCAACCTCGCCGCCGCCGAGGGGCATCCCGCCGCGGTGATGGACATGAGCTTCGCCAACCAGGCGATGGCCGCGGAGATGATCGCCAGGTCCAAGGAGCGGCTGGCCATCGCCGTCCACCGGGTCCCCGAAGACCTGGACCGCGAGGTGGCGCGCCTCAAGCTCGAGACCATGGGTGTCGGGCTGCAGGTCCTGACGGCGGAGCAGGAGCGTTACCTCAATAGCTGGGAAGAGGGGACTTAGTGCCTGCTCGATTATGAGCAGGTACCATGCGCATCGCGAATCTGGACAGGGGGCGACCTGGGTGCTAGCCTACCAAGCGGCAAAGCTAAGCCCTCGGGTGCTATGGCGACTCTGGACCATCCAGAACTGCGGGACTCGCTCAATGACCTGCTAAAGAGCACCCGGCCGAGGCTGGAACGGGTGCTCCGCGGCTTCGAGGTGCCTCCCGAAGACGCCGAGGACATCCTGCAGGATGCCCAGCTGACGCTCCTCTACAAGTGGGACAAGATCCACAGCCCCCAGAACTGGCTCATCGGGACTGTGAAAAAGAAATGCATCATGTACTGGCGGAAGCGTCGCGGCAGTCTCTGCGAGGCAGTGGATACCGCCATCCTGGAGCTCATCTCGACTCCCCAGGCGCCGGAGCAGGAGCGCGACGAGCTGACCTTCGATCTCGACCGCGTCCTGTCTCGCATCTCGACGCGCTGCCGCTCGCTGCTGCGGCTGCGATACGGCTTGGGGTATGGGCCGAACGAAGTGGCCGAGCGCATGGGTTATCGCTCGTCGAGCATTCGCAAGGTCACGAACCGCTGCCTGGCCGCACTGACGCGCCAGCTCATCGCCGTTGGCTTCGAGCGCAAAACATGATGCCAGAAGCGTTTGCCGCCATCTTGCAAGCGCTCCGCGACCGCCGTCCGGGCCGCCGGCTCGGACGAGATCTGGTACCGCGAGCAAGCGGTCGAATCTGTTACCGCGCTGTCGTAGGATTCCCCCTAGACACGGGCGGAAAAAGGTTGGTATATTTTTGTTTATAGATGGTTTTCACTACTAGCATGAGCTACCAAGTGCCACCCGTGGAGGAGCCATCCCTTGAGCAGATCCTCCACAACGTCGAGCCCAAGCTGAAGAGGGTCCTCTGGCGTCATCGCATCCCGCTGCAGGATGCGGACGATCTCCTGCAAGAGACCTTCCTCATCATGGTCTCGAAGGCAGGCAGCATCCGCAACCCCGAGGCCTGGCTGCTGGCGACGCTGGCGAACCGGTGCATCATCTACTGGCGCAAGCATCGCAGCCGTCTGTGGGACCTGGTGGACAGCACCATCCTCGAGCTGCTGGCCGAGGCCGAGACCCCGGCACAGGAGCGGTCTGACCTGCGCGCCGACCTGGACACGCTGTTGAACCAGCTCCCCGACCGCTGCCGCTCGGTGCTCCGCCTACGGTACGGCCTGGGCTGCAGCACCGCCGAGGCCGCCGAGCGCACCGGCTATCGCCAGTCGAGCATCCGCAAGGTGACCCACCGGTGCCTGGCGGCACTCTCCGAGCGGCTCCTGGGTGCTCGCTTCCAGCCCCAACCGGAAGCGGCCCTGAAGGAAGACTGAGCTCTCGGGCTCGGCCGGCTCCCGGCCCGGCCCCCGCCCCCTATCACCTGCCAGGTCGAGCCTGGCAGACCGGCCAGCCCGGCGCACGCTGGCCATGCTCCGCGAACGCGCCGCCGAGGATGTCTCGCCAGAGCCGCCAGCGGCAACCTACTTCCAGGGGTATCTCGCTTTCTGCCCGGTGCCTACCGCGCCGGGACCGCATGAAGGAGTGAATCGTCATGTCCAGCCGCAGCCTTCGTCGCAGCGTCGCCATCCTGGGGTTTGCCGCCCTGCTCCTGCCGGCAGCCGGCCTGCAGGCAGCGCAGAGCCGGCACCTGCCGCCGGCGACGCAAACCGCGCCGCACCAGCACCCGGTGATCGAGTTCCTGCTGCATCTGATCTCGGGTATCGGGTCCCGGATCGACGCGGGTTGTCCTATCGACGGGAACGGCTAGGCCCTTCTTCCACCCCTCTCGGGCTCGGCGTGCACCGCCGGACGGCCCGACGCGGCGTCGTGATGCCTCCGAGCATCGCCAGGGGAGCTGTGCGCACGCACTTTACAGGGCACGATTTTGGTGGTAGGGTGCTTAGAAACTGAAACGCCTCTGCCGCCGCCCACATGAGCGCAGCCGACCCCTCCGAAGCCGAAAGCTCTCTCGAGCAGTTCCTGAAGTCCGTGCGGCCTCGTATGAAGACTCTCTTTGCGCACTACCGGGTCCCGCCCCAGGACACCGAGGACATCGTGCAGCAAGCGTTGCTCGCTCTGGTCTACCAGCGCCAGGCGATCCGCGACCCCGAGTCCTGGCTCATGGGCACGCTGCGCAACAAGTGCCTCCTCTACTGGCGCGAGCGCCGCCGCAAGCTCTACGACGCGGTGGATGCCGCGGTGCTCGAGTGCATGGCCGAGCCGATGGCACCGGAGCAGGAAGGCGCCGACGTGCGGCGGGATCTGGCGATGGCGATCGACCGGCTGCCGGGACGCTGCCGCGCCCTCCTGTCGCTGCGCTACAGCCATGGCTACGAGCCTCCGGAGCTGGCCCGGCGGCTGGGGTACAGCCCGACCAGCATCAGCAAGACGACCAACCGCTGTCTTGCCGCTCTGACCCGCGAGTTGACCGCGGGCCTCAGCAGAAAGAAGACTCCATGAGCGAGCACGGCGTGCCGGCTGGAGCGGACGGAGTCAGCGGCGCGTGCGAGCCGGGCGCGCGCGCGGCGGAGGCGGTGCAGGCGGCACATCCGGCGGTGATCGCGAGCAGCGTGGATGGCGCTCGCGGCGCGGACGGGGTCTGCGGCGCCGACCGCAGCACTCTCGTCGCCGGCGCCGGACGGTTCGAGCCCGCGCCCGCGGCTGATGCCGGCACGGATCCTGGGCGGCATCTGAGCAGGGAAGCGTTGTGGCGCTTCATGGACGGCGGGCTCTCGGCCGAGGAGATGCGCCACACCTTCCGGCACCTGCTGCGGGGATGTCTTTCCTGCCGGCAGCAGGCGCGCGAGGTCTGGAACCTGACCATGCCCGGCGCTGCCTCTCCGGCCCCTGCCGCCGCGCGGACTCCGCTCGTCCCCCCACTCTTCCAAGAGTCGCCTCCGATGTCGCCGATCGACAGCCATCATGAGGCCGTCGAGGCCGTCTTCGCTCCAGCCACGGCTGACGCTAAAGCCACGGTCCAGCCGACCGCGGTGCGAGCCTCTGCACCCGATCACCGCAACCTGGCCGCCCTCGAGCTGGTCCCGGCGAGCGACTGCAGCGACTCCAGCGACTCCGACGGCGCCCAGGGCGGCCGCGACGGGCACGACGGGCACGACGATCCGGAAGCAACCGGCGCGAACGATGCGGCCTATGACGCCGTGCTCGACCGGGTATTCTCCCGCGTCGCGATCGAGGAGGCCGGGCTCGACGCCGCGCGGCGGCGCAGCGGCGCGCTCTTCGAGGAGCTCATGCAGCATCCGGCGGCGCGGCAGCAGCTGCTGGTCCAAAACAGCTCGCGGTTTCGCGACCGCATGCTCTGCGAGAGGCTGTTGCAGGCCAGCCATGAGGAAGGCTTCCACGACCCGGCCCGTGCGCAGCAGCTCGCCCGCGTCGCGGTGGCGGTCGCCGAGCGCCTCGCCACCGTCACCACCTTCTCGGTGACGAGCCCCGACCTCCTTGCCGGCCTGCGGGCGCGGGCCTGGGCGCAGCTCGGCAATGCGCTGCGAATCTGCTCCGACCACGAGGCATCGGCAGCCGCCTTCCGCACCGCGGAAGAGCTGCTGGCGGCCAATCCACGCCTGGGGCTGCTCGACAAGGCAAGGGTGTTCGACCTCCGGGCGTCGCTGCACCGCGACCGGCGGCAGTTTGCCGAGGCGGCTCGCCTGCTCGATCGCGTGATCGCCATCTACCGGCGGCTCGGCCAGTCGACCCTGGTGGGACAGGCGCTGGCCCAGAAGGGCAACGTGCTGCTGCATACTCATGACACCGCAGGCAGCATGACGCTGCTGCGCCGCGCTCTCGAGCTGATCGATCCGCAGGAGGATCCGCGCTGGTACCTGATCGTGCGCCACAACCTGATCGCGGCGCTCCTCGACGACGGCAAGCCGCGCGAGGCCTTCGCGATGCTCTTCCATACGCGGCCGCTCTACCTCAAGATGGGCGATCGCATGAACCTGCTGCGCTTGCGCTGGCTGGAAGGGCAGGTGGCGCAGGGGCTCCACCGGCTCGAACAGGCCGAGGCGGCCTTCCGCGAGGTGCGCGACGCCTTCGTCGATCTGGGGATCGAGTACGATGCGGCGCTGGTCAGCCTCGACCTGGCAGCGGTCTACGTCGAGCAGGGACGCACGGCCGAGACGCGCGTCCTGGCTCAGGAGATGCTCGCGTTCTTCGAGTCCCGCCAGATCCACCGCGAGGCGATGGCCGCCTTCCTGGTCTTCTGCAACGCCGCGCAAATGGAGCAGGCCGGCATCAGCCTCGTGCGGGAGGTCGCGGTTTTCCTCAAGCAGGCCCGCCACACGCCCGATCTCCGCTTCAGCCC
>DASZHY010000212.1:0-16655 GCA_035949675.1 Thermoanaerobaculia bacterium
CTCATCGCTCCCGGTGGCCGGCGGCTTCGGCGCCACCGCCGCACAACCACGCATCGAGACGGGTCAGCCAGCGCGCGGCCCGCACGAACGGCTCGGCGACCATGCGGTCGACGAGGTCGTCGAGAAAGCCGCGCTCGAGGAACAGCAGGAACAGGGCATGCCGGAGGGCAGCGGGGGCGCGGGCGAGGAGATCGCGGCCGGCTCGCTCCGGCCGGCCGCCGAGCGCGTCTTCCATGCCATGGAGATCGTGGAGGACGTTCGGGGCGCTGAGGAACTGCAGCAGCCGGAAGCAGGCGTGTCCTGCCAGGTGAACGAAGGCGAGCGTGTACCAGCCGAGGGCGATCTCGACGACGATCAGTCCGACCTGGGTCAGCGAGGCGTAGGCGAGCGACGACTTCACGTCGCTCTGCACCCGCGTCGTCATGCCGGCGAAGACCGCGGTCGCGGCGCCGAGGCCGCCGACGAGGAAGCGGGCGGTGGTCGAGCGCTCGAGGAGGGGCGCCGCTCGCAAGAGCAGGAAGCAGCCGGCATGAATCGACAGCGACCCGTAGTAGACGGCGCTCGAGGGCGTCGGCCCCTCCATCGCGCGCGGCAGCCAGCCCGAGAAGGGCAGCAGGGCGCTCTTGCACGCCACGGCCACGATGAGCAGGACGGCGATCATCGTCGTCTGCGGTCCGGTGAGCCCGGCATTGGCGCCCGCGCCCGCGCCGCTGAAGAGGAGCGACAGGCTGTCGGTGCCGGCGAGATGGCGGAGCAGCACCGCGGCCGAGAGCATGGCGGCATCGCTGATGCGGTAGATCGAGAGGACGCGGAACGCGTTGGCGACCGGCGCCGGCCGCTCGTGGAAGAAGGCGACGAGCAATGCCGAGCTCAGGCCGACCAGCTCCCAGCCGACGAAGAGGACCTCGATGTTGCCTGCCAGCGAGACGAGGAGCATGCCGGTCACGAACATGGCCAGCAGGACGAAGTAGCGCTGGTAGCCCGCTTCGCGGTGCAGGTAGCGGCTCGAGAAGGCCGAAACGACGCCGGCGATCGCCACCGAGAGCGCCGCAAACGCGAGGGAGAGTCGATCGACGAGGAAGTCGATGGCGATGCCGCCCGCGTGCGAGCTGGACCAGGCGCCGAAGGAGAGGAGCCGGGTGCCCGCGGGTGCCGTCCGGTAGGCGACGAGCGCCGCGCAGAAAGCAGTGCAGCTCGCCAGCATGGAGCCAGCGGCCAGCGAGCTGATCCATCGCTCCGGGAGCGGCCGGGTGAGCAGGGAACTGACGCCCAGCAGCGCGAGCAGCGCGGCCGGCACGCCGACGCCCACGAGCACCAGCCAGGCCAGAGGGAGGTTGGAAATCATGCCGAGGCGGAGGGTCTCGGCTGGATCGCGACCGGTGGCAGGAACCCGCGCTTGCCGCGGTACCAATCCGCGGAGTCCCCAACCACGATCCGCAGGGGGGACTCCGGGGTGTGGCGCAGCCAGCCGTCGGAGCGGGCTTCCCACAACGTCCCGGACGCCGGGTCGAGGCAGGCCAGCCAGACCCAGCGATTCCGCACCAGCCGTGCGAGTGCGGGGTTGCCGTCGACGACGCGCTCGACGCGCTCGGGGACGGCTTCGACGACGATCGCGAGGCGGGCAGGCTCGTGGATCTCGACCATCTGCCAGGGCAGACCGGTGCGCAGATCGCTCTGCGCCCCGTCCATGACGCCGAGCAGCGAGGTGACGTTGTGCGGCAGTTTGGTCCCGCACCCGTAGCCGGTCGGATCGACGTAGCTGAAGTAGTACTCGAGGCTGATCCCCGCCACGACGGGCACGGCGGCGGCCATGATGCGGGCGAGGATCGCGCCGTCGCCGTCGCCTTCGGGATCGTAGGAGACGAGGAATGCCCGGCGGTCGAGGAAGAGTCCGCGGGTGCGCGCCCGGCGGCCGATGACGCAGAAGGCATTGGTGGCGTGGCCGTATTCCGGACGCGGCTGGGCGAGGTCGGCCGCGCGCCCCTCGACGTGGGCCAGCGCCGCGAGCGGCGGATACCAGAGCGGCGCGGCATCGAACCGGCGGCAGCGCTCGTGCGCCTCGCGCCGCCGGGCCGCGTCGATCGCGGCCTGGGCCTGCGCCAAGGGCCCGCGAGCGTGGTCCGGCACGAGATCCTGGTCGAAGAACCTGACCTCGTTGTTGCAGGTGTTGCGCTGGCCGCCGACGAACCAGGCGGCGGCGTCGATCTGAAGCCCCTCCGCCGCCAGCAGCCGGCGGACGGCGGGGTGGTTGGCCATCTGGGCGAAGGCGCGCGCGTTCGGCCCGCCCCGGCCGCCGCCGCAGGCGCCGCAGTCGTGCGCGGATTCGTGCGGGTTGTTGAGACTGATCGATCCATGCCCGAGGACGAGGACCAGCCGCGACAGACCGCGGACCAGGCCGGTGTCCTCGAGGACGCGCCGCACGATGTCGGCCATCTCGCGGACGGTGAATCCCGAGTACGTCCCGATCGGCGGCGGGGCGTCCTGCCGCTCGAGCTGCAGCCGCGTTTGGCTTGCCGTGAACGACTGCTCTTGCGCGCGCCGCCAGCGCGATGACAGCCAGGGAAAGACGACGCGCAGCACGAGGGGGATGAGCGTCAGCCAGCCGAACGCGGTCATCAGGACCGCGCCGCGGACCGGGAGCCGGCTGCCGAGATGCACGTTGTAGCCCAGAAAGCCGGCCGCCCGCTGCTTTAGCCGCCGCGACCGGCCCGCCAGCCGGGCGCTGCCGGCATCGACCTCGGCAAGGTAGTGGAGAGGGCGGATCGCCGCCGGGCAGAGCGGCCGGGGGTGGGCATCGGCGATCCCCTGGTGATACATGGCGACGTTGAAGAAGCCCGCCGTCGCGAACGTTTCGCAGGCTGGCTCCACCTCCTCGAGATGCCGGCGGAAGGACTCCTCGCGCTCGTCGAGGCAGAAGACCGCCTGGAAGGCGGGCGGGGCAGCAGCGGTCCAGGGGACGTGGAGTCCGAGCGAGTCGTAGAGATCGCGCCGGATCGTCCGCTCGAAGGCTTGTTGCAGGATCTGTCGCCGCCGCATCGAGTCGAGCTCCCGCAGCTCCGACTCGAGGCCTGCCACCTGTTGGCCCTGCCACTGCTCGACGATCGCGGCGTCCAAGCCGGCGAGCTGCGCAACCTGGAAGAGCGGCCACGCGCGCACCTCGACGCCGGCGGTCGCCGGTCTTGGGATGCGGTCCCGCAGCCACGATCGCAGCGCGGAGAGCGGACCCCGGAACGAGAGCTCTCGCGCCGCGTGCGCCAGCGCCGCCCGCTCGAACAAGAGACGGACGGCGAGGTATCCGCGCAGCGTCACGGTGAGGTCGCGCGCCGGCACGCGGTCGGGACGCTCCTCGATCTGGCGGACGATTCCGGCCCATCCCCTGAGGGCGAGGAGCTCGCCGGCGAGGTAGTCGGCACACTCCGCGTCGCTGACGCCCAGCTCGGCGAGCGAGTTGGCGATCGAATCGAGGGCGCGACGCCGCGCCGCGCGATCGTCGGCGACGAGGCGGGGGAGGCTCTGTGCCCACCCGCCGCACTGGGCCGCGAGCGGCGTGCCGTAGAGCTCGAGGAAGCACCCGTGGATGCCGCGATTCCGCTCGGGCATCGCCCAATGGGCCAGGCCCTGGTCCAGGTAGCCGGCCAGAAAGCGGATGAGCGGGGGATGGATCCAGCGGTCCGTGTCGAGCTCGGCAGCCGCGTAGAGCCAGTCGCGATGCCGGACGGGGACCGACGGCGGGTTGGGGTCCGCTGGAGCGGCGCGAGTGACGGCGGCGCAGCAGGCTTGCCAGAGACGGCGCACTCTCCGAGCCTCGTCGCCCCTCTCGTCGCCGTCGCCGGGCGCGGTCAATGCCGCGCGGGCGGGCGGCGGCAGATCGTTCCGAAACTCTGACAGCGCCGGCGTCTCGGTGAGGATCCAGGACAGCTCGCCACCCGCAACGGTTGGAATCCCATGCAGGACGATCGCGCGCCAGAGACCGAGGCGGGAGCCGAGGCCGACGACGTCGTGGGTCGCCGTGTCGCCGAGCTGCTCGCGGAGCACGGTCTCGACGTCCGCTGCCAGAACGCGGCCCGCGGCAAGCTTCTCCCGATAGCGCGCCTCGCTCAGGAACGGCTCGCAGCCGAGCCGCTCAGCGGCTTCCCCGACGGCCTCCTCGAACGGCTGATGCTCACGCGCGTGGAGGGGGTTGTGATGGATGAAGATGCTGATCGGACCCTGGGCGGGCAGGATCTCCGCCAGCCGATCGAGAACCGCTGCGAGAGGGTGAGCCGAAGGCGACGCCTGCGGACGAGGGTCCCGATCCATCGGCGTGGGTATGGTCTTGGACTCGCTCAAGCCCGACCTAAAGCTTCTTTCTAAGGTATTCGACCACCCCATAGCCAATCAGTGCGGAAATGACGGCGATGACGAAATTCGTGACAGTGAAGATGTCTCTAACCGCGAAGATCAAACTCTTGCCGTGAGCGCCATTCGACCGCGTAAACTCTCCCATCAGGAGATTGGAATAGAACAGGAAAACGATGAATCCGATCTCGATCGCGGCTCGCCACACCGGCGAGAGCCTGCCAGTCATTTGCCCACCGGAGCGCGCCCAGACCAATCGCTTCATCAAGAGCCGAGCATAGGCGGGTGGTCCGCCGCCGGTCAATAGGACGGTTCCGCCCCCGCAGTGCCGAGCTGCCGCCGATGGCTATTCGCCGGATGTCCACCTCCGACCCTGGAGCCGACTGTTAGGGTGGTCCGCTGCCGCCCTGGTGCTATCGTGAGCGAGGAAGCCCATGAGCGTCGATCCAGAGCTGGCCGGTCTCGTGCGGGGCGCCATCGCGGAGCTCGCGGTCGCGAACGTCAGCGAGATGCGGATGTTTGGCGGCATCGGGTTCATGCTGAACGGCAACCTGCTGGTCGGCGCCTCGTCGCGCGGCTTGCTGGTCCGGGTCGGTCGGCAAGCTCAGGGCGAGGCACTGGCGCGTCCCGGAACGCGCCCGATGGAGATGCGCGGCCGCAGGATGGAGGGCTACATCTACGCCGATCCTGCGGAGCTGAGCGCGAGTGCGGTCAAGACCTGGATCGAGCTGGCGGTGCGCCATGTCAGCACGCTGGCACCGAAGGCCGCGAAGTCGAAGCCGGCAAGGCCCAGGCGGCCGGTTCGCAGGGGCTGAACGCAAGGTGCGGAGTCGAGGCGATGCAAGTTGACTTCCCGGCGCGACTGTGAAAGGGGAGGCTCTGGATGGGAGCTAGATTCTGGAAGCCCTTGCTGCTCGTCCTCGCCGGCCTATTCGCAGCCGATCTCGCTGCGCTCCTTGGCGTGGCGATGCTGGGTAACGGGCGAGCCGCGGTGGCTGCCAAGCGGACGGGCCTGCTGGCTGAGGCCTCGCGGGGCGATGGGGGGTCTCGAGGCCTGACGGCGCGACTCGCGCTTGGAGCCTCCGTTCTCGCGGAGGCAGCGAATGCGCACATGGTGCTCCATCCCTATCTGGGCTATGTGCGTGAGCCGGAGCCTGCGCAATGGCCCGCCCCTGAGGGCAGGCTCGTCGAGCTGCAGAGCAGCGTCGACGGATTCGCCGACCCGCCTGCAGAGGTCGAAGTCGGTCTGTTTGGTGCTTCGGTGGCATCGGGATTGTGCACCAACGCAGGCACAACGCTGCTTGCAGAGCTGGCCAGGTTCCCAGGGTTCAGCGGTAGGAGGATTGCACTGCGCTGTTTCGGGGTCGGCGGTTACAAGCAGCCTCAGCAGCTGATTGCGCTGGCCTATGCCATGGCTGTCGGCAGGAAGTTCGACCTCGTGATCAATGTCGACGGCGTCAACGAGATCATGCTGCCCTTCGCCGAAAATCGGCCGGCCGGAGTCTTTCCCTTCTATCCGCGACGCTGGGAAACGCTCGTCGACGGCATACCAGACCTCACGCGCTTGCGCTTCGTCGGCGCGATCGTGGATCTCGAAGATCAAAGGGTGGGGCTGGCACAGGCCTTTTCCCATGCCCCCTTGCGCTACAGTGCCATCTGCAATCTCCTTTGGCAGGCACTCGATCAAAGGCTCGCAACGAAGCTCAGCGAGGTGCGAGCGGCACTCGAGCGTACGGCCCCACCTGACCGGAGGGCTTTCCTTGGCCCGAAGCGGGCGTACCCAAACGACGATCGTTTTTTCGAGGATCTTGCGGCTGCCTGGAAGCGAAGTTCTATCGAGATGGCTTCCCTGTGCGCTGCCACCGGAAGCCGCTACTACCACTTCCTGGATCCATGCCTCGCGAACCGGGAAGTCGCCCTGGCCCGTCCGCACGAGGAAGACATCGAGAAGGGCTATCCGTTGCTCACCAAGGCGGGTCGCGAGCTCGTCGCCAGCGGGGTCGACTTCCTCGATGCGGGCACAGCGTTTGCCAACGTTGATGAGCGCCTTTACGCCGATAAGAGCTGCCATCTCAATCGACGAGGCAGCGAGATCTTGGGTGCCTGGATGGCGGCAAGGATTGTCCAGGATCTGAGCCGCGTCGGCGATCACCAGCTGACGCCCGCCGCTGGAACGGACCCGAGCGCGGAGGGGAGGGTCACCGATTTCCACCGGTGGTAGGTGCCCTCCGCGATCGCGTGGCGGCGACAGACATCACGTACCTTCCCGCCCGCCTCAACTTCCTTCAGCACCCCGAGAATCTGCTCCTCGCTGACCCGACTTTTCCGCATTACGGCCTCCTGCAGTGCGACCGTAATCTCTCATCCTGATCGGTCTGGCTACAGGGGAGCAAACGGTCGGCGAACCGCACCCCGGCGCTGTTCCGATGCCGGACCGGGCTGTCGGCTCAGCGAGGTCGGGAGTTTTGCGCGGCCCAGGTGGCCGTCGCCAGCTCGTGGAGACGATCGGCGGTGTAGCTCGGGAGGTGCTCGAAGAGAGCGCGGAGGTACGTGTAGGGCTCGACGCCAGCGTGAGGGCTTGCACGTTCGACTTGACTCGGATGGAGGAGCGGGCGGTGATCAATGTTTGGCTCGCGCTTTTTTTGGCGGAGCGTAAGCACCCTGGTCGAGGTCTCCAAGGTGGCGATCTCCTGCGGGATCGCAGAACACCAAGTGCGACTCGCCGATGAGCACGGGAAGATCATCGCCGCTGTGCTCCTCGGCGTCCTCAGCGACCTGGGCATCGCCCCGCAGGAGCAGGAGGTCCGGATCGCGGTCCGGAGGCATCTGCTACTGGTGTCCGGCGAGCCGGTCTAGAGGGCGATAGTGGGCACTACGGTGGGAAGGCGTTGTTGTCGAGTCCTCCGCAGTAATTGCCTGCCGCGTTATGGTAGGACTTGGTGGTAGCGCCCAGCGTGTCCGTGACCGTGATGTCGTACCCGAAATTGGAGAGCGCGCCGTAGAAGAAGGCGGTGCGGTCGCCGAAATCGACCATCTTCATCACCAGCTCCACGTCCGTAGGATCGGTGAAGCTGAACAGGCCCGACTGGTCGCTGAGGCTCCTCGGGCTTCCCACGCCGGAATCGCCGTTGAACTGGTTCATCCAGTCGACGTTGACCGCGAACCGCCGGTTGAGCAGACAGAGGGTGTTGGACCCGGGCACGCAGGAGCCGCCCCCAGCGACCGCCCGCCGCGCCGGAGCCGCCGCCGTGAAGGCGTTGTCATCGATGGCCCCGCAGTCGCCTGGTGTGTTCTGGTAGGTCTTGACGGTTCCAGTCAGATTGTCGGTTACCGTGATGGTGAAGTGAAGATTGGTCAGCTCTGCATAGAACACTTTGATGGCGCCGTTGATCTTGAGGATCTTCACCACCAGCTCGTAGTTCGAGGGATCGGTGAAATAGAAGAACCCAGTGCTGTCCGAAGCCGGGACCGGCACTCCGGCGCCGCTCGCGCCGCTGAACTGGTTTTGCCAGTCAACCTTCACCAAGAACCGCCCCTGGCTCAGGATCAAGTTCGGCGATGATTTGGCGCACTGCAGGGACAGACTGTAATCTCCGAACTCGAACGTGCCAGAGCTGCCGGTGACCCCGAGGGTCCACGGTGCTCCGTGGCTCGTGAGCTTGTACTGCAGCTGTGCCGTGGGACTGGTGGCGCTGTAAGTCACGACCGTGGGCGTCCTATCGAGCAGCCCGAGGAACGGCCCGAAGGCAGTGCTCGTCAGCGTCGCAGTGATGAAGGGCGTCGCGGCGTAGTTGCCTTTGATTTGAAAGAAGTCGATGTTGGAGGTAGTACCACAGTCGGTGATTTCCAAACTCCCGAAGATCGTCTGACCGCAGGAGATGGACTGAATCGTACAATAATCGGCTTCCTTTCTTTGTACGCCCGCGAGGGGCTGGCCGTCGACATCCGGCAAGGCGCGAAGCAGCTGCTCTTGGATCCAGTGCGCGCTCGGCGCGGACTCTGCTCCCCAACCAAGTGAGCTTGAAGACATCAACGATAACAAGAGAACGCTTGAAAGCAGTGCCTTGCGCGCCATTGCGTCTCCTCTCCGGAGGGGGAAGAACGGGCACGAACAGCGGGCTTCTCCCCTCACCCGGCATGGAAGGACCAAACGGTCTAAGACTTAATTTAGCACCAGTGACCAACTATCCTTTAATAGCTATATATCTATGATGTTCCCTGAGTGAGTTTGGGGATGACTTTGCTGGGGCCGAGGAGGTCGAGGAGCTGCGCCTCCTGGCGTACGGCTTCGCGGACATCGCGCTGAGGCTGGTTATGAGGTGTTCGGCGAAGGCCACTGTGCCCTCGATGTCGAACTACGCCGTTGATCGCAGCCTGCGCCTTGTCGAAGGTCCCCGGGTCGACCACAGGTCCAGCCGACTCTGGCTGGAGGCCGGCCTCGAGCAGCGGCAGCGCCTGCAGCGGGCTGTTCTTCCCGAAGGGCCTCAGCTTCGACGGGCAGGAATTTCTAACCCCCCTAACGTGCCCATTCTTTAGGCACTTAGAGGGATCTTCCGACGCGGTGAGTGATTTGGTGGAGCAGAAGGGATTCGAACCCTCGACCCCCACGTTGCGAACGTGGTGCTCTCCCAGCTGAGCTACTGCCCCACGAGAGAGCGCGTATTGTACCCGCAGCGGCGCAGTGCGGCAAATCGCCTGCCCAGGCGGGTCACGACGGCGGCGCCGCGCTCGGCGTCAGGGGAAGGCGAGGCGGCCCTGGCGGTGCGGCAGCAGCTCGGGCGGGGCCAGGCCGGCGCGCGCTTCGACCAGGAAGGGGGCGTTGCGGGGCGACCAGACGCTCGGCGCAATGATCATGCGGTCCAAACCGGGCGGATAGAAGAGGTCGTCTGTCCTGCCGCGCGGATAGCAGAAGGCGCCGACGGCCTGAATGGCGATGCCGGCCGCGACCGCCGCCACGAACCCTCGCAGGCCCCAGCCGCGCAGCCTGGCGACGACCGGCACCAGCAGCCAGACCAGGACAGGCAGGAAATCCGTGAGATAGCGCGGGCCATAACAGGCGCCGGCCCGGTAGTCGGCGCGGCCGAAGATGTAGAGCTGCACCAGGAAGGCGGCGGCGACGGCCAATTCGAGCAGCCGATCGCGGGAGCCGGGCGCGGGCACGGGTCTTTGTGCCGGCAGCGCACCGCCCGCCTTCGTGGAGCGCGAATCGGCCTTGGGCACTCGCGCCGGCACGGCCCGGCAGGCCAGGAAGGCGAGAAAGGGCGAGAAGACCAGCAGCCCCTTCCCCGGGCTCAGCAGCTCGCCGGCCAGGCCGGGCAGCAGGGGATGGGACAGGAAAGGATGGTCATGGCCCACGGCCCAGGCGTAGCCGCCGGCCCAGTGGCCGAAGACCGCGAGGTTGTAGAGCACGAACGGCACCGCCGCGACGGCCGCGCTGCCGGCCGCCCAGAGCGCCCGCCGGCGATGGCGCACCAGCAGATAGACGAGGACCCCGGCCGCCAGCGCCGCGTCGGGGGGACGGTTCACCGCGAGGAGGCCGGCGGCCAGTCCGGCGGCGATGAGGCTGCCGGCGGTCGCCCTGGCAGTGGCGGCGAGCAGCGCACAGACGGCCAGCAGCCCTCCCATCCCGTGCAGCCACAGCGCCTGGCTGGAGATGACCCAGGTGCCGGTCGCGAAGCCGTAGGCCACCGCCGCCAGGATCGCCCGGGACTGCGCGGCCGACCGCCGCGCCACGAGGTAGAAGAGGCCGACCGACAGCGCCGCCAGCAGCGACGCCGCGAGTTTCTCCATGCGCAGCGAGGTGTTCTGGAGCCGCCAGGGCTCCCATCCCTTCCAGGCGAGGAAGGCAGCCGCCGGGGCGTAGAGCGGCGCGACCAGGACGGGCGTGACGATCGGATAAGTCGAGTACAGATGACCCGCGGGCGAGCGGTAGAGCCAGTATGCCTCGTGGTACGGCTTGCCGGGCGGCACGATGCTGGCGAGCCCGGCCACGGAGTCCAGATCGACGCTCCCCGCCCGCCACAAGGCAAAGGGCAGCAGGCGCGCCGACACCGTGTCCCCGCCCTGGATGACGCGGCAGTTCAGGTTGTAGACGACCAGCGCCACCATGGCCAGCAGGAGCGCCGTGCGCCCCTCGGCGCGCCGGCCGGCGCCGATTTCACTCGCCGGCGCCGCCGCCATCAGCCCTCCGCCGCGGCACGCGCCGCGCGATCCCCGGCGCCGGCCTCGCTGCCGGCATGCGCGCTGCCCTCGGCCTCGGGCACGACCCCCAGCTCGGCGTAGACCTTCCCCAGCGCCGCCACGAACGCGCTGGCCGAGAAGCGCTCCTCGAAACGGCGGCGGGCGCCGGCCGCGAGCCGGCGGCGCAGGCCCGGATCGCCGAGCAGGCGCGCCAGGGCGGCGGCCAGGGCCGGCGGATCTCCAGGCTCGACCAGCAGGGCGCTGGCGCCGTCGTCGACGTCCTCGGGGATGCCGTCGACCCGCGACGCGACGACGGCGCGGCCGGCCTGCAGCGCCTCGAGCAGCGCCAGCGAGCCGCTCTGCTCGGAGCGCGACGGCAGGACGAAGACGTCGGCGCGCTCGAGGTACGGGTAGGTGTCGAGCACCTCCCCCGGCATCTCCACCTGGCCGCCGAGCCCGAGCTTGCAGGCGAGGGCTTGCTCCTCCGCGAGCTGCCGCCCGCCGCCGACCAGGCAGGCGCGGAACGGAACTCCCGCCGCGCGCAGGCGGTCGAGAGCCGCGAGCAGCACGTCCCCGCCCTTGCGCGGCTCGT
The DNA here is from genome assembly GCA_035949675.1 of Thermoanaerobaculia bacterium. Classification (GTDB taxonomy): domain Bacteria; phylum Acidobacteriota; class Thermoanaerobaculia; order Multivoradales; family UBA5704; genus JASLEW01. The sequence goes on from DASZHY010000212.1 coordinate 11,111, forward strand.
GGCGGCCGATCGCGACGATGAGCGGCGCGGCGCCAGGCGCCGGCGCCGCGGGTCGCGCCGGTTGCGTCTCTCGCCGGAAGGCAGCTTCGGCGGCATAGGTGAGCTTCACGCAACCGCCGCCCAGCGCCGCGCCGTAGCTCGCCGCGATGAGGCGCCGCACCGACTCGTAGTTGATCAGCACCCGCCGGGCCTCCCGGTAGGCGCGCCGCTCCCAGCGGTTCACGCCCAGGCGGATCCACAGGTGATCGGCCCGATGGCGCAGCCGCGTGCGCCAGCCGTAGCCTGCCTGGGTGCCAAGGATGGCGCGCGACTCGGCCTCGTAGGTCGTGTAGGAGCTGACGATCGGGATCGCCTCGCATCCCGGCGCCGAGGCGCGCATCCGGGCTTCGGCCAGCACCCCGGCGTATCCCCAGACGCCGAAGCCGTGCAGCAGGAGCGGCCCGCGGCGGCCGGCCGCGAAGCGCTCGATCGCCGCCGCGAGGCGCGGCGCAACCAGGCCGACCAGGAGCTGGCGCACCGGCCGCACCGGCGCGGCGCTGCAGTGGATGACGCCGTAGTCGGTCTCGGCGGTCGCCTCCCTGCTGCCGGCGCGGCCGGCGCAGAACAAGTGCGGCGTGAAGCCCAGGCGCAGCACCGCGTGTGCATGGGCGCGGACGTAGCTCGAGTGCCCGCCGCCCAGCTCGTCGCGCGGATCGCGGCCCGCCACCAGCACGACGTCCCGGCTCATGACCCGCCGGCGGCCAGCCTGCGGCCGCCGCTGCGCGCCACTTCCGCCGCCACGAGGTCGATCTCCGCCGGCGTGAGCGTCGGTCCCGAGGGCAGGTACAGACCTTTGCGGCAGAGCTCCTCGGCGACCGGATAGCGCTCGCCGCGGTGGCGCCGGCAATAGATCGGCTGCAGGTGGATCGGGATGAAGAACGTGCGCGTCTCGATCCCCAGCCGCGCCAGCTGGCGGCGCAACTCGTCGCGCGAGCAGCCGAAGCCGTCCTCGACCAGCAGGGCGTACATCCAGAAGACGCTCTCGACCTCCGGGCGCTCGCCGGGCAGGGTGAGGCCGCGCACCCCGGCGAGGCGCTCGCCGTAGCGCGCGGCGTTGCGGCGTCGTGCCGCCACCAGCTGCGGCAGGCGCTCGGTCTGGGCGAGACCCACCGCGGCCTGCAGGTTGCTCATCCGGTAGTTGAAGCCCAGATAGCCGTGCCAGAAGTGCCGTTCCGGCGAGAAGGCGTGATCGCGCAGCCGGCGCGCCGTGGCGGCGAGACGCTCGTGGTCGGTGGTCACCATCCCGCCTTCGCCGGTGGTGACGATCTTGTTGCCGTAGAAGGAGAAAACCGCCGCGTCGCCGAGGCTGCCCACCGCCGCGCCGCGATAGGTGGCGCCGTGCGCCTCCGCCGCGTCCTCGAGCAGGGCCAGCCGATGGCGGTCGGCGAGGTCGCGCAGCGGCTCCATGTCCGCCGGATGCCCATAGGTGTGCACGGCGACGATCGCCCGGGTGCGCGGCGTGATCTTGGCCTCGACCTGTGCGACGTCGAGGTTCCAGGTCTCGGCATCGGCATCCACCAGCACCTCCCGGGCGCCGGTGTAGGCCACCGCGTTGGCGGTCGCGATCATGGTGAAGGTGGGCACGATGACCTCGTCTCCCGGGCCGAGCCCGAGCGCCGCCAGGGCGAGGTGCAGGGCGGCGGTGCCGCTGGCGCAGGCCACGCCGTGAGCGCAGCCCGCCGCGGCGGCGAAGCGTTGCTCGAAATCGCCCACGAAGCGCCCCGCCGACGACACCCAGTTGGACTCGACGCATTCGGTCAGGTAGCGCAGCTCGTTGCCGTCGAGCAGCGTCTCGCAGACCCGGAGCAGGCGCCGGCCCTGGCCGGCGTCGTCGTTCCCGCTGCCGCTGCCGGCGCCGGCGGGCGGCAGCGTCAGCTCCGGCTCCGGGCCGGGCAGGAGCCGGCGCCAGGGCCGCATCTCCGCCTCGCTCAGGCGCAGCTCCTCGAGCGTCCGGCGGATCATGGCCCGGCGGTCTCCACGGTCGCCGCCGCGGCGGCCGGCGCGAGCGGCGCGGCGATGAAGCGGGCCAGCCGGTCGCTGCGCTCGAGGATGCCGGCATGTTCGCCCGGGTCGGCGCGCCGGAAGTGCTGGCCGAAGAGCGCTCCGACCGGCCCGGCGATGAACGGGTCGAGCCCGCCCAGGAAGGCGGCGCGATAGCCGGCAGCCGGCGGCGCTGCCGCGGCGGTCGCCGCGGGCGCGACCCGCCACCGCAAGCGGGTGTAGGCAGCCAGCGCCCGCCAGCCGTCCACTCCGAGCAGCCGCACCGGGGCGCCGCGGGCCAGGGCCGCCAGCACGCGGCTGGCGGGCGTCGCGGCCAGGGAGCGCGCCACCTGGGCATGGAGCCGCGCCGCTACGGCGGCGGCGGGCAGGGCGTCGCCCGCGTCGCCCGCGTCGCTCGCGTCGCCCGCGTCGGCCGCAGCCAGGCGGGGCTGCCAGTCGGCCTGGGCGAGCAACAGCGGCACCAGATCGATGCCCAGGCGCCCGGGCGACTCCCCCAGGGCCAGCACCCCGAGCGCGACCCGCAGGCACTGGCTGCAGCGGCTGCAGGCCGCCTGGTCCGCTCCGACCCGCCAGCAGGAGTACTGGAGGTCGCAGAGGTCGCCATAGCGGGTCCACAGGAGCTGCTGCACCTGCTCGCTGTGCAGGGCGCTGATCAGCGAGCCGTAGCGCAGGCCGAGCGGCGCGAGCAGCGCCTCGACCGCCCGCTGGCTGGCGCGCGAGTACATGCAGTGCGGGTGCTGGACGATGCGTCCGTCCAGCTCGACGTTGTCCTGCACCTCCGCCTCCGCCGCCAGGAACAGGTGGGTGGCGCCAAGGGCCACGGCGCACACCAGCAGCGCCGCGAGATAGAGCCAGGTGTCGGTGATCTCGTTGACCGACACCGGGTAGCCGGCGGTCGGCGGAAAGTCATTCTTCCAGCTCCCTCGCAGGTCCGATTCGACCTCGAGCAGCGTGACGTCCCGGCGCGCCGGCATGGCCGCCAGCACCTGGCGGCGGCGGGCCGTGAGATGGTCGTGCAACGGTGGCATCGGCGAGGTGGTCGTCACCAGCAGCGGCCGCTCGGTGAGCTCACACAAGAGCGCCGCCTGCAGCAGGCTGTCCTTGCCGCCGCTGAAGGCGGCGGCGCAGCGGCAGCCGGCTGCCGCTCGCCCCGGCCGCGGCAGGGGCGGCAGGGGCGGCAGGCGGGGGCCGTGCGCCTCGAGCTCGAACGCTGCCAGCGGCGGCCACCCCGCCGCGGCGGCCGCCGGTGCGCCGTCGCGCCGCCGCGCCGGCGGCGGCAGGGCGTCGAGCGGCGTCGCCGCGCCGCGATAGGCCTCGAGCGTGGCCGCCTCGGCGTCCACCAGGCGCCGCCAGAACTCCGCCTCCCCCGGGGGCAGCTCGACCGGCAGCTCGACGCGGCACGGGCGGAGCAGGTTCCAGTGCGGGTGCAGGCAAAGCAGCGCGACCGTCCACCAGAGCGCCGGCGGCACCGCCGCCAGATCGACGGCGGGCGGAAAGCTGAGGCAAAAGGACGTTCGTCGATACAGGATCGTCGCGGGCTCGACCTGCCAGCGGAACGTCACCGTCCGCCGGCGCGGCTCGAGAGCTGGCGGCAACAGCGTGATGCGGTTCATGGCCGCCTTCGCGGTAGGCGCTCGAGCAAGGCGTCCCAGGCGCGGCGCCAGGACCAGTAAGCGCCGGCGGCCCGCCACAGGCGCGAGCCGTGGATGGCGGCGAGCTGCCGGTCGGCCTGGGCGAGCTGCCGGTCGGCCTGGGCGAGCCGCTCGCCGGCAGCGGCCAGGCGGCCATGGAGCGCCGCGATCTCGGCACGGCTTGCCGCGAGGGCCTGCTGCAGCTCGGCCCGCGGCGCCGCCTGGAAGAGCGGCGCCAACCCGCCGTTGAGCCAGTTGAGCAGCGTCCAATCGGCGCCTCGCGCCGCGATTAGGTGGAGCAGCAGCCGCGCGGCGGCAAGGTCCCGCTCGCCGCCCGCAGAGGTGAGCTCGGGCACGAGCCCAAAGAGAGCGTCGAGAATGCGGCCGTGGACCTGGTAGATCCGGGCCAAGGCGGCAAGCAGCGGCAGCGTGTCGCCGACGCCGACCAGGCCGGAACCGCGGCGCCCCTTCTCCTGCTGGTGGTGCAGGACGAGCGACTCGACCACGCGCCGCAGCGAGCCAGGCCAGCGGGCCGCGGCCCGGAAGCACCACTCGTTGTCTTCGAAGTAGGCCATCTCCGTGGCCAGCGGGCAGCTCTGAAGCGCCGAGCGGCGAGCCAGCAGCAGCGCGCCGCAGACCCACCGGCATGGGCCGGAGCTGCCCAGGCCCGGATCGTCGTGGCGCAGGCCCCGCCCCAGCGGCACCACGCAGAGCACGTCGCCGTCCTCGCGGTAGTCGCCGCCGCAGAGCTGCACGCGCCCCTCGGGAAGGATGACGCTGCCGCAGCAGGCGACGGCCGCGGGATCGAGATCCAGGGTGTGCACGAGATGCTCGACGGTGCCCGGCATGACCTCGGCGTCGTTGTCCAGAAACATCACGTACTCGGTCGCCGCCCGCTCGGCGGCGAGCTGCCGGCCGCCGGCCGTGCCCAGGTTGCGCTCGAGCTCGAGCAGCTCGGCGCCGAACGCGGCGCAGGACCGGCGCACCGCCTGCCTCTCCGCCGGCGCCGAGTTGTTGTCGATCACCAGCAGGCGGATGGGCAGCCGCACGAGCTCGCGCAAGGAGGCGAGGGCGGCGTGCGTGCGCGCTGCCTGGTTCCACGACAGCACCGCCACCGTGACCCGCGGCTCGCCGCGGCGATCGAGCAGGCTGGCGGGCAGACTCGCCAGGCTCGCGGCGCCCCGCGCGGCCAGCTCGCGGCGCACCGCCCGCAGCCGCTCGGGCTCGCCGTCGGGCTCGGTGCTCTCGACCTCGATGGTCTCGACCTCGGCGGTCTCGACCTCGGGCTCCCGGATCTCCTGCGTCGCCCGGGGCGGTCCCGGCGCCGGCGGACACGCGACGAGAGCTGCCGGCTGGCTCCCGGGCGGCAAGCGCCGCACCGCGAAGCCGGCCAGCGCGAACTCGGCGACGGCCGGCACCTTGTGGTAGGCGGAGGCCTGGTACTCCACCTGCTTGCCGAGGAGCGCCGCGGCGATCATGACGTGGGCGCGGTCGGTGCGGACCAGCGCGGCGGACGCGATGCGCGCCAGCCAGGGCGCCAGCGAGGGGCACGTCTCCGAGATGTCCGCGTTGTCCGCGGGCAGGGGGAAATCCGAGGTCGATTCGCGATCGGTCCGATAGGCGTGGAGCACGCCTGCGCCAGGCGCGGCGAACGGGGTGAAGTCGAAGAAGAAAGCGCAATCGTGAGCGAGCCGCGCGTCGCAGAGGCCGCGGATCAGGCGCCAGGACTCCAGCTCGCGGGCGAAGACCACGGCGCGGGTGCGTGCGAGTGCGTCGCGCACCGTCTCCTCGGCGGGATCGAACGAAGAAGGCAGGACCACGACACGGGCAAAGCGCATCTCGGCCAGGGCCAGCACCCGCGGCATGATCTCGTG
>DASZHY010000213.1:0-23144 GCA_035949675.1 Thermoanaerobaculia bacterium
CCGGTCGCTCCTGGCGGCAGCGGGCGCGCCGCGCGCGGCGGCGCCGGCCGCGCCGGCTGGCGGCGCGTCGCCGTCCTCGCCGGCCGGAGCCGGGGGCGCCGGTGCCGCCTCGGCCGCCACGCGCTCGCCGGCGCGCAGGCCGCTCTTGATCTCGGTCAAACCAGCGTCGCGGGCGCCGGCGGTGACCGCGCGCCTGACCAGCCGGCCGGACTGCTCGGCGAGCACGAAGAGGTCGCCGCCTTCACGGCCCACGGCCGCCGCCGGGAGCATCAGCGCCGCGTGGCGCGCGGTCTGGATCGACACGTTTGCCGTCATGTCCGGCTTGAGGTCGCGCGCGCCTTCCAGGATCTCGACGGTCACCTCGTAGTTGACCACTCCCGAAACGATCGTCGCCTTGGGCGCGACGCGCGCCACGCGCCCGGCCAGCTCGCGGGCCGGGAACGCCTCGGTGGTGAAGCGCACCGGATTGCCGGCGCGGACGTTGCCGATGTCGGTCTCGTCGACCATGGCGACCAGCTGCAGCGCGTCGTCGGCGAGGATGGTGACGAAGGTCGGCGCGGCGAACGCCGCGGCCACCGTCTCCCCTTGCTGGGTGGACACCGAGGCGACGGTGCCGGCGATGGGCGCCCGCAGCACCACGTTGACGAGGTCGGTCTCGACCACCGCAACGTCGCGCAGCGACTTGTCGAGCTTCGCCTGGGCGCTCTCGGCGGCGAGCCCCAGGTCTGCCGCCTGCTGGCGGGGCACCAGCTCGAGAGCGGCGAGGCGCTGGCCGCGTGCCAGCTCGAAGCGGGCACGCCGCACCTCGACGGCGTCGACGGCGGCCTGGGCGCGGGCCTGGGCCAGGCGGGCCTCGATGGCGCGCGAGTCGATGACGGCGATGACCTCGCCGCGGCGGATGTGCGAGCCCTCGGTGACCCGCAGCGACTTGACGACGCCCGACACCTGCGAGCCGACCCGCACCTCGCCGCCGACCCGCGGCCGGATGATGCCGGTTGCCGTGACCCTGGTCTCGACCGTCCGCAGCTCCGCGGTCACCAGGCGCGCTCCACCGCCCGCGCCGCGCGCGGCCGCCGGGGACCGCGCGAGCCAGACGATGGCCGCCAGGGCCAGCGCGGCGAGGCCCATCGCGGCGGCGAGCGCCCGGCGCCTGCCGCGGCCCAGCCGATCGGACGCTGGGGCGGCGGCCCCGCCGGTGGCCGCCGGCGAGGCGGCGCCGAGGAGCCCGGACGCGGCAGCGGGGGAGAGCGCGGCGCCTGTCATGGCCTTACTCGCGCTCGAAGACCATCACCAGCGGCGCCGCGCTGCCGCGCACCGATTCCAGCGTCATGGTCCTGCCGTCGGCCGACAGCAAGCGGGTCTCGGTGCGCACCACCTTGGTGCCGGCGACCGCGCCCTGGCTGGTCCAGACGGTGACCAGCCGGCTCCCTTCCCAGCGGCTGACCGTCTCGCTCGGATCGCCCATCGGGCCGCGGTTCGGGACTGGCTTGCCGCCGAGGTCGTAGCGCAGGTCGCGCGCGCTCTTCTGCCCCTGGAAGATCGAGTCCTCGTGGACGGTCAGGGCGGCCGGGCCTTGCTCGACGGCGGCGTGGATCTCGAGACTCGCCATCATGCCGATGTTGGCGCTCTTCGCAGGTACGAACGTCCAGCGGCCGGAGAAGTCCGCTGGCGCCGTCTTGCCCGCCGCGGCCGTCGCGGCCGGCGCGGCTGGCGCAGCAGACGCGGCGGGAGTGGCTGCCGCCACGGCGCTGCCCGGAACGGCAAGGAGCGCGGCAACGGCTACGACGGCGGCGACGGCGGCGGCGCCCACGACGACAGCGGCGGCGGCGACGGCAGCGGCGGCGAAGCCGCCAGCAGGGCAAGAGGAGTCTTTGACCGCAAGGCCAGCCGGGGCGGTGTTTGCCCGGACGGCGCGGGACGACGTTGCGTTCATGGCTGTAGGTCTCCCACTGTCAAGATTGGCCGACCAGCCCGCGGAAGGCCCGGTCGACGCGTGCGAGGATGGCGAGTGAAGCCGCCCAGACGGCGAGCAGCGCGGCGCTCGTCGCCAGCGCGGGGAGCAGCGGCATGGCGCCCGCCGCCGCCGCCCGGTGGGCGCCGTAGACGAAGATCGAGAAGGCGAGATAGGCGGCGGCGAGGCGGGCTGGCCGGATCTGCAGCCGCGAGGTGGCATAGCCCAGCCCGACGATCACCAGCCCCGCCGTGAAGGCGGCGACGCCGCGGCCGAAGGCCACCTGCACCGCCAGCGAGGCGAGCAGGTAGAGCGCCGCAGCGAGCAGGCCGCGCCGCGGCGAGAACGGCCGCCGCAGCGCCTCCCAGGCGCCCACCGCCCCGAGCGCCACGGCCACCGAAACCGCCGTCGCCTTCGGGAACGCCGGCGCCAGCCGCCAGAGCGCCGCGCCGCCGCCGACACGCAGGTTGACGGCGAGCTGGACGCCGACCGCCACCAGCGCCGAGGCGATCAGCGAAGCGGCAAGCTTGCCGAGATAGAGCAGCCGGTAGTCGTGGCGATAGACGTGGCGGAAACCCTGCGCCAGCGCCGCCGGATCGCCGAGCCTGGCCAGCGCGCCGCCGAGGCCGCCCGCCTCCCTGCCGCTCTCCTCGAAGTGGCTCCACAGCTCCGCCCGCAGCTGCTCGCGGCCGCGCCGCCAGGGGATGCGCGCGCCGCGCACCACCTCGTCGATCACCCGGCTGACGCGCGCCAGGTCGGCGCTCGGTTCCGTCTCAGGCATGGCTTCCCTCCAGGATCGCCTGCATGGCCGCCGCGATGGCCTCCCACTGCTCGCGCTTCGACTTCGCCTGGCGGCGGCCCTTGGCGGTGAGGCTGTAATACTTGCGCGGCCGGCCGGCGTCGCTCTCGCGCCATTCGCTGGCGAGCCAGCCGGACCTCTCCATCTGGTGCAACGACGGATAGAGCGTCCCCTCCTTGAGCTCGAACTGGCGGTTGCTGCGGCGCTCCGCCTCGCGCAGGATCTCGTAGGCATAGTGTGGCCGCTCGCTGAGCAGCGCCAGGATCAGCGTCGTCACGGTGCCGGTCAAGAACTCGCGGTCGAAGTCCATGTCATCTCCTACCTTTGCTGAGCAAAGTAACATACCTTGGTGAGCAAAGCAAGCCCCTCTTGTTCGACTGCCAGGTGACCTGGCTGCCGGGACCGCGTCCCGGCGCGCGGCGCACGTTGACGGCCTGCCTTGGCTGCCGGGTGCGGGAGGGGGGAGCCGGCCCGAAGGCCCGGCGGCTCAGGGGGCCGGCGGGCGTGGGGGCAGCGCCAGCACCGCCCGGGCGATGGCCGCGGCGGCGCAGCGATGGCCGTACGGGGAGGGATGGAAGTTGTCGCTGCTGATCGGCTCCGCCGAGGCCTTGCGGCAGTCGCTGAACGGCACCAGCAGATCCACCAGCGCGAAGCCGTTCTCCTTCGCCAGATCGCTCACGAACTGATGCTGCCGGCCGAAGGTGTAGTAGCCGAAGGTGCGCACGAAGCGCGGGAAGACCGCGATCAGCACCTTGAAGTGTTGCTGCTCGGCGAGCTGCCGCAGCACGCCGAAATAGGGCGCGACGGTGTCGGCGGAAACCAGATCCAGGTAGTGCTGAGGGCCGGCGGCGCCGGCGGTCGTGGCGCCGGTGGTCGTGGCGCCGGTGGTCGTGGCGCCAGCGGTCGTGACGCCGGCGGCAGTGCCGGCGGCCGGGGCCGCCACCGGTCCGGGCCGCCGCGCCGCCAGAGCGCGGAAGCGCACGAAACGGTATAAGGCGCTCTTGACCAGCCAGGAGTTGACGCGCGCGCTGCTGACACCGCCCTGCCGCTGCTCGGCGGCGAGCAGCGTCGCGAGGATGTCGCCGTCGAGATGCTCGCGCGAGCTCATGGTGTAGGCGACCAGCACCAGGTCGGGGTGATATTGCAGCCCCTTCTCGCGCAGCATCTCGACCTCCTGCTGCGTGTTGTAGCCGGACACCGCCAGGTTGATGACCTCGGCGTGCAGGCCGGCCTGGTCGAGCAGCTGCTCGAGGATGGGCGGGAAGACGTCCTGGTTGCGCTCGACGTGCAGGCCCGCCGCGATGCTGTCGCCGAGCACCACGACGCGGTAGACGCCCTTGGGCTTGGCGACGGCGTGCTCGCGGTCGCGGAAGCCGAGGCTGTTGCTGGCTCCCAGGTAGTCGTAGAAGCTGAGGTCGCGGCCGGCGTAGACCAGCGGCACCGGCTCGTAGCCGATCTTGGGGTTGTGCGACAGCTGGAACCGCCCCTTGCGGATGGCGTAGACCTTGGGCGCCGCCCCGACGGCGCGCACCAGCAGCTCGGCGGCGAGCAGGGCCACCAGCACGCCGGCCGCCGTCAAGGCGAGCTTCTTGAGCATCAGGGGCGGCAGGCGTAGCGCGAGCGCGCGAGCGCCTGGGCGTAGATGGCCTGCGCCGCGGCGTTAGGGTGGGCGTCTTCGTGGCTCACCCAGTAGCGCTCGCCGGAGCCGGCGGGGAAGTCGGGGGCGGGGTCGATGACCTCGAAGCCCCCCTCGCGCCCGACGGCGGCGACGCGCGAGAACGCCTCGGCGATGCCGGGATCGTGCGCGTCGTGCAGCTCGGGCATCAGGAACAGCGTGCCGGGCACGCCGTCGGCCCGCAGCATCGCGCCCAGCTCGCGCAGCGCCGCCTTGGTGCGGTCCCAGCCGGGCTGGCCCTCGCGGAAGAGGCCCACGTAGTAGGCGTTGTAGTTCGCCAGCTTGGGGTCGGTCTGCTTCTGCATCCGGGCGGCGGCCAGCGACAGCAGCGCCGAATGCCAGTAGAGCGGGTTGGTGTCCGGCACCGCGTCGGGCTCGGCGTCGTTGAACGAGAAGCCGAGGATCACCCAGTCCGGGTGCAGGTAGGGACGGATGCGCAGCTTGTAGCGCTGCACCTCCATCGAGGTGTTGCAGTTGCCGATGCCGGCATTGGCGACGGTGACCGCCCGCCCGCCGGCCGCCGGGCAGCGCGCCGACAGCAGGCGCTCGAGCTGGTCGGGAAAGGTCTGCCCCTCGGGCACCCCCCAGCCGAAGGTCAGCGAGTCGCCGAGCGCCACGGCCAGCCGATTGCTCGGCCGGCGCCGCGCCTCGGTCGCCGGGTCAGGGAGGCGGAAGCCGTGCTCCTCGGTGCGCACCTTGGCGCCCATGAGGAAGGCGCTGGCATTGGGCCGCTGCTCCTCGACCACGCCGGGATAGCTCGACAGCGTCTTGATCTGGCGGGCGTAGCGCCACATCTCGACGTCGTAGACGCTCAGCCAGTACTTGGAGATCACGCGCAGCCCCACCTCGGCCGCCACCAGGGCGACGAGCAAAGAGATGCCGAGGACGGCGGCGCCGAGCACGCGTTTGTTCATGAACGAGGGTCCACCTGGTTGTTTCTCCCGCCGGGCGGGAGGGTCGATCGATGCGGCGCAAGAGTCCGCGGCGGCCCGGCGGGCGGGCCGGGACGGCCGGCCAGCCGGCGGACGACGGGCGGCGCCAGACTGTATCACCACTGGGCGGCGTTGCGGGTGCGCGCGGCGCGCCAGCCGAGGGCGAGAAGCGCGGTCACGGCGGCGGCGATCGTCAGCGCACACAGGCGCAGGCCCCACACCCAGCCGGCAGGCCGGTACTCGAGGATTGCGCGATGCGCCCCCGGCGGCATCAGGAACCCCAGGAAGCCGGCATTGACGCGCACCAGCTCGGCCCGGCGCCCGTCGATCGCCAGCTGCCAGCCGCGGCAGAAGGTGACGCTCGAGACCACCAGGCCGCCTGCCGGGCCGCCGCCTTCGAGCTCGAAGCCATTGGCATGGACACGGCTCAGGCGGACCTGGCAAGACTGCCGCCGGATGCCGCCGACCTCGCCGGCCGGGCCGATCGCGCCGGCCTGGCCGATTTCGCCCTCGCCCACCTCCGCCACCGCCGCCGCCGCGAAGTCCTCGTTCGCCACCGTGGCGAGGAGGGCGTCCCGGGGATCGCTCGCCGGCCGCCACGAGGCTGGCATGAAGAACAGCGGCAGGGCGTCGGGATTGCGCCAGAGCTTGCCGCCCTGGCCGTCCCAGGCCTCCTCCCAGGGCGGGAAGAGCTCCGCGCGGTGGCGGGTGAGCATGTAGCGCACGCCCAAGTAGCCGAGGAACGGGACCGGGTAGGGCCGCTGCATCAGCAGCATCGGCTGGCCCAGCCGGTAGCGCTCGCGGAACACCCTGCCGGCCACCAGCGTGGCCCGCGCCGGCTGCATCGGATCGTTGGCGCGCGGGTCCCACAGCCCATAGAGCGCGGCAAGGTTGGGCTGCAGCGCCTCGCCTTCGCCGATCACCCGAAACGGCGCACCGGCGCCGGCGGCGGAGCGCATCTCCGCCGCCATCACCGCCACCGCCGGCGGCGGCGCCAGATCGAAGGCGGCAGGAAGGACGGGCAGGTAGCGCCCGCCGACGAGCGCCAGGTCGAGCGCCAGGCAGGCCACGGCCAGCCATGGCAGCCAGCCCTCCGGGCCGCGCCAGCGCCAGGCCTCGCCGGCCTCGCCGCGATCACCGCAGGCAGCGCCGCCGGCGCCGCCGCGCGCCGCGGCCCAGCAGCAGGCCGCGGCGGTGAGCGCGCTGCCGCCCACGGCCGCCAGCCACCAGGCGCGCTGCCAGGGCGGACCCGGCAAGCCTAAACCGGCGAGGGCCACGGCGGCCGCCGCCGAGCACGCTCCCGCCGTCCAGCGCCCGGCGGGGCTGGCGGCCAGCGGCTCGAGCCCCAGCCCCGCGGCCACCGCGACGGCCAGCACCCAGAGCAGACGGAACCTGCCGTTGGCGGCATGGTCGAGCAGCGGCAGGGCGCGGACCAGCGTCAGGAAGGGCGGCACGGCGAAGGCTGCCAGGAGGGCCGCGGCGCCGCCGGCGAAGATCGCCAGCACCCGCCCGCGCAGCGCCAGGGCGGCGGCGGCGGCGAGCGCCAGGGCGAGGAGACCCGCGTAGCCGGTCGACAGCTCGTTGAAGTTGAGCGGCCCCGTCCAGTCGCCGTCGCGCGGGCTGCCGTACGCCAGCGGGTCGATGGCCAGCTGCAGGGTGGCTGCCGCGAAGGGCGGCGGCTGGACCCCCCGCGACGACCCCGCGATCAGCTGCGCGCGCGCCGTCTCCGGCAGCGCTTCGACGAAGGGCAGCAGCGCCGGCGCCGCCAGCCCGGCGCTCAACGCCGCCGCCGCCGCCAGACCGCGAAGGTAGCGCCAGCGCGCCGCGCCGCCGCCGGCCCGGCCGCCGAGCAGCGCCGCCGCCACGACGCCCGCCGCCAGCGCGGCATGGGCCAGCGTCTCGGGATGGCCGGACAGCGCCATGCCGGTGGCGCAGACGGTCAGCCCGGCGAGGCCGCCACGCTCGCCGCGGCGCAACAGGACCAGCCCGAGGACGACCCCGGGCAGCCATGCCGCCGCCACGCCGAGCGGGTAGTAGGCCCAGCAGATCGAGTAGAGCGAGAAGGCGAAGGCGGCGGCGGCGAAGCAAGCGCCGGCGCGTCCGGCGCCGAGGGCCGCGAGCAGCGCGTCGGTCAGCAGCAGCGACAGCAAGAGCTTGAGCGCGGCGACGACCGGCAGCGAGCGCACCGCCGGCAGCGGCAAGGCCAGCAGCCCGAGCGGCGAGAAAGGCGCCGACTGGGCATTGCCGAGCAGCGGCTGGCCGGTTCCCAGCTCGCTGGCCCACAGCGGCGCCTCGAAGCGCAGCAGGCGCTCCCTCACCAGGGCGCGGAAAGGAATCATCTGCAGCGGGATGTCGCTGAGCAGCCCGTTGGCGGGCGTCACCGGGTCCGCCACCATCTCCCGCCAGGGCCGCCACTGGTAGGCGATGTCGGTCGGCGTCTGCAGCGCCGAGGTGGTCAGCGGCGCGGCGAAAAAAGCGCCGGCCGCGAGCCAGTAGACGGCGATCCAGGCCCAGCTCGGGTGCGGGCGCCACCAGCGCATCAGGGCGCCGAGCAGCGCGCCGCCGCCAAGGTAGATCAGCAAGCTCATGGAGCGGCGATTATGCCAGCAGCGCCGGCGCCCTCCCGGCGGGAGCCGGCGCCCGCCGGCGGGTCTGACCGTCCATCCGCCGCGCCGGCAGTGCCGCGGCGGGGCTGGTTTTTTTCTGCGCCGCCGTCTTCACGGGCCGTTCACCAGTTCGTCACCCCGGGCCCCTAGCATCGATGGGTCACCCCCCGCTTGGGGAACAACCCTACACATCGACAGGGAGGGCACCGGTATGCATGTGGCCCAGTTGCTGCGGACCAGGAGTTACAGATCGTCCGGCCTCTTGACGGCGCTCGCGCTGAGCTGCCTCGTCGCCGGCGCGAACGCCCGCGTGGCGAGCGCGGAATGCAAGCTCGGGAGATCACGATCGATCCAACACGTGATCCAGATCCAGTTCGACAACACGCACTTCCGCCGCGACTGGGCGACCGTGCCGTCGGATCTCGAGCAGATGCCGCACCTGCTGAGCTTCATCCAGAACCACGGCACGCTGAACGCCAACGACCACACCATCCTGATCTCCCATACCGCGGGCGGCATCCTCTCGACGCTCACCGGGGTCTATCCCGACCGCCATGGGCAGACGGTGTCGAACGGCTACGTGCGCACCTCCGCGACCGGCAGCTTCTCGTTCCCCAGCGCCTTCGGCTACTGGACCGATCCCGTCTCCGGCGCCGTGCCGAACATGATCACGCCGGCCGGCATCGTTCCACCCGCTCCCTGGGTGCCGTTCACGCGCGCGGGATGCGACGTCGGCGCCGTCGCCGCGGCGAACATCGTGCTCGAAAACACCGGCACCGGCCCGACCGGTGACGTGACCAAGGTGTTCGGCAATCCGTCGCCCCAGTACACCGAGGCGCTGGCCTCGAACATGGCAGCCTCGGGAACCGCGGCGCGCGCCAAGGCCCAGACCGATTTCGTCGGTTTCGCGGTCCACTGCGCCCAGGGCTCGGCCCTGTGCGCCGGCGGCCAGGCCGACGTCCTGCCCGACGAGCCCGGCGGGTACACCGGCTACAAGGGCCTCTTCGGAGCGCAAGCGATCGATCCCATCCTGACCGGCCAGCCGGCGAGCGTGCCGCTGACGGACCTCCTGGGCAAGCCGATCGTCGACCCGTTCGGCCAACCCGGCTTCCCCGGCTTCGACGGCATGGAGGCGGCGGTCTCGCTGGCCTACATCGCGAGCCTGCAGGAGCACGGCGTGCCGGTCACCTTCGCCTACATCTCCGACGCGCACGACTTCCATGGCGTCGCGGGCAACGCGCACCAGGCGTACGGTCCGGGCTCGGCGGGCTACGTCCAGCAGCTCAAGGCTTACGACGACGCCTTCGCCGCTTTCTTCCTGCGCCTGGAGGCGGATGGGATCAACCACACCAATACGTTGTTCATCTTCACCGTCGACGAGGGCGACCACTTCGTCGGCGGCGGCAATCCGCAACCGGCGAATTGCGACGGCGTGACGACGCCGTGCGACTGGACTGGCCAGGTGGGCGAGATCACGGCCAACATCGACACGCTGGTGAGCCACCAGTTCCCGTCGCTCGCCGCGCTGTTCCTGGGCAACGGGGCGCCGAACGCCTTCACCGTGCACGGCGACGACGCGCCCACCTTCTATCTCGCCGCGGTCGGCGGCGGGCACCTGCCCGGGAGCGACCCTCTGGCGCGCCAGTTCGAGCAAACCATCGCCAACCTCACGGCGGTGAACCCCTACAACGGCGCGACGGATCATGTGATGGTGCAAATGGCCGACGAGCCGGGGATGCGGGCGCTGCACATGTGGACCAACGGCGATCCGGCGCGCAACGCCACGTTCGTGTTCTTCGGCAATCCGAACTACTTCCTAACCGACTTCCCGTCCTCCACCTGCGAGACCTGCATCGGCCCGGCGTTTGCCTGGAACCACGGCGACATCCAGCCCGAGATCGCCAGGACCTGGTTCGGCGTCGTGGGGCCCGGCGTCAAGGTCCTGGGCACCTCCCACGTATGGACCGACCACACCGACGTGCGCCCGACGGCGCTCGAGGTCCTCGGCCTCGCCGACTCCTACCCCTCGGACGGCCGGGTCGTCACGCAGCTGCTCCATGCCAACGCCTTCTCTTCGGCGCTGTTCGCGAATCTCACGACGGCGGAGCAGCTGGGCGCGATCTACAAGCAGCTCAATGCTCCTTTCGGGGCCTTCGGCATGAGCGTGCTGCAGGCTTCGACGCACGCGCTCGCCGGCGGCGACGCGAAGTACGGGTCGATCGAGGGCCAGATCGTCGGGCTGACCCTGGAACGCGACACGCTGGCCTTCCAGATCCGCGCCGCCCTGAACGCCGCCGCGTTCAGCGGCACGGCGCTCGACGCGCAGCAGGCCGCGGCGTGGATCGCGGCGGGCCAGGCCCTGCTGAACCAGGCCGCCGCGCTGGCCGCGCAGTGAACTTCAGCCGGGCGCCGGCCACGGGCGGCTCTCGCCCGTGGCCGGGCCTGCCCGCCGCGCCGCCGGCTTGAAGGACACCGGGCGCCGGTGCCAGGATGCACCCAGCTCGACACCGGCACAACAGGAGGTCCTGATGGATAACGGCATGGACAACGGCATGGATAGCGGCATGAATAGCGGCAGGATCAGAGGCATGATCGGCGGCGCTCACGTCATCGTCTACAGCAAGGATGCGGCAGCCGACCGCGCATTCTTCCGCGACGTCCTCGGCTTGCCGTCGGTCGACGCCGGTCACGGTTGGCTGATCTTCGCCCTGCCGCCCGCCGAAGCGGCCTTTCATCCAGGGGAAGAGAACAACCGGCACGAGCTGTACCTCATGTGCGACGACCTGCCGGCGGTCATCGCCGCGCTCGCCGCGAAAGGCGTCGCCTGCTCGCCGGTCGCCAGCGAAAATTGGGGGACCAGGACGCAGGTCCCACTGCCCGGAGGGGGCGAGATCGGTCTCTACCAGCCCAGGCACCCGACCGCCCTGGACATCGCGAGGTGAAGTCTTAGTGGCCTGTACCAGGATGATCGCTAGCGCCTGGCTTGCCGGCTTGTGACGCATTTCATAGCGCCCAGCTCCGCCGCCGGGTCACCATTGCTCCCCACAGCAGTGCCGATTCGACGAGAGGAGGTTGGCGTGTATCAGGGCGATGCCGTCAATGGGTCAGCTCGCAGGTCCCGGGCGCAGCGCTGGTCCGGCCTGCTTCGGCCGCCGGGCGGCGCCCGCACCGGCACCCTAACCGGAGCAGTGGCGCTGGCCGCTGTCGCGGCGCTGGCCGGTGCGCCGCCGGCGAGGGCGGGGACCAGCTTCTACACGGTCGCTCCATGCCGGCTCGTCGATACCCGCGGTCCTGCCGGTCCGTTCGGCGCGCCGGGGATCGCCGCCAACGCCGTCCGGGCTTTCGACGCCGCCGGCCAGTGCGGCATCTCGACGCGGGCGGTCGCGGTCTCCGCCAACGTCACCGTGGTCGTGCCGCCGAGCGCGGGCTTCTTGACCTTCGGACCCGCCGGCGCCGGCGTTCCCGCGACTTCGACGATCAACTTCAACGCCGGACGGGTCCGCGCCAACAACGTGATGGTGGGGCTCGGGACGGCGGGAGCTTTCATCGTCGCGGGCGCGCATCCCTCGGGCAACGCCAATCTCATCGTCGACGTCAACGGCTACTTCGCCGACGCCGCCCTCGAGCAGACGACCACCGCGCCGCCAGCCTTCAACCCGCCGCCGGGGAGCTACAGCATCCACCCCCAGGTGCAGATCCTCAGCTCGACGCCCGGCGCGAGCATCTTCTACACGACCGACGGCTCGACGCCGAGCAGCTCGCACGGCACGCTGTACAGCGCCCCGGTGCCCCTGCCCGGGACCACCACGCTCAAGGCCGTCGCCACCAAGACGGGGCTCGCCGACAGCCCGGTGACCACCGGCCAGTACAACGTGTCAGCCAGCTCGACGCTGTTCCTGGCACAGATGATCCCGCAGGGCTCGTCGCTGTCTCTCGGGTTCGGCTCGGCCAGCCTGGTGCTGTCGGCCGACCAGACGACCGCCGTCCTGCACTACACCTATTCGAACCTCAGCGGGCCGATCGTCGCCCAGCACATCCACGGACCCGGCGGCCCGATCCTCTTCGACATCGACACCTCGATCCCCGATGCGATGGGCGGGAGGCTGTGGACGCTCGTCCCGGCCGGCGGCTTCACCGTGCCCCAGATCCTCGCCGCCCTGTTCTCGGGCCAGTGCTACATCAACCTGCACACCGCGATGTATCCGACCGGCGAGATCAAGGGCTTCTTCAACGTCGCGACCGGCAACCAGACCTTCATGCCGCCGCCGCCGCCGCCCGCGCTGCCGCCGCCGCCGGCCACGCAGAACGACGCCGCACGCTTCCTCATGCAGGCCACCTACGGCCTGACATCGGCTGCCGACGTCTCCGTGATCACCGGCGAGCCGACCGGCTTCGGCCCCTGGCTAACCAACCAGTTCGGCCAGCCGCTCACCTCGCACCTGGCCTACATCGACGCGGCGCGCACCGCCGGCGAGACGATCTCGAGCAATCAGGTGATGGAATCGTTCTGGCGGCAGGCAGTCACCGGCCCCGACCAGCTCCGCCAGCGGGTGGCGTTGGCGCTTTCCGAGATCATGGTCATCTCCGACCAGAACGCCAACGTCGACCCGGAAGGCATGGCGCGCTACCTTGACGTGCTCGAGAGCGACGCCTTCGGCAACTACCGGCAGCTGCTCGGGGACGTGACGCTCGACCCGACGATGGGCGTCTACCTCAACATGCTGCAAAACGACCAGGGCGACCCGGCCAACGGCATCAACCCGAACGAGAACTACGCCCGCGAGATCAACCAGCTGTTCTCGATCGGCCTGTACAAGCTCAATCCCGACGGCACCCTGATCCTCGACGCCAACGGCCTGCCGATCCCGACCTACGACCAGGACGTGATCAAGGGCTTCGCCCAGGTGTTCACCGGCTGGACCTGGGCCGGCGGCGACCACAGCGATCCCAACAACTTCTACAACTACATGCCCAACTGGCGGCAGCCGATGGAGGCCTGGCCGGAGCACCACTCGCCGGGCACCAAGCTGCTGCTCAACGGCGTCACGCTGCCGGCGGGGCAGACGCCGCAGCAGGACCTCGACGCGGCGCTCAACCTGATCTTCAACCACCCCAACGTCGGGCCGTTCATCTGCCGCGAGCTGATCCAGCGGCTGGTGACCAGCAACCCCAGCCCGGCCTACATCTACCGCTGCGCCCAGGCCTTCGCCAACGACGGCGTGGGGGTGCGCGGCAACATGAAGGCGGTCCTCTCCGCCATCCTGCTCGACTACGAGGCGCGCGCCACCACCTTCCTGCCGCAGCCGGGTTACGGCAAGCTGCGCGAGCCGATCGTGCGCCTGGGCCACCTGCTGCGCGCCACCCAGGCCGTGCCGCCGGCGGACAACAAGTGGCGCATCTGGGACACCTCGGACTCCGGCTACGGCCTCGACGAGAACCCGCTGCGCGCGGCGACGGTGTTCAACTTCTTCGAGCCGACCTACGTCCAGCCCGGCGCCATCGCCCAGGCCGGCCTGGTGGCGCCGGAGCTCAAGATCACCACCGAAACCACGGTGTTCGGGGCCGCCGACTACCTGCACGACGTCATCTACTACGGTGCGGCGTTCGACCCCTACCTCATCGTTCCCAATTACTCGAGCCTGGTCAATCTCGCCGACTCCAACCTGCTCGACACCCTGAATCTGGTGATGATGGCCAACAGCATGTCGGCGCAAATGCGATCGACCCTCGCCACCGCGCTCGCCGATCCGAACTTCTCGGATCCCAGCGACGCGACGATACGAATCAAGAACTTGCTGTACCTGATCGAGCTGTCACCCGAGTACGTGGCGCAGAGATAGTCAAGAGAGAGGAGCCTGCGATGAGCCAGCAGAAGCCCCCGGCGGAGCCGCCCAGCGGCGGGACCCGCCGCCAGTTCATGCGGCAGTCGGTCTGCGCCGCGGTCGGCATGACCTCGCTCGCGTCGACGGTGTTCGACCTGCGGCGCGTGGCGGCGGCGGCGCTGCCGGCGAGCGGCACCGACTACAAGGCGCTGGTCTGCGTCTTCCTCTACGGCGGCAACGACAGCAACAACATGCTGGTGCCCTACGATCCGACCGACTACGCCAGCTATGCGGCGGTGCGCCAGGGTCTCGCACTGCCGCAGAACACGCTGCTGCCGATCAACCTGCTGAGCGGCGGCGACGGCCGCCTGTGGTCGCTGCACCCCAACCTGCCGGCCCTGCAGAGCCTGTTCGGGCAGCAGCACCTGGCAATCCTCGGCAACGCCGGTCCGCTGGTGGCGCCGGTCACCATCGACCAGTGGAACAACGGCACCGCCGCGCTGCCGCCGCAGCTCTTCTCGCACAGCGACCAGACGCTGCACTGGCAGACCTCGATCCCCGACCAGCCGCCGTCGACCGGCTGGGGCGGCCGGGTCGCGGACATGCTGCGCGCCTTGAACGGCACCGCGCAGATCTCGATGAGCATGTCGCTCGCCGGCTCGAACACCTTCCAGGTCGGCAACTTACTCTCGGAGTTCCAGGTGCAGCCGGGCGGCACGCCGGGCCTCGCCAACTACACGACCGACCCGACCGATCCGCAGTCGAACGCCCTGCGCGCCCTGCTGCAGCAGAGCTACGGCAACCTCTTCCAGTCCGGCTACCGCGACATCTTCTCGCGGGCGCTCTCCAACGACCTGCTGCTGCAGACGATCTTCGCCACGCTGCCGCCGCTGCAGACGCAGTTCCCGCAGACCGATCTCGGCGTCCAGCTGCAGACCGTGGCGCAGCTCATCGAGGCGCGGACGCAACTGTCGCAGCAGCGCCAGGTGTTCTTCGTCGCCACCGGCGGCTTCGACACCCACGGCGGCCAGCTGCCGGCACAGGTCCAGCTGCTGCAGGAGGTCAACGACGCGTTCGCGGCATTCTACGCGGCGACGGTCGAGATGCAGGTCCAGAACAACGTCACCGCCTTCACCGCCTCCGATTTCGGCCGCACCTACCTGAGCAACGGCGACGGCAGCGACCACGGCTGGGGCAGCCATCACCTCGTCATGGGCGGCGCCGTGCTGGGCGGGAGGCTGTACGGGCGGGTGCCGACCCTGGCCATCAACGGTCCCGACGACACCGGCGACGGCCGCTGGATACCGACCACCTCGGTCGACGAGTACTCCGCCACGCTCGCCAAGTGGTTCGGCGTCAGCGCGACCGACATGCCGACCGTGTTCCCGAACCTGTACCGGTTCAATACTCCCGATTTGGGATTCATGGGGCCTTAATACCTGAGTACTACCGCTGGTCGGACCCATCTCGGACTACTCAAAGCGTCTACCGGATCTCCCCCCGCAACCCCTCGATCCCCTTCCCACCCCTCCGGGGGGGAAGGGGACGCCCCCTCCCCTTCGCTTCGATGAACTGCCCCCGAGGGCGGAGATGAAAAAAGGGCCACCGCGAGGGTGGCCCGTTCGAAACGCGCCCACCGGCCGGAGCCGGCGGCAAGATTGCTCGATCAGAGTGTGGATCGACTAGCTGGTGGGGTGGATACGATCAGGAAATCTTGGTGACGTTCGCCGCTGCGGCACCCTTGGCGCCCTGCACGATGTCGAACTCGACGCGCTCGCCCTCGGCCAGGCTCTTGAAGCCTTCGCCCTGGATCGCCGAGTGATGGACGAAGCAGTCCTTGCTCCCATCCTCCGGCGTGATGAAACCAAACCCCTTGGCATCGTTGAACCACTTGACTCTTCCCGTGTTACGCATTCTTCTTTCTCTCTTTCTCTGAGCCAAAAAACACAAGGACCCGGTTTGACCAGGTCCCTTGCTAGTTTTCTGGCTATAGCTAGGAGCCAACCGTTGGCTCCTGAGCACGGGGAAGCATAGTCTAAGCGCCGGCGCGAGTCAAGTACCTGAGCAAATCAATGGGGACCGCGGCGACCGCAGGGATGAACGCGAGGCTCCCCATCGAAGCCATCGTCTCTGGGGGCGCCGGGGAGGCTGGGGATGCCGGGCGGGCCGGGCAGCGGCCCGCTCCTGCCTCGGGCATGACCATCGGGAGGTCCCGGGAGGGGCGGGACATCGCCGCCCACCGCCTGGGCCGGGGCCCGCTGCGCCTGTCGCTGATCGCCGGCTGTCACGCCGACGAGCCCGTGGGGCCGGCCATGCTGCGACGCCTGACTGCCCATCTCGAGTCGCTGCCGGAAGCAGCGCCCTTGCTCGCGGCCGCCAGCTGGTGGATCGTCCCGCACGCCAACCCGGACGGCGAGCAGCGAAACCGGGCGTGGAGCGAGATGACGCTGCCGGCGGTGGACAGCCAAGGGGAGCCCGACCGCGTGTTCGATCTGGCCGCCTATGCCCGCGGCGCCGTGCGCGAGGCCCCGGGCGATGACGTGGAGTTCGGCTTTCCGCGCTCCACGGAGGACGAGGATGCACGGCCCGAGAACCGGGCGGTGGCGGCATTCCTGGCGGCGGGCGCTCCGTTTCACCTGCACGCCAGCTTCCACGGCATGTTCTTCGCGAGCGGCCCCTGGTTTCTCCTCGAGCCGGCCTGGATCGGGCGCACCGCCGCTCTGCGCGACAACCTTCGCCGGCGGGTGGCCGAGATGGGCTACCGCGCCTACGACGTCGACCGCGGCGGCGAGAAGGGCTTCAGCCGCATCGACCCGGGCTTCACCACCCGCCCGGACTCGCGTGCCATGGCTGTCTTCTTCCGCGAGCGCGGCGAGCCGGGGACGGCGGCGCGGTTTCGCCCGAGCTCGATGGAGCTCGTGCGTTCCCTGGGGGGCGATCCGCTGACCATCGTTTCGGAGATGCCGTTGTTCCTGACCCCGACCGCCGCCGCCGGCGCTCCCGAGCCGTTCGCCGATCCGGCCCTGCGCGCCGAGCTGTCTCGCCTCGCCCTGACCGCGAGCCCCGAGGACCTGCGCGCCGCGGCCGTCCGGCGCGGTTTGCGCGGCATGCCCGTGCGCGACCAGATGCGCCTCCAGCTTGCCTATCTGGAGGAGGCGATCGCCGCCGTCAGCGGCGGGTGACCAATCCTGCTACCGCGGCCGAGCAGGCATGCATCCGGAACAAGCCCGACATGTCACGAAATAGTCTCGTTACACACTGAACCCAACAGCGGGCCGCGTACGTGTCGCACCGGCCTCCTCGGTGGTGCCACCGGCACCGAGGGAGAAGCTCCTATGGTCGAGCACCTCCCCCCGCAGCCGCCGCGAGAATGGGCTCGGCCAAGTCGTAGCACGGAAAGGAACACCGCTCATGCTGTTGACCACAGAGCAACTCGAAGCCTATAGAGCCGACGGCTTCCTGCTGGTGCCGCCATGCTTCGAAGCGGCCGAGATCGCGGCGCTCAAGGACGAGGCCGGCAAGGAATTTGCCGTGGATTCCGAGCGGCGGGTGCTTGAAAGGAACAGCAGCGTCGTGCGCTCGGTCTACGGCTCACACGTCCTCAACGAGGCCTTCCAGCGGCTGGTGCGGGATCCGCGGCTGCTCGGCCCGGCGATGCAGGTGCTCGGCGACCGCACTTATGTCTACCAGTTCAAGGTCAATGCCAAAGCGGCTTTCGGCGGCGATCTCTGGGAGTGGCATCAGGACTACGTGTTCTGGCTGAACGAGGACGGCGTGCCCGAACCCAACCTCGTCAACGTGGTGGTCTTCCTCGACGAGGTGACCGAGTTCAACGGCCCCATGCTCATGGTCCGCGGCTCTCACCGGGAAGGGGTCATCGACTGTCGCCGCCTCGCCGACAAGCCCGAGGGCTACGAGGAAGGCCCGAGCTGGATCGCGAACCTGACCGCCGATCTCAAGTACTCGCTCGGCAAGGAACAGCTGGCACGGCTGGTCGACAAGTACTCCTTGGTCTCGGCCAAGGGATTGCGCGGATCAGTCCTGCTCTTTCATCCCAACCTCGTGCATGGGTCAGGACAGAACATGTCGCCTTTTGACCGCATGATCTCGATCGTCACCTACAACCGTGCCGACAACCTGCCGCGGCCGGCGGCCAAGAGGCGGCCATGGTTCCTGGTCAGCGAGGACCACAGCCCATTGGTCCCGCTTGCCGGCACCGTCTCGTTGGCATGACGAGACGTGGGTCGGGACGTCCCGGCGCCGCATGCGGTGCAGGGCATGGGCGTGGAGAAGCGGCAGCACGCCGAAAAAGAGGACCTGCGGAGCTGGGCCTGGGCTGACGAGGGCGGCGCCTCATCGCGACGCCGACCATCCGGGCGAATCAATCGGCGGCGAGGGCGACCGCCGGATCGATCCGCTGGGCGCGGCGCGCGGGCACTAGCGCGGCGACCAGCGCGACAGTGCACAAGACCACCGTCACCGTCGTCAGTACCGCCAGGTTCATGGGCTCGATGGCGTAGAGGAGGCTGCGCATTGCGCGGCTGGCGGCGAGCGTGCCGGCGAGGCCGATGACGACGCCCAGCAGCAGCATCCGGCCGCTCTCGGCCATCACCAGGCGGGAGATGATCCGCGCCGTGGCGCCAAGCGCCATGCGGATGCCGATCTCGCGCGTGCGCTGAGCCACCTGGTACGCCAGCACGCCGTAGACACCGATGGCAGCGAGGAAGAGCGCCACCGCGGCGAAGCCAAGCGCGAGCAGCATGGGAACGCGCCGGCTGACCAGCGTTTGGTGCAGGCGCTCGTCCATCATCTGGACGTCGAACATCGGCACCCCGGGGTCGACGGCCGCCACCACGCCGCGAATGGCGCCGGTGAGGCGCCGCGGCTCGCCGGTCGCGCGAACTGCAAGCGCGAAGGTGTGGCTGGGCGATTGCGCAAAGGGATGGTAGCAGGCACCGAAGCGGGCATCGGCCTCGACCAGGCCGGTGAGCTTCACGTTGTCGACGACGCCGACGACGGTGTAGAACTCCGTCTTGGGCCCGGGCGTGAGGTGCTGCGAATCCTCGGGTTGATAAACACGCCGCCCGATCGGGTCGAGGTTGGGCCAGAATTTGCGCGCCAACCGGGCGTCGACGAGGACACGGTGGGGAGCCTGGGCGGTGTCGCCGGCGTTGAACAGCCGGCCGCGCAGCAAACGCGTTCGCATCGTCTCGACGTAGCCGTCGCTGACCGCGATCCTGCTGGGCGAGATCACCGATTCGCCCTGGCCGAAGGCATACCCTTCGGGAAAGATGACGCCGTCGCTGTACATGCCGCCGAAGGGAATCGACGAGGTGAGGCCGGCGGCTGCGACGCCCGGCAGGCGCCGGATCGCCTCCAGGGTGCGCGCGGCGAACGCCTGCACCTCGGTGTCGCTTTTGTAGCCTGCCGCCGGCAGGCTGATCTTGGCGGTGAGCACCCTGGCGGAGTCGAACCCGGGCTGCACCGCGAGCACCCGCTTGAAGCTCGCCGCCAGCAGTCCGGCGCAGACCAGGAGGACGAAAGCGAAGGCGACCTGCACCGTCACCAGAGCGCGCCGCCCGCGCTGGGCCGCGGGGCCGCTGGTGCCACCGCGAGTCTCGTCCCGCAATAGGGCGTTGAGGTCCATGCGCAGCAACCTGACGACGGGCACGATGCCGACCACCAGGCCGATCGCGAGAGCGAGCCCCAGCATCACGGCCACGACGAAGGCATCCATGTGGATCTCGGCGCCGCGCGGCAGCTCGTCGATGTCGAGGAAGGCGAGCAAGCCGAGCAGCCAGCGGCCGAGCAGCACGCCGCCAAGGCCGCCGGCAGCCGTCAGCACCAGCGACTCCACCAGCAGCTGGCGGGCGATGCGGAAATGGCTTGCACCCAGCGCCTGGCGGGTGGCGAGCTCCTTGCCGCGCCCGCTGGCGCGGACCAGAGCCAGGTTGGTGATGTTGAGGCAGCCGATCAGCAGGACGCAGAACACCCCTCCCCACAGCAGGTAGAGGATGGGCCTGATGCTGCCCACCAGGTCCTCTTGCAGCGGCGCGGCGACGGTGTGGAAGCCCGCTTCAACAAGCGCCTGCTTCATCGCCGGGAACCGTTCCAGGTTGCGCGCGTTGAGCGCGTCGATCTGCTGCTGCGCCTGCTGGACGGTGGCTCCGGGCCGCAGCCGCCCGATCATGTTCCAGTTGTTGTTGTGCCGACTCTCATCCGACCGCTCGGCGGCGGTGAACGCGAGCGGTATCCATAGTTGCCGGTCGGCCTCGAGGAACAGGAAGGCCGGCGGCAGCACGCCGACGATAGAGTAGGGAACGCCGTTGAGCCGCAGATCCTTGCCCACCGCGCGGTCGCTGCCGGCAAACAGCCGCCGCCACAGCGCGTAGCTCAGGATCACCTTGTGCTCGCCGCCGACCTCGCCGTCCTCGGCGCGGAGCAGACGCCCGCGGTACGCCTTCGCGCCGATGAGCGGGAAGAACGACGGTGTGACGGCGGAGCCTTGAATCCGCTCGGCGGAGCCGGCGCCGCCCAGGGTCAGGCCGCGGCTCTGGTACATGGCGATCTGCTCGAACGCGCTCACGTCGCGCAGCCGATCGTAATAGTCCGGCACGCCGGCGCCAGCCCTCACGACGCCCGCCCGCGGGTAGCTGTTGTAGGTCAGCACGACGCGGTCCGGTGCGGCGAAGGGCAGAGGCCGCAGCAGCACCGAATTGACGACGGAGAAGATCGCGGCATTGGCGCCGATGCAGACCACGAGGGTCAGCAGCGTGGTGACGGTGAAGCCCTTGTCCTTGAGCAACAGCCGAAAAGCCAACCGCAGGTCGTCGAGGATCTCTTTCATTGCTACACCCCCGGGCGCCGAGGCGGGAGCGCCGCGGCAGGGCTCCAGCTTCCCATACGCTGCAGCCCGCCGAAAGGTTCGTCCGGCAGGCCGGCGCAGCGTCGCAGAGTCACGACCGGCTGCCGGCCCTGGACGCGCGTCCCAGCGCGATCGTATGATCTATAGAGCAGCAGGATGGAAAAGCCCCCAAGCAACGCTGCCGCCGCCTCGAGCTCCCGGTCAGCTCGCCGCGACCTCACGAACGGCGCCGGATCCCTGCCATGGCCATTCCCGAGGACCGTCTTCCCGCTGGCGGTGATGCTGCTCGCGGTGCTGCCGAGGCTCGCCGAAGCCCAGTTCACGGGCGGCGGCGACATCAGCTTGCCCCTGGGCTTGGCCTTCGATGGCGCGCACATCTGGGTCACGAACAACTCCGGGGAGCCGGATCAGACGGGCAGCGTGACCGAGCTGAATGCCAGCGACGGCTCGAAGGTCGGAACCTTCCCGGTGGTGAAGCCCTCGGCTCTGGTCTTCGATGGCGCTCACCTTTGGATCTCCAACGATGCGCACAACTTCTCAGGCGTGACGGAGCTCGATGCAAGCAACGGATCGATCGTCGACATCGCTACCGCCGGAGGCGATATCGACAACCCCCGAGGCCTGGCCTTCGACGGAGCGCACATCTGGGTAGCGAACCACGGTTTCGATCGCAACAGCGTGACGGAGCTCAATGCAAGCGACGGCTCGAAGGTCGGCACCTTCACCGGCGGCGGCGACATCAAGAACCCGGTTGCCCTCGCTTTCGACGGTGCGCACGTCTGGGTGGCGAACGTCACCGGCGGACTGCCGGGAAGCGACAGCGTGACGGCGCTGAATGCGAGCGACGGTTCGAAGGTCGGCACGTTCTCCGCGGGCGGGGACATCCAGCAACCCGACGCCCTCGTGTTCGACGGCAGACACATCTGGGTCGGCAATTTGACAGGAAACAGCGTCACGGAGCTCAATGCGAGCGATGGTTCCAAAGTGGGCACGTTCACCGCCGGCGGCGACATTTACTTGCCCACGGCGCTCGCGTTCGACGGCAAACACATCTGGGTCGCCAATGGTGGTGGGCTTCCTGGAAAGGGAAACAGCGTAACCGAGCTCGACGTCCGCAACGGCAAGAAGCTCGCTACCTTCACTACCGGCATCAGCAATCCAACGGCTCTGGTCTTCGACGGCATGCGTATCTGGGTAGCCAATGCCGGCAACAGCAGCGTGACGGTGCTCCCGGGTATATGCGTGCCCAGCCCTTCGGCGCTCTGTCTCAAAGGCAACCGCTTCCGCGTGACGGCCCAGTTCAACGCCGGCAGCTCCGGCTCCGGAGAAGCCCAGGCGGTGCCCATCACTGCCGATACCGGGTATTTCTGGTTTTTCAGCGCCGCCAATATCGAGGTCGTCGTGAAGGTCCTGGATGGGTGCCTCTTCAACGACTCCTATTGGGTGTTTGCAGGCGGTCTCACCGACGTCGAAGTCATGCTTGCCGTCACCGACACGCAGACCGGCCGCACGAAGACCTATACCAATCCCTTCGGGACGAAGTTCAGCCCGATTCAGGATACGAGGGCCTTGGCAGTGTGCCCATGACGATGCGCTGCCAGTGCGACCGTCCTTGACCGCCGGCGGGCGCGCTTACTCCCGCTTCCCGACCCTCGCATCGGGGGTGGCTTGACAGCCCGGCTGGATTAGATCTACAATGTAGGCAATGGCTGAGGTGCTTGGCTCCTTCGAACAGGCGGTGCTGCTGGCGATCGTCCGGCTCGGAGAAGGTGCCTACGGCCGTGCGGTTCTCAACGAGGTCCAGGAGCGACTGGAGCGGGACGTCGCGGCCGGCGCGGTGCACGCCACTCTCGTTCGGCTGGAGCGGAAGAGTCTGATCACGTCGAGCCTCGGGCCGGGCACGCCGGTCCGCGGCGGCCGCGCGCGGCGATTTTATCGCTTGCAGCCCGATGGCCTGATCGCGCTCAATTCAGCCCGGGCGGCTGTCGACAACTTGTGGCGCGGCCTGCAGTGGCCGCTGAAAGGAAACGCATGAGCGTTGACGCTACGCCTCCGGGCTGGGCCGAGATCTTGCTGCGAGCCTGTCTCGCCACCAGGGATTCCGACAGCGTGTCGGGCGATCTCCTCGAACAGTACCGCGAGAATGTGCGTCCGGCACGGGGACGTCGGCGAGCGGATATCTGGTACGTGAGGCAGGTGCTCGGGTTCGTGTGGCGAAGCGCTCGCCTGTGGGCGGCTCTGTTCGCTGTCGCCTTCATTGCCCGGACAGCGTTGGACTGGCTGGTGCCGCCGGCGGATTTCCATGCTCGTGCAAATGTTTCGACCTTGGTGGGCGCCGGCATCGTGCTGCTGGCGGGATTCTGGGCGGCATCGCGCTCCGGCTCGCTCGCCGCTGGCCCGGTCATTGGCACTACGATCGCCGCCGTTGCTGCCCCGATCGAGGTCTTGGGTGCGGTCACCCTGCTCGCTGGCTGGCACGACCCAATGACCATGG
>DASZHY010000214.1:0-6505 GCA_035949675.1 Thermoanaerobaculia bacterium
TAGACGAAATGCGCGGCGGGATCAAAGCCGAATCTGCACGTATGCAAAGGCATCGATAGCCTTGCCCACCGCCGCCCGCCGTCGCCGCCCGCCGCCGCCCGGCCCGTCGCCGCCCGCCGCCCGCCGTCGCCGCCCGCCGCCGCCGCCGCCGTCCGTCGCCGTCCGGCCCGTTGCCGCCCGCCGCCGCCCGGCCCGGCCCGCCCGTCCGCTACTCCGCCACCCCTTTCTCCTTGAGGATCGTCCACACCTTCTCGGGCGTGATCGGGATGTCGATGTGGCGCACGCCGAGGTGCGCCAGCGCGTCCACTACCGCGTTGGCGATCGCCGGCGGCGCGCCCACCGTCGCCGACTCGCCCACACCCTTCGCGCCGAACGGATGATGCGGCGACGGCGTCACCGTCTTCGCGGTCTCCCAGCTCGGCGTCTCCATCGCCGTCGGCAGCAGGTAGTCCATGAAGCTCCCGCCCGAGATGTTGCCGTTCTCGTCGTAGCTGATCTCCTCGAGCAGCGCCGGCGCCATGCCCATGGCCAGGCCGCCGTGGATCTGGCCGTCGACGATCATCGGGTTGATGATGTTGCCGCAGTCGTCCACCGCCAGGAAGCGCCGGACCTTGACCGCGCCGGTGCCGCGGTCGACGTCCACCACGCAGATGTAGCTGCCGAACGGGAAGGTCAGGTTCGGCGGATCGTAATAATCCACCGCCTCGAGGCCCGCCTCCATCCCCGGCGGATGGTTGGTGTAGGCCGCGAAGGCGATCTCCTGGATGGTCTTGGCCTTCTGCGGCGCCCCCTTGACGAAGAACTTTCCGGTCTCCCACTCGAGGTCCTCCTCGCTGGCCTCGAGCAGGTAGGCGGCGATCTTCTTCGCCTTGTCGCGGATCTTCCGCGCCGCCACCGCGCACGCCGCTCCCGACGTCGGGGTCGAGCGGCTGGCGTAGGTGCCGAGGCCGTAGGGCGCGGTGTCGGTGTCGCCCTCCTCGACCTGCACGTGCGCCGCCGGGATCCCCAACTCCTCGGCGACGATCTGGGCGTAGGTGGTCTCGTGCCCCTGACCCTGCGACTTGGTGCCGAAGCGCGCGATCACCTTGCCGGTCGGGTGGACGCGGATCTCGGCCGAGTCGAACATCTTGATGCCCAGGATGTCGAACTGCTTCGACGGCCCGGCGCCGACGATCTCGGTGAATGACGAGATGCCGATCCCCATGAGCTCGCCGTGGCGGCGCTTTTCCACCTGCTCCCGGCGCAGCTCCTCGTAACCGATCGTCTTCATCGCCAGCGCCAGCGCCGCCGGGTAGTTGCCGCTGTCGTACTCCCAGCCCAGCGCCGATTGATAAGGGAACTGCTCCGGCTGGATGAAGTTCTTCAGCCGCAGCTCGGCGGGGTCCATCTTCAGCTCCTGCGCCAGCACGTCGGTGACGCGCTCGATCGCGTGCACCGCCTCGGTGACGCGGAACGAGCACCGGTAGGCGATGCCGCCCGGCGGCTTGTTGGTGTAGGCGGCGTCCACCTCGGTGAAGGCGTGCCGCAGATCATAGGAGCCGGTGCAGATCGAGAACATCCCGGCCGGGAACTTCGACGGGTTGGCGGCGGCGTCGGTATAGCCGTGGTCGGCCAGCGTCTTGATGCGCAGCGCCGTCATCGTCCCGTCCCGCTTCGCCGCCAGCTCGGCCGTCATGTGGTAGTCGCGGGCAAAGGAGTCGGCCTGCAGGTTCTCCATGCGGTCCTCGATCCACTTGACCGGCTTGCCCAGCACCACCGACGCCGCCACCGCGATGACGTAGCCTGGGTAGACCGGCACCTTGCCGCCGAAGCCGCCACCGATGTCCGGCGAGACGATGCGGATCTTCTCCTCCGACAGCCCGACGTGCCCGGCGACGAGCGCGAAGACCGTGCGGATGGCGTGCGGCGCCTGCGTCGTCATGTAGACGGTCAGGTGGCCCATGGCGCGGTCGAAGTCCGCCACGCAGCCGCAGGTCTCGATCGACGCCACGTGGATGCGCGGGATGTAGATGTCCTGGCTGACCTTGACGTCGGCCTCGGCGAACGCCTTGTCGGTGGCCGCGCGGTCGCCTGCCTCCCAGTGGAAGATATGGTTGTCTTTCTTGCCCGGCTTGTCGGTGCGCAGCACCGGCGCGTCCGGCTCGAGCGCCTTGCGGGGATCGACCACCACCGGCAGCGGCTCGTACTCGACCTCCACCGCTTCGACGCCGTCGGCCGCGACGTAGCGGTCGGTGGCGATCACCCCCGCCACCTCCTGCGCCTGATACATCACTTTTTCGACCGGCAAAACCATCTGGGTGTCCGACATCAGGGTCGGCATCCAGTGCAGGTTGAACTGCTTGAGCGTCTCGCCGGTGATCACCGCCAGCACTCCCGGGATCGCCAGCGCCTTCTCGGTATGGATCGCCTTGATCTTGGCGTGCGCGTACGGGCTGCGCACGATGTCGAGGTGCACCATGCCAGGGAGCTTGAAGTCGTCGACGTAGCGGCCCTGGCCGCGGATGAAGCGCGGATCCTCCTTGCGCCGCATCGAATGTCCCATGCCGCAGACTTCCGCCGTCGTCTTGAGTGCCATGATGTTTTCTCCTTATGCGGCGGTCGTGCGCAGCTTGGCGGCGTGCTGCACCGCCTTGACGATGTTCACGTAGCCCGTGCAGCGGCAGAGATTGCCGGAGATCGCCTGCCGGATCTCTAGCTCGCTGGGATCGGCGTTGCGCGCGAGCAGCGCGTAGCCGGTGATCATCATGCCCGGCGTGCAATAGCCGCACTGCAAGCCGTGCTCCTGCCAGAAGCCCTCCTGGATCGGGTGGAGCTTGCCGTCCTTTTCGAGGCCCTCGACGGTCATCACCTCCCGCCCGTCGGCCTGCACCGCCAGCACCGTGCACGACTTGACCGGCTGGCCGTCGAGCAGCACCGTGCAGGCGCCGCAGTGCGTGGTGTCGCAACCGATGTGGGTGCCGGTCAAGCCCAGCACCTCGCGCAGGAAATGGACCAGCAGCAGGCGGGACTCCACCTCGGCCTCGCGCTCGGTCCCCTGCACCTTGACCCGGATCTTGTGCTTTGCCATGGCTATTGCTCCTTCGCCCGCTGGATGGCCCGCCGCAGTGCGCGGGCGGTGAGGACGCGCGACATCTCGCGCTTGTACTCGATCGTGCCGCGCCGGTCGGCGCTGGGCCTGGCGGCCGCTCCCGCCAGCCGCGCGGTCTCGGCGATCACCGCCGCGACGGGCTGCTTGCCGGTCAGATACCGCTCAGCCTCGACGGCGCGCACCGGCGCCGGTCCGGCGTTGGTCAAGGCGATGCCGGCGCTCACCACCTCGCCGCCCGCTCCCAGCGTCACCTGCACGGCGGCGGCGGCCGTGGCGAAGTCCCCCACCTTGCGCTCGAGCTTCTCGTAGGCGCCGCCGCTGCCGGGCGGCGGCGCCGGGACGAGGATCTCGGTCAGGATCTCCTCGGCGTCGAGCGCGGTCGTGAACAGACCGCGGAAGAGCTCGTCGATCGGGATCGTCCGCGCGCCGCGCGGTCCGGTCGCCACCACCTCGGCGCGCAGCGCCGTCATGGCGGCCGGGTGGTCGTTGGCGGGATCGCCGTGCGCCAGGTTGCCGCCCACCGTCGCCAGGTTGCGCACCAGCGGATCGGCGATCACCGCCGCGGTGTCGGCGAGCAGCGGGTACTTGTCGCGGATCAGCGCCGAGCGCTCGAGCTCGGACTCCCGCGTGCGGCCGCCGATCTTGAGCCAGCCTGCTTCCTCCTTGATCGAATCGAGGCCCGGAATGCGGCCGATGTCGACCAGGTGCCCGGCGGCGCCCAGGCGCAGCTTGAGCAGCGGCAGCAGGCTCTGCCCGCCGGCCAGCACCTTGGCGTCGTCGCGGTGCGCGGCGAGTAGCGCCAGTGCCTCTTCCAGCGTCGCCGGCGCGTGATAATCGAAAGCTGCGGGAATCATCGCTCTCTCCTTTTCGATCGCGAACGGCAGTCAGCGCAGGCGCTCCGCACCATGGCCGGTCCCGGCGGGCCGCTAGCGGGACGCCAGCCAAACGACGATCAGCACGAGCACGCCAACGGCGACCCAGAAGCCCGGCCGGCGCACCGCCCGCCCTGCCGCGCGGCCGAGCGCCGCCGTGCCCAGGGCGCCGACGTCCAGGACGCCACTGGCGCTGCCAGTTGTCCCGGGCCCGATCCCGGCTGGCGGCCCTGCCGCCGCGGCCACAGGGTTGGCGCCTACCGCCGCCGCCGTTGCGGCGGCCGTGCCCGGCGGCCCCGCCCCAGCTCCGCCGCTCGCCGCCGCCGGCACGGTAGCGGCAACGGCAGCGGCCGGCGCCTCGAGCTGGCGGCGCATGGCTTCGGTGAACTTGGCGAACATCTGGTCGCTTACGTCCTGGATCATGCCGCGGCCGAACTGCGCCAGCACCCCGACGACGTTGACGTCGGAGGAGACCGTCACCTCGGTCTCGCCGGGCGCGCGCTCGACGATGCGGCTCTTCATGCGCATGTCGGCGCCGCCCTTGCCGCGCGTCTCCTGGCCCGAGGCGGCGATCTCGGCCTCGCGCGCCGCGGCGTCCAGCCGCTCGAAGCGGAGCTTGCCGCGGTAGCTCGCGGTCACCGGCCCCACCTTGACGGTCATCGTCCCGCCCCAGGTCTGGCCGTCCTCCTCCTTGCCGGTGATGGCGGCGCCCGGCAGGCAGCTCGCCACCTTGACCGGATCGGTGAGGAAGTCCCACACCGCGGCGGCCGGCGCCTTGACCACGAAGCTCTTCTCGATCGGGATGCCCATCGCAGCCCCCTCACGCCGCCAGCAGCGGCAGCAGACGCTCCAACGACTCGAGGTCGTGCGCCGGCAGCAGCGCCGGCGGCGGCAGCGGGGCAGAGCGCCGCCTCGCCAGTGAACGCGACCGCCGCCCAGCCCGTGGCCGCCGTGCCCGCGCCGCCCGCGGCGAGCACGCCGCCCGCGGCTGCCATGCCGAGCGACCCGGCCACCGCGGCGACGACGCCGCCGCCATCAGCGCCGCCCACGCCGCGGGCCGCCGCCCAGGCCGCGCCGGATGCCCAGGACGTCCTGGACGTCGGTTCGCTGGGCGCCACGGCGGCGCGCCGCGCGGCGCGCCGCACCCTTCGCCGCCCCGGCTTCTGGATCGCAGTGATCGTGCTCGCGTTGCTGGTCTACTGGCTTTCACATCAATAGTGGGGCCGCCGGCGCGCCGGCCAAGGAGACACGCATGATTCCCGCAGCTTTTGACTACCATGCACCACGGACGCTGGAGGAGGCGGTGGCACTGCTCGCCAGCCATCGCGACGACGCCAAGGTCCTCTCCGGCGGCCAGAGCCTGCTGCCGCTGCTCAAGCTGCGGCTGGGCAGCGCCGCCCACCTGGTGGACATCGGCCGCATCCCCGGGCTCGAGTACATCGAGGAGGAGGGCGGCACGCTGCGCATCGGCGGCCGCACGCGCGAGTCGGCGCTCGAGCGCTCCGACCTCATCCACCGGCGCTACCCGCTGCTGGCCGCGACCACGGCGGTGATCGCCGATCCGCTGGTGCGCAACCTGGCGACGGTCGGCGGCAACCTGGCGCACGGCGATCCCGCCAACGACCACCCGGCGGCCATGCTGGCGCTGCGCGCCGAGGTGGTGGCGACCGGTCCCGGCGGCCAGCGCACCATCCCGATCGACAGCTTCTTCCACGGTCTCTTCCAGACGGCGCTCGAGCCCGACGAGATTCTGATCGAGATCCGCGTCCCGGCGCCGCCGGCGCCGCCGGTGCCCCCGGCGAGCATCGGCGGCGCCTACGTCAAGCTCGAGCGCAAGGTCGGCGATTTCGCCACCGCGGCCGCCGCCGTGCAGCTCACCCTCGGCGCCGGCGGCAAGGTGACGCAAGCGGGGATCGCGCTCACCAACGCCGCGCCGACGCCGGCGCGCGCCGCCGAGGCCGAGCGCTACCTGATCGGCAAGCAGCCGTCCGACGAGGTGCTCGCCGAGGCGGCGCGGCTGGCCGCGGTAGCCGCCTCCCCCACCGCCGACCGGCGGGGCACGGTCGAGTACAAGCGAGAGATGGCGCGCGTCCTCGCCACGCGCGCTCTCCGGCAGGCCATCCAGTGGGCCAAGGAGCATTAGCCATGGCGCAACACAAGATACGGGTCAAGGTCCAGGGCATCGAGCACGAAGCCGAGGTCGAGTCGCGCCTGCTGCTGGTGCACCTGCTGCGCGAGGTACTGGGGCTCACCGGCACCCACATCGGCTGCGATACCACCCATTGCGGCGCCTGCACCGTGCTGCTCGACGGCCAGCCGGTCAAGAGCTGCACCGTGCTCGCCGTGCAGGCCGACGGCCGCGAGGTGATGACGGTCGAGGGCCTGGAGAAGGACGGCAAGCTGCATCCCATCCAGGAGGGCTTCTGGCAGGAGCACGGCCTGCAATGCGGCTACTGCACGCCGGGCATGATGCTGACCGGCTACGCCCTGCTCGAGAGCAACCCCAACCCCAGCGAGCTGGAGATCCGCCAGGCCATCTCCGGCA
>DASZHY010000215.1:0-9774 GCA_035949675.1 Thermoanaerobaculia bacterium
GCCGCCGCTCGCCCGCTTCTCGGAGTCCATGCCGCTGAACAGGGTGTAACGCCCGGCCACGCCGCGGGCGACCAGCAGCTCGCATGCCGCCTCGGTCGCCTTGGCGATCATGTTCATGCCGTGCGCGTCGGCGGTCGAGTAACAGAAGGCGACCATCACCGCCCGCCCCAGCGGCCGCGGCTCGAGGCGCAGCAGCAGCCCGTGCCGGGTGGTCGCCTCAGCCGCCGCCCGCAGCTCCGGCAGCAGCTCTGGCAGCTGCAAGCAGAAGCGCCGCGCCGCCGCCACGCCGTCGAACCGGAACACCGGCGCGACCTGGTTCTCGTCGCCGTACAGCCGCGCCGTCACGCCGCCCGCCCGGGTCAGCGCGATCATGCCGCGTTCATAGGAGCGGACCACCGCGCCCTCGGTGGTGGCGAGCGGCACGTAGAAGGTGCCGCGGGCATGCTCGCCCTCGACCGCCAGCGGCCCGGCCACGCCCAGCGGCACCTGCACCGCGCCGATCGGGTTCTCGACGTTGCCGCGCATCTCGTCGCCGGCCACCGAATGGCTGCCGACGTGGCCCAGCCGCGCCCCCGTGCGCTCCTCCACCCAGCGCCGCCGCGCCGCCACCTCCTCGCGGCCATAGCCCTGGTCCGCGAACCGCGGCACGAGCTGGGACGAACCCACCCGGGCGCCGCCGTGCACCGCCACTGTGCCTTCCTGGCTCACGCCGCGTCGCACTTCCGGAACACCGTCGAGGCGTTGCTGCCGCCGAACGCATAGGCGTTGTTCATCGCAACCTTAACCTGGTGGCGGCGCGCCGCGCCCGGCACGTAGTCCAGGTCGCCCTCCGGGTCTTCCAGGCCCATCGTCGGCGGGATCTCGCCGGTCGCCACCGCCAGCGCGCAGACCGCCGCCTCGATCGCCGCGGCCGCCCCCATGGTGTGGCCCAGCATCGACTTGACCGAGCTGATCGGCACTCGCGTCCCGGCCCCGAACACCCGCTCGACGGCGATCGCCTCCAGCCGGTCGTTGGTCGCCGTGCCGGTGCCGTGGGCGCTGATGTAGCTCACCTCCTGCGGCTCGACCCCGGCGTCGGCCAGGGCGCGGGTCATCGCCCGCACGGCTCCTTCGCCCGCGGGATGGGCGGCGGTCATGTGATGGGCGTCGCACGACAACCCGTAGCCCGCCACCTCGGCGTAGATGCGGGCCCCGCGCCGCCGCGCCGCCGCCATCGGCTCGAGCACCAGCACCGCCGCCCCCTCCCCCGGGATCATGCCCTTGCGCCCGCGATCGAACGGCTGGCAGCGCTCGGGAGCG
Organism: Thermoanaerobaculia bacterium; assembly: GCA_035949675.1. Taxonomy (GTDB): domain Bacteria; phylum Acidobacteriota; class Thermoanaerobaculia; order Multivoradales; family UBA5704; genus JASLEW01. Next base: position 1,300 of record DASZHY010000215.1, read on the forward strand.
ATGGCGCCGAGCTTGGCGAAGCCGGTGAAGGTGGTGCGCGAGAAGGCGTCGGCGCCGCCGGCCAGCATCACCTCGGCCTGCCCGGCGCGCAGCGCGTCCACGGCATGGGCCAGGGCATAGTTGCCGGCCGCGCAGGCCGCCGGGATCATCGTGTTCACCCCCGCCAGGCCCAGCTCGCGCGCCACGTGCGCCGCGATCATGTGGCTGGGATAGAGCGCCATGAACTCGCCGCCCACCGCGTCCAGCTCGCCGGCCAGGTAGCGGTCGTCGAAGCGCTCGATCTCGCGCGACTCGCCCGCGGTGGTGCCCAGCGCCACCCCGGCGCGCTCGGCGGGCACTCCCCACTGCTCCCCCTGCAGCCAGTCGTCCAGGCCGGCATCGGCGAGCGCCAGGCGGGACGCGGCGATCGCCAGCTGCGAGGCGCGCCCGAGCCGCTCCGGGTCGAGCGTGTGCACGTAGGGAGCAGCCGAGAACCCCCGCACCTCGGCCCCCAGGTGGACGCTAAAGGGCGAAGTGTCGAACGACTCGACCGGCGCAAACCCCAGCTTGCCGGCGAGCAGCGCCGCCCACAGCTCCTGCTTGCCGGTGCCCAGCGGCGTCACCGCGCCGATCCCGGTCACCACGACACGCATCGCCCCGGCGGCCCCGGGTTCCCTGTCTCCCCTGATGCTTCTAGGCACTAGAGCGACCTCCCTCTCGTCCCGTCCTGGATTGCTGGCTCCCGTCCGCACCTCCAGTAACGACAACGGGTCGAGCTTCAGCTCACCGCGCTCGCGGCCACCCGCTGACCCCGGAGGCGCCTTCCGCTAAACTGGTGACGAAACGATGGCAGCAGGGATGGCAGTAGGAGGAGGTCCGCACCGATGATCCTGAGTCCCGAGCTGGTGGCCGACATCCTGGTGCGCCAGGGCTACGTCACCCGCGAGCAGGGCGACGCCATCCGCCAGGAGGCCAAGCTGGTGCCCCACCGCCTGCGCTCGAGCTCCGCCTACGAGCAGAAGGCCCTCGCCTACGACCTGGTGATGCGGCTGCACCTGCCCAACGCCAAGGACTCGGCGGTGGCCATCGGCGAGCAGGAGATCGCCCAGGCCATCGCCGCCGACGCCGGGCTGATCCACCAGCGCATCGACAGCCTGAGCCTCAACGCCGACCTCATGGAGTCGAAGATGTCGCGGCCGTTCGCGCGCCGCCACCGCATGATCCCGCTGCAGATGAACAACGGCCGCCTGCGCGTCGCCTGCGCCAATCCCTACGATCTCGAGGGCGTCGACTCCTTCCGCCGCATCGCCGGCCGCGACCTCGAGCTGGTGGTCGCCTCCGAGCCCGACATCCTCAAGGCGATCACCGAGTTCTACGGCCTCCGCCACTCGGTCAAACGCGCCGAGCGCGACCTGGCGAGCGGCATCGATCTCGGCAACCTCGAGCAGCTGGTGCGGATGAAGAGCGAGGCCGAGATCGAGTCCTCCGACCAGCACGTGGTCAATGCCGTCGAGTTCATGATGCAGCACGCCTTCGACAGCCGGGCGAGCGACATCCACATCGAGCCCAAGCGCGAGGAGAGCCTGATCCGTTTCCGCATCGACGGCGTCCTGCACGACATCCAGAAGATGCCCAAGATCGTCCATGCCGCCGTGGTGTCGCGGATCAAGACCATGTCGCGCCTGGACATCGCCGAGAAGCGCCGGCCCCAGGACGGCCGCGTCAAGGCCACCCGCGGGGGCCACGACGTCGAGCTGCGCGTCGCCACGCTGCCCGTCGCCTTCGGCGAAAAGGTGGTGATGCGCATCTTCGATCCGCAGCTGCTGTTGCAGGACCTGACCGGGCTCGGCTTCTATCCGGACGAGATGCAGCTGTTCAACGACTTCATCAGCCGCCCTCACGGCATCATCCTGGTGACCGGTCCCACCGGCTCCGGCAAGACCACCACCCTCTACTCGACGCTCAAGACCATCGCCACCCGCGAGCTAAACGTCACCACCATCGAAGATCCCATCGAGATGGTCTACGAGGAATTCAATCAGACGGCGGTGCAGTTGAAGGTCGGCATCACCTTCGCGGGCGCCCTGCGCCACATCCTGCGGCAGGACCCCGACGTCATCATGGTGGGCGAGATCCGCGACCCCGAGACCGCCCAGTACTCCATCCAGGCGGCACTCACCGGCCACCTGGTGTTCTCGACCCTGCACACCAACGACGCCGCTTCCTCGATCTCCCGCCTGGTGGACCTGGGGGTGGAGCGCTTCCTCATCGGCTCGACGCTGGTCGGCACCATGGCGCAGCGCCTGCTGCGCCGCATCTGCCCGCACTGCATCGCCGAGCGCTACCTGACCGCCGACGAGGCGGCGACCCTGCGCCTGTCGGTGCCGGCCGGCAAGCGCATCAAGGTCAAGGAAGGCGGCGGCTGCTTCGAGTGCCGCGGCACCGGTTACCTGGGCCGCACCGGCATCTTCGAGATCCTGCCCATCGACGATGCGATCAAGTCGCTGGTCCTGCGCGGCGCCGACGCCCCCGAGATCAAGCGCGAGGCGGTCAAGAACGGCATGCGCACCCTCCGCCAGTCCGCCCTCCGCAAGCTGGCCGAGGGCCTCACCACCTTCGAGGAAGTGGTCCGGGTCACCGGCCTGTAGGCGCCGCGCGGTCGAGCCCCGGCGGCAACGGCTCGTACCCGCTCGCCGGCTCGAGCGCGCGGGCCAGCAGGCGCTCCTCGTCCGGCCAGCGGCGGTCCAGGATGTAGATCAGCGGATTGACCGGCACCAGCGCGCCGCCGGCGCCCCCGCCGACACGGCGCCGCACCTCGTAATGCAGGTGCGGGCTCAGGCTAAAGCCGGAGCTGCCGACGCTCGCCAGCACCTCGCCCCGCCGCACCGCCTGACCGGCCCGCACCTTGATCTCGCCGCAGTGGCCATAGAGCGTGAGGTAGCGGTCGCCGTGCGCCACCGCCACCAGGTTGCCGTAGCGCCACCAGGCCGGGCTGCGGGCCAGCGGCGAGACGCCGGCGAACACCACGGTCCCGGCAGCCGGGGCCAGGACCGGCGTGCCGCGCGGCGCCGCCAGGTCGATCCCCGCATGGAACTCGCCTTCCGGGCTGAAGGCGCCGCGCTGGCGGCCGAAAGGGTTGCTGAGCACGTAGCGGTCGCCGCGCAGCGGGCAGGCGGCCGGCGTGTCGCGCACCTGGTCGGGATGGAGCGCTTCGAAGCCGCGCACCGCGGCCAGCCCCGCCTCCACGGCGCCGAGCTGGCCGGCGATGCGCGCCTGCAGGCGGTCTCCCTGCCGCATGGCGCCGTCGTAGATCGACTCCGGCGCGGCGGCATCCTGCCTGCCCACGGCTGCCGCGGCGCGCGCGCCCGCCGCCGCCTCGGGGAGCGCGGCGGCCGCCGCGGCGGGGATCCCGTAGGCGGCCGACGCCATGCGCACGCGCATCGCCAGCTCTTCGCTCCTCGTCCGCAGCTGCTCGAGCCGCCCGACCAGCGCCAGCAGCCGCTCGCCCTGCCGTGCCCGCTCGCCTGCCAGGACGCGGTACTCCTCGCTGCCGAACCAGCCGGAAACCACCGCGGGCGCCATGCCCCCGGCGGCGGCGAGCAGGAACAGGTAGAGGAGCCCCAGGACCGACCAGAAGGTGATGTGGGTGCGGGTCAGCCGGAAGTAGCGCACCCGCCCGCGGCTCCCCGCCGGATGGACCTGTACCTCGAAGCTGGCGGGGGCCGCGCCGTCTGGCTGCGGTCGCTTCATGGCGGGCTCTCGGTCCGGCTCGGCCAGGGCCTGCCGCGGAGCTGCCTTCCTCCTCCGGTCATCGGCTCGCCGTCAGACCTTGGCGGCGGCAGCGGGCGCCTGCACCGGGCTCAGGCGGTCCAGGTCCGCCTCGCTGGCGTGCCGGCCCACCACCGCTTGCAGCTCGCGCTGCACCGCCGGGCTGCCGGCCACCACGTTGCCGCCGGCGAAGTACCTGTCGCCGCCGTCCACGTCGGTCAAGGCGCCGCCGGCCTCGCGCAGCAGCAGCACGCCGGCGCCAATGTCCCAAGGCGACAGCCGGAACTCGAAGAAGCCGTCGTAGACGCCGGCCGCCGTGTAGGCGAGGTCGAGCGCCGCCGCGCCGCAGCGGCGGATCGCCTTGGCGGCAAGGAAGACCTCGCGGAAGACGTCGAGATACACGTCGAGCGTGGCATGGGCGCGGAAGGGATAGCCGGTGGCCAGGAACGACCCCTTCAGCCCGGGATGGCCCGAGACCGCCATCGGCCGCCCGTTCCAGCGCGCGCCGGAGCCCAGCGCCGCGGTGAACAGGTTGCCGCCCGGCGGCTCTTGGACCGCCGCCGCCACCACCTCCTCGCCGCGCCGGCAGGCCACCGAGACGCACCAGATCGGCAGGCCTTGCAGGAAGTTGGTGGTGCCGTCGAGCGGATCGACCAGCCACTCGTACTCGCTGTCGCCGCCGCCGGCCCCGCCGCCCTCCTCGGCCAGGATGCGGTGCCCCGGAAAGCGGCGGCGCACCTCTGCCAGCACCGCCGCCTCGCTCTCGCGGTCGGCGCGGGTGACGAAATCGTTCTCGCCCTTGCGCGCCACCTCCAGGTCGGCGGACCGGAAATACCGCTGCAACACGATCGATCCGGCGTTCGCCGCCGTCACGGCCGCCGCCAGCAGCTCGTCGTAAGTGCCCGGCATGCGGCCGATTATAGAGGTTGCCGCGCCGGCGCCGGCTGAGCACGATCTTTGGCACGAGCGCGGGGAACCGGTCGTTCCAGCCGGTCCAAGCCCCTTGCCTTGGCCGCGCCACTTCCCATATGGTCCGGCTGCAACTTTCGAGGAACTAAGTATTCCGGACGCCGTAGCGATGCCAGCGCCGCCCACCGGGCTCGGTTCGCCGACCCCCTTCGACGGCCAGGCGTCGCAGTTCGACCGGCGCGTCGCTCTGGCGGAGGGTGATTGCCGTGCCATCGCCGCCGCCGTCCTCGCCCTGGCGCGGACCGGTCCCGGCGACCGCGTGCTCGAGATCGGGGCCGGCACCGGGATGATCGGCCGCTGGTTTCTCGCGCACCCGGTGCGCTACGTCGGACTGGATCTCTCGCGCGGCATGCTCGAGGTCTTCCGCCGCCGTCCGGGGGCGGCCCGGGCCGGCCTGGTGCAGGCCGACGGTGCGCGCCCCTGGCCGCTGCCCGCCGGTGCGGTGCGGGTGATCTTCAGCTCGCGGGCGATCCACCTGCTGCCGCTCGCGCACGTCGTCGACGAGGTCTTCCGCGTCGTTTCGCGCGCGGCCCGCGCCGCCGGCGAGGCAGCGGCAGACGGCGGCGCCTGCCTGCTGGGCTGGGTCGAGCGGCGCCCGGACAGCGTCAAGGCCCGCATGTCGCGCGAGATGCAGCGGCTGGTGCGCGAGCGCGGCTTCGTGCCTCGCACCGCCGGCAGCCGCGGCCTGTTGGCGGCCTGCCGCGAGCGGGGCGCCGCCGAGCTGCCGCGCAGCATCGTGGCGCGCTGGCCGGCGCGGCACACCCCCCGCCAGTCGCTCGACAGCTGGCGGAGCAAGCCCGGCCTGGGCGGCATCGTCCTGCCGCCCGGAGTCCAGGAGTCGGTGCTCGCCGAGCTGGAAAGCTGGGCGGCGCGGACCTTCGGCGGCCTCGACGCCGAGTGGCCCGCCGAGGAGAGCTACGTGCTCGAGGGCGTGCGCCTGCCGGCCACGCTGCCGGCACCGCCCGCGATGGAGCACGAAGATTGAACCGGAACCGGAGAAGGAGATGGGGCCTGGGATGACGGAGCCCGAGACGAAGCGCGACGCCGGCGCCGCCGGCGATGCCGGAGAGGAGGCCTTGCTGAGCGAGCTGGGCCAGGCGCTGGTGGAGGGCTCGCTCTCCGACGCGGACCTGCTTGCCCGCACCGGGCTGCCCGCGCCCGTCCACATCCTGCCGCAGGCCAACGTCGTCAAGATCGGCGGCCAGAGCTTCATCGACCGCGGGCGCGCCGCTGTGTTTCCGCTCATCGACGAGATCGTCGCCAATCTCGGCCGGCACCAGATGGTCCTCGGCACCGGCGCCGGCACGCGCGCCCGGCACGCCTACAGCGTCGGCCTCGACCTCGGCATGCCCACCGGCGTCCTCTCGGTGCTCGGCACCTTCGTCAGCATGCAGAACGCCCGCATGATCAGCTACCTGCTGGCCAAGCACGGCATCCCCTTCATCGAGCCCGCCCAGTTCGCGCAGCTCCCGCTCTACCTCGCCGAGCGCGGCGCCGTCATCTTCTTCGGCATGCCCCCTTACATCTACTGGCAGCAGAATCCGAGGATCGGCAGCGGACGCATCCCGCCCCACCGCACCGACACCGGCGCCTACCTGGTCAGCGAGGTCCTCGGGACGCGCTCGATGATCTACGTCAAGGACGTCGAGGGCCTTTACACCGCCGACCCCAAGAAGGACAAGCACGCCCGCTTCATCCCCCGCGCCACGGTCGCCGAGCTCGCGGCCATGGACTTGCAGGACGTGGTGGTCGAGCGGGCCGTCCTCGAGTTCATGGCCAACGCCCGCATCCGCCGCTCGATCCAGATCGTCAACGGCCTGGTCCCCGGCAACCTCACCCGCGCCCTGGATGGCGAGCCGGTGGGCACCGTCATCACCGCCGACTGACGCCGCCTCCCGCGAGGAAAGCGCCCCGATGTCCGAGCCCGAATCCGCAGCGTCCGAGCCAACCCGGATCGACCCCCGGCCCGCGGGGGTCGCCGATCCCGCGACCGACCCCAGGCCGCGCCACCACGTCCGCTCGCGGCTGATGCGCGAGAGCCTGCTGGACCGCGACGTCGAGCGCTCGACCGAGAGCCCGGTCTTCCGCATGCTGCCCGAGGCGCACGTGCTCAAGATCGGCGGCCGCTCCATCCTCGACGCCGGGAGGGAGGTGGTCTACCCGGTGGTCGCAGCCCTCGCCTCGTGCCTCGAGCGCTGGAAGCTGATCCTGGGCACCGGCGGCGGCGTGCGCACCCGCCACGTCTTCTCGATCGGCATCGACCTCGGGCTGCCCACCGGCGTGCTCGCCCAGCTGGCCGCCGCCGACGCGCTCGGCAACGCCCACATCCTCGGCACCCTGCTCGCTCCCTACGGCGTCGTCGCCATCCCGCCGGAGATCTTCGGCCACCTGCTGCCGCTCTTCGTGCACAGCGCGCCCGGAGTGGTGTTCAGCAGCGTGCCGCCCTATTCGCTCTGGGAGCATCCGCCCGGGGTCGGCAGCATCCCGCCGCACCGCACCGACGCCGGCGCCTTCCTGCTCGCCGAATGCTTCGGCTGCAAGAGCCTCACGCTGGTCAAGGACGTGGACGGCCTCCACGACGCCGACCCCAAGCAGGATCCGTCGGCCCGCTTCATCCCCGAGATCGGCCTCGCCGAGCTGCGCCGCCGCCGCTTCGCCACCCTCCCCTTCGAGCCGGTGCTCCTGGACCTGCTCGCCAACGCCCGCCTCCTCGACCGTTTCCAGCTGATCAACGGCCGCCGCCCCAAGCGCATCCAGGCCGCCCTCGCCGGCGAGCACGTCGGCACCATCGTCCACCGGGACGCCTGAGCGAGGTCCGGATGGTAGACTGCCGGGGGAGGCCAGCATGTCCATTCGACCGGTCCGGCGGCTGATCCGCGCCAAGCCGACTCTCGAAGGCGCGGGCGTGCACCTGCGGCGCGCGTTCGGGTTCGGCAACACCTCCGATTTCGATCCCTTCCTGCTCCTCGACGACTTCCGCAACGACGTTCCCGAGGACTACCTGGCCGGGTTTCCCTGGCACCCCCATCGCGGCATCGAGACCATCACCTATGTCCTCGCCGGCACCGTCGAGCACGGCGACAGCCTGGGCAATCGCGGCGCCATCGCCGCCGGCGACGTGCAGTGGATGACCGCGGGGCGGGGGATCATCCACCAGGAGATGCCGAAGGGCGACCGGACCGGCCGCATGCACGGCTTCCAGCTGTGGGGGAACCTGCCGTCCTCGCTCAAGATGACCACGCCCCGCTACCAGGAGGTCAAGGCCGCCGACATCCCCGAGGTCACGGAGGACGACGGCACCCACGTGCACGTCGTCTGCGGCAGCTTCTGGGGCGCCGTCGGCCCCGTGGACGGGATCGCCGCCGAGCCGGTCTACCTCGACGTCTCGGTGCCGCCGGGCCGCCGCCGGAGCCTGCCAGTCGAGACCACGCGTCACGCCTTCGCCTACGTGTTCGCGGGCTCGGGGAAGTTCTGCAACGCCTCGGGCCCCCTCGCGGTGCCGACCGAAGGGGTGGGCTGGCTGGACACCGCGCCGCCCGCCGAGGCCGACAACCGCTCCCTGGTGCTCTTCGACCGCGGCGACGAGGTCACGGTGCAGGCCGGCGACGAGGGGATCCGCTTCCTGCTGATCTCGGGCAAGCCGCTGGCCGAGCCCGTGGCCTGGTACGGACCGATCGTGATGAACACCCAGGAGCAGCTGCGGCAGGCCTTCGAGGAGCTGCACGAAGGCACCTTCCTGAACCCGGAGAGCGCGCGCTA
>DASZHY010000216.1:0-3064 GCA_035949675.1 Thermoanaerobaculia bacterium
CGGCGGCCGGGTGACTGGAGAACTGGCGATGATGCGTATATAATCTGTTATCGATTTTTCCTCCTGGCCGACGCTGACACGATAGGAGAATCCCAATGGTCCGAACCCCGCGACTGATTCCAACCCGGGCGTGGCGGGCGGCAGGTCTTGCCGCCGCCTGCGCTGCCTTCATCATCAACCCGGCGACGATGGCGGCCCTGGCGCCGGCGGGGGTCATGCCGGCGCACGACCCGCACCCGATTGCGATCGGCGACGCGCGCCGCCTGCCGCTGGGCACCGTGGTGACGGTCGAGGGCTCGGTCACCGTTCCTTCGGGAGCATTCTCGTCCAGCAGCTTCGACGAGGGTTTCGCCATCCAGGACGAGACCGGCGGCATCTACGTGAGCGTCGCGACGAACCTGGGGCTCGCCGTCCGGCAGCGCGTGCTGGTGACCGGCCAGCTCGTGGACAGCTTCGGCCTGCTGACCCTGGTGCCGGCTGCCGACAGCGACGTGGAGGCCGAGGGCCACGGGCGCGGGGTGAGGCCGCTCTGGGTGCGCACCGGCGGTGTCGGACCCGCCAACCAGGGGCTGATCGTCCGGGTCGTGGGAGTGATCACCCAGCCCGTGGTGCCCGATCCTCCGTTCGGCAGCAAGGTGTTCGTGGACGACGGCTCCGGCCCGATCAGGATCTTCGTCAACACCTCGACCGGCATCGACGTGAGCGGTCTCGAGCAGGGTCAGCTCCTATCGGTCATCGGCTTCAGCAGCGCCTTCAACGATCCCGAGATCGATCCGCGCTTCCAGAGCGACCTCGAGCAGCCAGAGAGGCACTGAACCGAACCGGCACGGGGCCTGGCGCCGCCCCGTGTCCGGCTCGCCGCGCCGGGCCCGGCACCGGGCCGCCTTGCCGCTGTGCCCTTCGCCGCCGCGACCCCCTACACCCGTGTGACATCTGTCAGGGCAAAGTGATGACGTCTGCCCCTGCCGCCGGCGGCGGCAGCCGGCGAGACTGTTCCTCGACGACGGCAGCGACGGCAGGGACAACTGGGACGACTGCGGATCACAGGGACGACAGGGTGGATCCTCGGGGAGGAAGCCAATGGGCAGCGGAGGCAGTGAGCAGGGCAGAACGGCGGGGCGCCGGACGGGCGGTGGCGGCGGCGGCGCCAGCGGCGGCGTCCCCGGCGGTGGCGGCCCCGGCGGCGGCGGCGCTGGCGGCGGCGGTGGCGTCGTGGCGGAGCTCGAGTGGGCGAGCAAGAGCTTCGGCAAGGTGCAGGCGGTGGCGGATCTCGACTTCGAGGTGCGGGCGGGCGAGGTGGTGGCACTGCTGGGGCCGAACGGCGCCGGCAAGACGACCACCGTGCGGCTGCTGATGGGCCTGATCCGGCCGAGCGCCGGGTCGGCGCGGCTGTTCGGGATGGACCCGTCGCGGACCGCGGCGCGGGTGAGGGTGGGGGCGATGCTGCAAGTGTCGAAGGTCCCCGAGACGCTCAAGGTGCGCGAGCACATCGAGCTGTTCTCGAGCTACTACCCGCACCCGCTGCCGATGGCGGAGGTGGTCGCGGCGGCCGGTCTCGGCGGTCTCGAGGGGCGGCAGTTCGGCAAGCTGTCGGGCGGCCAGCGCCAGCGGGTGCTGTTCGCGCTGGCGCTGTGCGGCGATCCCGATCTGCTGTTCCTCGACGAGCCCAGCGCCGGGCTGGACGTCGAGAGCCGGCGCTCGCTGTGGGAACGGATCGCGGCGCGCAAGCGCAGCGGCGGTTCGGTGCTGCTGACCACCCACAACCTCGAGGAGGCCGATTCCCTGGCCGACCGCATCGTGCTGCTCGACCGCGGCCACGTGCTGGCCGAGGGCACTCCCGACCAGATCAAGGCGCGGGTGGTCGGGCGCACGGTGCGCTGCCGCACTGCGCTGGCCGCCGGCGAGCTCGAGCGGCTGCCGGGGCTCCGCGCCGTGCGCCGCGACGGCGACCTGGTCGAGCTGTTCGCGTCCGAGCCGGAGCGGCTGGTCGGGGCGCTGCTCGCCGCCGACCCGACGCTCTCGGGCCTGGAGGTGCGCGGCGCTGGCCTCGAGGAGGCGTTCCTGGCGCTGACCTGCGGGCTGGCGCCCGCCAACGACAAGGAGGCGGCATGAGCTCCCTGGCGACGTACACCGGCGCGTCCCCGGAGGCGGCGGCGCCGCGCCGGAGCCTGGTCCGGATCTACTGGCTGGAAGCGCTGTCCGAGGCGCGCAAGGCGGTGCGGCTTCCCGGGTTCGTGGTGCCGGCCTTCGGGTTTCCGATCATGTTCTACCTGCTGTTCGGGGTGGCGATGCGCTATGGCCCCCTGGGCGGCGTCTCGATCGCGGAGTACCTGCTGGCCACCTATGGCGTGTTCGGGGTGATGAACGTCTCCCTCTTCGCCTTCGGCGTCGGCGTCGCGGGGGAGCGCGGCCAGGGATGGCTGCTGCTCAAGCGCGCCACTCCCATGCCGCCGCTGGCACTGTTCGCCGGCAAGTTGGCGATGGCGCTGCTGTTCAGCGCCGGATTCGTCACCATGCTGCTGGTAGTGGGGCTCGGCCCCGGTCACGTGCGGGCGCCGGCCGCGACGCTCGCCGAGCTGGCGGCGGTGCTGGTGCTCGGCGCGCTGCCCTTCGCGGCGGTAGGCCTGGCGATCGGTTACTGGGCGGGCCCGACCTCGGCGCCCATGTGGTGCAACCTGCTGTCGCTGCCGATGTCGTTCGCCTCGGGGTTGTGGATCCCCTACCCGCTGCTGCCCGCCTTCGTGCGCCAGATCGCCCACGGCCTGCCGGCCTACCACTATGCGCAGCTGGCGCTCAAGGTGATCGGGGCGGGGAACCAGGAGCCGGCCGCCGCGAGCCTGGTGTACCTGGTGGTGTTCACCGCCGGCATGCTGGTGCTGGCGCGCCTGGGTTACCTGCGCGACGAGGGGCGCACCTACGGTTGAGGATCGTCTGCCCGGCGGTCTCGCGATCGTGACCGCCGGGCCGGCCCGGCCGCCTTGCCGCTGGTAACGCGGTACCATTCGGTATTCGAACCCGCCCCTGCGGCGCCTGGATCGACGACATGCGACTGCTCCCCCGAAAT
>DASZHY010000217.1:0-5918 GCA_035949675.1 Thermoanaerobaculia bacterium
GTGCGCTGCGAGGCCGAGCAGGTCATGGTGGTGAGCGGCTCCCAGCAGGCGCTCGAGATCACCGCCCGCGTGCTGCTCGACCCCGGCCAGCCGATGTGGGTCGAGGAGCCCGGCTACCGCGGGGCGCGAGAAGCGCTCGCCATGGCAGGGGCCCGGCTGGTGCCGGTACCGGTCGACCAAGACGGCATGGACGTGGCGGCGGGCATCGAGCTCTGCCCGCGAGCGCGGGCCGCCCTGGTGACGCCGTCCCACCAGTATCCGCTCGGGGTCGCCATGAGCCCGGCCCGCCGCCTGCGGCTGCTCGAGTGGGCGCATGCCACCGGCGCCTGGATCATCGAGGACGATTACGACAGCGAGTACCGGTATGAAAGCCAGCCGATCGCCTCGCTCCAGGGGCTCGATCGTGACGACCGCGTGATCTACATGGGGACCTTCAGCAAGGTGCTGTTTCCGTCGCTGCGGGTCGGCTACCTGGTCGTTCCGCCCGACCTGATAGAGCGGTTCTCGGCGGTGCGCGCGGCAATGGACATCTTTCCGCCTGCCCTGAACCCGGCGGTCCTTGCGGACTTCATCGCCGAAGGGCACTTCGCGCGCCACCTGCGGCGGACGCGAGCGCTCTATGCCGAGCGTCGCAGCGTCCTGGTCGAGGCCCTCCGCCGCGAGGTCTGCCCCCTGCTGACGGTCGTCGGCGCGGAGGCCGGCTTTCATCTCACCGCGATCCTTGCCGTCAGCTCGGGAGACCGGCCGATCGCGGAGCGCGCGGCGCGGGACGGCATCTGGGCGATGCCGCTGTCCGCTTGCTACCTGGGCCAGCCCGCCCACCAGGGGCTGGTCCTCGGTTACGGCGGCACCAGCGTGGCGCAGATCCCCGGCGCGGTCCGGCGGCTGCGGCGCGCGGTGTGCGGGGACTGATCCGTCAACGCGCCGCCCCATTTACAGCTGCTGCACACGGCGGCAGCATCGACCTCGGCCGCAACCAAAGAGCACGTGGAGACGATCACGATGGATCTGGAAGAGTTTCGCCGCGCCGGGCATCACCTCGTCGAGCGCCTGGCTGTATATCTCGACGAGGCGGCCACGAAGCCTGTCCTCCCACCCGCTCGAGTAGACGAGTTGCACGGTCTCTTCGAGCGCCCTCTGCCGCTCGCGCCGAGCGCCCTCGAGGAAGTCCTGGCGACCCTCGAACGCGACGTGCTGCCGCATTGCACGCAGCTGAGCAGCCCCGGGTACCTGGGCCTGATCACCGGATCGCCCCTGCCGATCGGAGCGCTCGGAGACCTGGTGGCCGCGGTGATCAATCAGAACCTGTGCGCGTGGACGATCTCTCCCGCGGCGACGGCGCTCGAACGTCAGGTGGTGCGCTGGCTCGCCGACCTCGTCGGCTACGGGCCGGAGGCCGGCGGACATTTCGTGAGCGGCGGCATGACTGCGAATCTCACCGGCCTGAAGCTGGCACGCGATTTCGCATCCGGCGATCGGGCGCAGCTCGAGGGCGTGAGCGAGGCTTGCGGCGTGTATGTCTCTGAAGAGCGACATATCTCGGTTGACAAGGCGGTCGACGTCGTGGGCTACGGTCGAGCGGCGCTGCGAGCGATTCCGACCGATGGCGAGTATGCCGTGCGCCTCGATGCGCTGGAGGCAGCGATCGCGAAGGACAAGCGCGAGCGGATTCGCCCAGCGTGCATCGTCGCGCTCGCCGGCACCACCAACACGGGGTCGGTCGACGATCTTCGCGCGCTGCGCCAGATTGCCGATCGGGAGGGGCTGTGGCTTCACGTGGATGCCGCCTACGGTGGCGGCATGCTGCTTTCCCGGCGCACGCCGGGGCTGCTGGCCGGCATCGAGCTCGCGGATTCGGTGACGGTTGATCCGCACAAGTGGTTCTTCTCGCCCATCGGCGCTGGAGCCATCGTGGTACGCGACGCGGCCCGGCTGTCGCGCTCGTTCGGGCTCAAGCCGGCTTACCTTACCGATGAGTTCGACCACGGCCATCGGCGCTTCAACTATTTCGAGCATAATCTCGAGCAGTCGAAGAGGTTCCGCTCACTCAAGGTATGGCTGATACTCCTCCGCTACGGCGCGCGACAGCTTGGCGAATGGGTGGACGCCAATGTCGAGGCCGTGGCGCGCCTGCGGGCCCTGATCGAGCACACGCCGCCTTTCCAGGTGGCGTGCGCACCGAAGATGTCCAGCATCTGTTTTCGTTTCGCGCCCGCGGGGGTGGCGCCAGAACGGCTCGCGACTCTTCACGCCGAGGTCGCCAGCGCGGTAGAGAGCGACGGCCGGTTCTGGATCGGCACCACGATGTTGAAGGGAGCTACCTACTTTCGCCTGTGCGCCGTGAATTTGTACACTCGCTTCGAGCACCTGCAAGAGCTCATGTGTCTGTTGACAGACGAGTGTGAGAGGAGGTTGTAGGACGACCCCGGACAAGGTTTGGGACGTGCTTCCTATATCTTATCGGGGTGCCGGCTGATGGCGGGCGCACCGCGGCGGGAGCAAGGATGGGCCCATCGGCACACGCTCTCGATGCCGGTGGAGCCCTACCATGCGTCGCAGCTCAGGTCGGACCGCCCTCCCTGCATCACGCCTCCTGCCGCCCTCGGTCGGCCGCTTTGCAGGGGACCTTGCTCGCTGCGTCGCCTTCCTGCTCGCGATTCTCTGCACCACCGGCGCCGTGCACGGCGCCGGCAGCAGCTTGCCTCCTGGCCGGCTCGGCTTTCGCACTTACGGCACGGCGCAAGGGCTGCGTAACCTGGCCATCGAGGGGCTGGCCCAGGACTCGGCCGGCTCTCTCTGGGTGGCGACGCAGGACGGGCTCTATCGCTACGACGGCGACAGGTTCGCTCGCTTCGGCGTCGAGGAGGGGTTGCCGAGCAGCTGGGTGTTCGCGCTCGCCGCAGGTGCTCACGGCGAGCTATGGGTCGGCACGATCCTTGGGCTCGCGTACCGCGACGGGAACCATTTCGTCGCCGTACCGCCGACCGACTTCCCCCATCTGACAGTGAACGGGTTGGCCTTGGATGGACGGGGAGGCTTGTGGATCGCCTCACTCGGCGGCCTCTACCGCCGATCTCCCCGCGGCTTTCAACTCATTCCGGCCTGGGTCCGCGGCGAGACGACGGCCGTCGCCGCCGACCCCCGCGCCCCCGGCGTCATCTATGCTGCCAGCGGCTCGAAGGTAGGGCGCCTCGACGCTAAGGGGTCTTGGACTCTCTGGGATACCGGCACCTCGGGAGAGCGTCTAGACGCTCTCGTCGTCGACCTGACGGGGCGTTTGTGGGTTTCCTCCTCCGGACATCTGCTCTCCAAAGGGCCGAACGAATCGAGCTTCCGCGATCACACCGCGGCCATCGATTCGCGCTCGAACGCCTTTGGCCGCAGCGTCCTGTCGCTCGATCGAAACGGCTCCTTGTGGCTGCCGGCGGATAGCGGCGTACTCCACCTCGAAGGCGGGCGATGGGTCCGTACGGGTCCCAGCCAGGGTCTTCCCGGCGACTGGGCGCAAGGAGTCTTCCACGATCGCGAAGGCAGCCTGTGGACCTGGCAGGCGGGAGTCGGCCTTTACCGCGCCCTGGGGCGTGGGCTCTGGGAGTCCTGGGGGCGCAAGCAGGGGCTGCCCAGCGACATGATTTGGCGCATCCGGCGGGACCGCTCCGGCGAGCTGTGGGTGGGTACCGGCAAGGGCCTCGCACACCTCGAGGGCCGTCGCTGGATCACCGTACCTGGCACTGAGCGGTTCACCATCCGTGCCATCGCCGAGGCGCCGGACGGCAGCCTGTGGCTGGGCACCGCGCCCACCGGCGTCCTTGTCTTCGATCCGCGCAACGGGCGGATCCACGCCTTCCGTGAAAGCGCGGGCGTGACGGGGAGGAGAGTGCTGGACGTCCTCGTCGATCACTCCAGCGGCGTGTGGCTGGCTACCGAAGGTGCGGGCTTGCTGCATCGCTCCCGCTTTGGCGGCAGGTTCGAGCAGGTGCAGACCCCTCTGGATCCCAACCCTCTTGCGTTCGCCGTGGAAGACTCGCGCCAACGCCTGTGGGTCGGCGGAGGTCGCGGCCTCGCGGTGAGGGATGGCTCGGGTTGGCGCCGCTTCACCTCGGCAGACGGGCTGCTCATCGACAAGGTCCTGAACCTGACCGAGACTCCGGGCGGTGAATTCTGGGTCGGCTATCAGCAAGCCGTCGGGATCTCCCGAGTTCGTTTGAGCGGCGCACGCCTCGAGGTCCTCGAGCACCGAGACGCCAGGGGCGGCCTCACGCAGGCGCAGACCTACTTCCTGGGCTCGGACAGGCACGGCAGGCTGTGGGTAGGAACCGGCGCCGGCATCGACGTCCTCGCCCCCGACGGCGTGCGCCACTTCGACACCGGGGATGGCGTCGCCGGGGACGACTGCGATTTCATGGCGTTCTGGGCGGACGCCAACGGCGACGTGTTCGTCGGCACCAGCGCCGGGCTGAGCCGCTTCCGGGGCGCCGACGATCCGGGCGCGAGCCAGCCACCGGTCACCGTGATCGTCGGCGCCAGCGTCAGCGGCAAGCCCTTGGCGCCGGCGCAGTCGCCGGCGTCGTTCCCGCACGATCACAACACCTTGGCGGTCCGCTTTTCCGGGTTGAGCATCGCCGACGAGAGCCGGCTCGAATATCAGGTGCGGCTCGACGGTCTCGAGCGCGGGTGGGTGGACGCCAGCGTCAGGCAGGTCCGCTATCCCGCCCTTGCGCCGGGCCGCTACGTCTTCGAGGCGCGGGCACGCATTCGGCCGGGCAACTGGGGCCCCGCGGCGCGCCTCCCATTCCGGATACGGCCTGCCTGGTGGGAGACCTGGCCCATTCGCCTCGTCGAGGGACTGTTCGCCGCGATGGCTCTGTTCGGCCTCGTCCGCCTGCGCACCCGGCACTACCGGGCGCGTGCCGCGGAGCTCGATCGACAGGTGGCCGCACGCACCGCCGAGCTCGAGCACGCCTACCATCGTCTCGAGGATGCCAACGGCCAGCTCGCCAGGCTCGCCAACACCGACGGTCTGACCGGCCTCGCCAACAGGGCCTCGTTCGACGGCGCGCTGCGCAAAGAGTGGGAGCGGGCCCTGAGATCCGGGCGGCCTCTCGCGGTCATTCTCGGCGACGTCGACCACTTCAAGCGCTACAACGACCGCTACGGCCACCCGGCCGGAGACCGCTGCCTGCAAATCGTCGCCGCGGCGGTGCAGCGCTGCGCCAAGCGTCCCGCTGACGTTGCCGCCCGCTACGGCGGCGAGGAGTTCGTGCTGGTGCTACCCGAAACCGAGCTGGCGGGGGCCGTCGGCGTCGCCGAGCGCCTGTTGCAGGAGGTGACCGCGGAGTGCCTGCCCCACGAGGCATCGCTGGTCGCCCCACACGTGACCATGAGCCTCGGAGTGGTGGCGGCGGCGCCGGCCGAGATCGAGTCTGCCGCCGCCCTGCTGGCCGCCGCCGACCACGCCCTGTACGAGGCCAAGGAAAACGGGCGCAACCAGTGGCGCGCCCACCCGGGAGCACCCAAGCAACCTGACTCGCGCGTCGTGCCCATCACCGCCAGTGTGGAGCGTTTTGGCAAGCCGCATCGAGACCGCAAGCGTCGTGCCGGGCGAGCGTCAGGCAGGTGAGCGGAGTGCGCTCCGAGCAGCTTGCCTAGGGCAAGCCGGTCCTGGACACCTCCGTCACCCGTGACGGACGTTTGTTTTGCCGCGGGGCACCCCGGCGCGCCGGTGCGCCTCCTACCCCGCGCCGGCCTGCTGCAGCTCCTCGGTGGCCAGCGAGCACCCGCGCAGCTCGGCCCCCGCGGCGCGGCCGAGCAGGCGGAAGCCGCCCCCGGCCTCCCCATCTCCTCCCGCCTCCCCAACCTCCGCCACCCCCAGGTCCTCGGTCAGCAGGTGGGCCGCCGAGCCGAGGTTGGCGAGGTCG
>DASZHY010000218.1:0-2409 GCA_035949675.1 Thermoanaerobaculia bacterium
CTGCTGCTCGGCGGCGTAGCGGCGGACATCCTCGGTGATCTTCATCGAGCAGAAATGCGGCCCGCACATCGAGCAGAAGTGGGCGAGCTTGGCGGCCTCGGCGGGCAGCGTCTCGTCGTGGAAGGCGCGCGCGGTCTCGGGATCCAGCGAGAGGTTGAACTGGTCCTGCCAGCGAAACTCGAAACGGGCCTTGGAGAGGGCATTGTCGCGCGCCTGGGCGCCGGGATGACCCTTGCCGAGGTCCGCGGCGTGGGCGGCAATCTTGTAGGCGATGACCCCGGCCTTGACGTCGTCGCGGTCGGGCAGACCGAGGTGCTCCTTTGGCGTGACGTAACAGAGCATGGCGCACCCGTACCAGCCGATCATCGCGGCGCCGATCGCCGAGGTGATGTGGTCATAGCCGGGGGCGATGTCGGTGGTGAGCGGGCCGAGGGTATAGAACGGCGCCTCGCCGCAGGTCTCGAGCTGCTTTTGCAGGGTGATGTGGATGAGGTGCATCGGGACGTGGCCGGGGCCTTCGATCATGGTCTGGACGTCGTGCTGCCAGGCGATGCGCGTCAGCTCGCCCAGGGTGTCGAGCTCGGCGAACTGCGCCGCGTCGTTGGCGTCGGCGATCGAGCCCGGCCGCAGGCCGTCGCCAAGGCTGAAGCTGACGTCGTAGGCCTTCATGATCTCGCAGATCTCCGCGAAGTGGCTGTAGGCGAAGTTCTCCCGGTGGTGGGCCAGGCACCACTTGGCGTGGATCGAGCCGCCGCGCGAGACGATGCCGGTAAGGCGGCCGGCAGTGAGCGGCACGTAGCGCAGGCGCACGCCGGCGTGGATGGTGAAGTAGTCCACCCCCTGCTCTGCCTGCTCGATCAGGGTGTCGCGATAGACCTCCCAGGTCAGCTCCTCGGCCTTGCCGCCCACTTTCTCGAGCGCCTGGTAGATCGGCACCGTGCCGATCGGCACCGGCGAGTTGCGCAGGATCCACTCGCGGGTCTCGTGGATGTTCTTGCCGGTTGACAGGTCCATCACCGTGTCGGCGCCCCAGCGGATGGCCCAGGTCATCTTCTCCACCTCTTCGTCGATCGACGAGGTCACGGCGGAGTTGCCGATGTTGGCGTTGATCTTGACCAGGAAGTTGCGGCCGATGATCATCGGCTCGCTCTCGGGGTGGTTGACGTTGGCCGGGATGATCGCCCGGCCGCGCGCCACCTCGTCGCGCACGAGCTCGGGGGTGATGAGGTCCGTGCGCCCCTGGTTCTCGCGGATGGCGATGAACTCCATCTCCTTGGTGACGACGCCCTGCCGGGCATAGTGCATCTGCGTCACGTTGGCGCCGGGGCGGCCCCGCAGCGGCCGGCGCACGTTGGCGAAACGCAGACCGTCGAGGCGCGGGTCGGCGGCGCGGCGGCGACCATACTCGGAAGACACCGTGGGCAGCTCGACGACGTCGCCACGCTCGAGGATCCAGTCGCGTCGCAGCGGCGGCAGACCCCGGCGCACGTCGATCACCGCCGCCGAGTCGGTGTAGGGCCCCGAGGTGTCGTACACCAGCAGCGGCGGGTTGGGGATCGCCGCGGCGGCAGCGGTCTCCGGGGTCGCCGGGGTCGCCGGCGCCGCCGGCGGTCGATGGACGACGGTCGGCGACAGCTCGATCTCGCGCATCGGCACCCGGATGTCCGGCCGCGTTCCGGGGACATAGACCTTTCGCGATGCCGGGAAAGGCTGGCCGCTGCTGCCGGCTGCCTCCGGCCCGGTCGCGGGCTGGACCTGATCGATCATGGGAGGTCTCCTCTCTTGCACTGCCGCGAGCTCGCGGCGGCGGACCGGGTGCCGGCGCTTCCCCATCCGGCGGCGATTCCGGCTCGGCGCGGCTGAGAGCTGGCGGCGGGGGCGACGGGGGCGACGGGGAACGGCGGCGGGGGATGCAGAGTTAGCGTCGAGGGCATCGCTTCCCTACGCTGGCATTACCCAGGTCAGGTGTTGAGGGTTGCCCGTGCCGCGGCAGCGGGCTCTCAGCCTTGCGGCTCCCCTAGCTGCTACAAGGATACCGCGCTTCGGCGGTGGTCGCACCAACTTACCCAGGCGACGAACAGCCAGGTCCAGCCGGGGCGTGCCGGCCGCGGTGGTAGATTCGCCCGCCGGAGGGACCCCGACATGGCACGGCCGCGCCCGCCGCACCGACTCAGGAGGCTGCTCAACTGTTCGGGCTTGATCGCAAGCGCGCTCCTGGGCGCGCAGGCAGCAAGCGCGCTCCGGGGGGCCGCCGCCGACCCCGGCGTGCCCCGCGAATGGCTGACCCCGGCGGAGGCGTCCGGCTTCGAGGCGACCCCGGACTACGAGGCGACCATGGCCTTCCTCCGCCGCCTGGCCGGGCGCCTGCCGGAGATGCGGCTCGAGAGCTTCGGCCGCTCCGCCGCCGGC
>DASZHY010000219.1:0-13438 GCA_035949675.1 Thermoanaerobaculia bacterium
GCGGGGGCGCCGGCGCCGCGGGCCGCCATGGCGGCTCGCCCGAGGCCGGCGAGCAGGCGCCGCCGGGCCTGCGAATCGAGGGGAAGGTCGGCCGCCGCCGCCGCCGGCACGCGCGTGATCAGGATGCGGGCCGCCGCGAGCGCCTGCTGCGGCGGGAGGTCGCCGTCCTCGAGCTGGGCGATCGCCGCCGCGAGCTCCGCCGGCAGCTCGGGCAGCAGGCGCGGCGGCGCGAGCAGCGCGACGCCCACGCCCAGGAGCAGCACTGCCGCCGCGCCACGCCGCCGCCGTTGCCCCCGCTGCCCCCGCTTCTCCAATTGCTGCCGGTGCCGTCGTGGCAGTCGCAGCAGCAGCAGCAACAGCAGCCGCCGCCGGCGTGCGCCGGCGTCCGGCTCGGTCGAGTCATCGGGAGCGGCGTGTGGCATGCGCAGCAAACGATGGTTCCGCCCGCCACTAGCTGCCCGGCGGCTGCGACGGGGCCGCCGGCGGCGCCTGGGCCGCCTTCGCCAGCTCCTCGGCCTTGGCGGCGGCGGCCTGCGAGTCGCTGCGGCGGCCGGCGGCGCCGTAGGCCTGGCTCAGGCTCTGCCAGGCCTCCTGGCTCTGGGGCAGGATGTGGGTGGCTTTCTCGAGCACCGTGACGGCCTCGGGCGAGCGGCCGGCGTCGACCAGCAGCCGCCCGTACTCGACGGCGATGCCGGTCGGCGGCCTCGGGTCCCCCAGGCCCTTGGCGTCGGCCGGCAGCTGGTCGGCGAACGGCCGCAGGGTCACCAGCGCGCCGAGGATGTCGCCGGCCTTGTGCTGCGCCCGGGCGAGCACCAGGGCCACGACCGGGTGGTTGCCGACGTGTCCCTTGAGCAGCTCGACGGCCGCCGCCGGCTGGCCGGCGAGCAGCTGCGCCTCGGCGAGGCTGCGGCGCAGCTCGAGCTCCATGCCCGGCGGATGGCGTGCCATGAGCGGCGCCAGCACCGCCACCGCGCCTTTGCCGTCCCCTTGCTGCACCAGGATCTTGCCGTGCATCAGCGCGATTGCCGGGTCGTTTGCGTCCATGCCGGCGATGAGCTGCTCGGCCTCGGCCGGCCGCGCCAGCTGCAGGGCGAGCGTCGCCGCGGTCAGCCGCGCCTCGCCGTCGGCCGGGTCGAGCAGCGACCAGGGCCGCAGCAGCGAATAGGCCTCGACCACGTGGCCCTCATGAGCGTAGAGCAGGCCCAGCTCGCGGCTGGCCGGCGATTTCGGCTGCAGCACCACGGCGCGGGTGAAGTAGCCCTGCGCGTGCGGCAGATCGTGCTCGGCCAGGGCCGCCAGTCCGGCGTTGTAGAGGACGGCAGGCTCGGCGTTCGGCGCGGCGGCCAGCGGCTGCAGCACCGCCATGGCCTCTTTGGGGCGATGGTCCTTGACGTAGAGGATGCCGAGCAGCGACAGGGCGCGCGGCGGGCACGCCGGATCACGGCGCAACACCTCGAGCTTGGCGATGGCTTCCTTGAACTTGCTTTTCGAGGCCAGGGCGATGGCTTCCTGGAGGCGTGCGTCGGCCGGGGAGGGAGCGGCAGCGGCGGATGCGGCGGGCGCCTCGCCGCCTGCGGCGGCAGTACCGCCGGCACTCGCGGGCGACGCCGGCGGCGGGACCGTGGTCGGGGCGGCGGCGACCGGCACGGCCGCGGAGCAGCAGAGCATCAGGCAAAGACTGGCGGTTGCGGTGAGGCGCATGGTCGGGGACTCCTCGATTCGATGCGGCTGGATCGTGGTTGGCGATTGGCGTTTTGGGGGTCGATGTCCGATGGTCCGATGATCCGATGATCCGATGGTCCTCGATGGGGGGGCTCCCGAGATCAACCTGTCCTGGCGAGAGCGCGCAGCTCCGCGTTCCCGGGATGACGGCTCAGAGCGTAGCGCAGCAGATCGGCGGCGCCCTGCGGGTCACCCAGGACGCGAAGCGCCCTGACCGCCTCGGCGAATGCGGCGGGGGAATCGGCGTTGCCTTCCACCATCTGGCGCAGCACCGCGACCGCCGCGTCCGTCTTCCCTTGCGAGACGTAGAGCGCGGCCAGGCTGGAATAGGTGTGGAGGTCGGCAGGGAAGCCGGCGATCTCGCGCCGGAAGGCCTGCTCGGCCTCGCCGTCGCGCCCGAGGCGGGCAAGCACGTCGCCGCGGATGTACCAGAGGCGCGGGAAGCTCTGACCGCTGGCGCGCCTGCCGACCTCGGCCAGGGCCCGATCGGTCTCGCCCAGAGCAGCCTCCAGCTTGCCCTCGGCGGCCAGCACCTGGGCGAGGGTCAGGTGCGGCCCCGCCGTGTCGCCTTCGGCAGCCACCGCCTGGCGCGCCGCCCGCTCGGCGGCCGCCGGCTGGTGCCGGGCCAGGGCGATCTCGGCGAGCAGGCCGTCGGCCCCGGCCGGGCTGACCTTCCTGGCGAGCTCGGCGTGCGCCTGGGCCTCGTCGAGGCGGCCCATGCGCAGCAGCAGCTCGCCGGTCGAGACGGCGATGTGCGAGGCGCCGCCCGAGATCTTCATCGCGTGCTGGAAGGCGGCAAGGGCTTCGTCGAGGCGGCCAAGCGCCTGCAGGGAGTCGCCGAGGTGCTCCCAGGCGTCGATCAGCTGCGGATTGGCGGCCAGCGCGCGCTGGAAAGCGGGTACCGCCTGCGCGAACTGCTGGTGGAAGAACAGGCCCATCGCGGTGTTGAGGTCGGCCAGGGTGCCGATGCGCGTCTTGGGATCGACCGTGGAAGCCGCGGCGCCGATGGCGGCCTGGCCGACGGCGCCGCCATAGCCCAGGGCGGCAAGCTGGCGGGCGGTTTCCGGATCGACAGCCGCCGGTGCCACCAGCTGCTGCTGATGGCCGCGGATCCGCCCACGCAGGTCGGCGAAGGTGCGCCGCTCGAGCTGCCGGACGTCGTGCAGCTCCCCCGGGTCGCCGGCGAGGTCGTAGAGCTCCGGATCGGGGCCGTGGATATAATGGAAGCGTCCGCGGATCAGCGAGCTGAGCTCGCTCCAGCCGAAGTGGAGGCGCGGATACCAGGTCTCGGCGTACAGCTCGCGGAGCTCGCCCGCAGCGGCGCCGCCGGGCCGCAACGCGAGCAGCGAGCGGCCCGGCCGCCCGGGCGCCGGCGCGAGGCCCACCAGGGACAGCAGCGTGGGATAGACGTCCACCAGCTGGGCCGGCGCCGCCACGCTGGTACCGGCGAGGCGCGCGCCCGGCAGCTTGAGGAGCAGCGGCACCTGCAAGGTCGTCCGGTACAGCAGCAGCCCATGCTCCTTTTCGCCGTGCTCGCCCAGGCCTTCCCCGTGATCCGAGAGCAAGACGACGATGGCGCGGTCGTAGACCCCCAGCCGCTCGAGCTCGGCCAGCACCTCGCCGACCACCGCATCGGCGGCGGCGATTGCGCCGTCGTAGGGCGAGTCCTTGTAGCGCGAAGCGAACGGCTCCGGCGGGTCGTAGGGCGAGTGCGGCTCGTAGAGGTGCAGGAAGAGAAAGAAAGGCCGTCCGGCCACCTTACGCAGCCAATCGATTGCCAGGCGCGCCGTCTCCCGGCCCGGGCGCCGGCTTTGGCCGAGGCCGGCGGCAAGCTGCAGCTGGACCTGCGAGTCCCAGAAGTCGAAGCCGCCCGAGACCCCGGTCGCACCGCGCAACACCACGGCCGACACGGTGCCGCCGGTCGCGTAGCCGGCCTTTCCCAGCACCACCGGCAGCGACTGCTGCTTGCCGGCGTCGAAGAGATAGCCGACGTTGTCGCGGACGCCGTGCTCGCCGGGCAGACGGCCGGAGAGGATCGAGCAGTGGGACGGCAGGGTGAGCGGCACGTGGCTGTAGGCGCGCTGGTAGAGCACCGCGTCGCGCCGCAAGCGGTCGATGGCCGGAGTCTCGACGCCGCGGTAGCCGTAGGCCGGTAGGTGGTCCGAGCGCAGGGTGTCGATCGAGATCAGCACGATCGGCGCCTTGGGGAAGGGGCCGACCGCGCCGCGTTGGCCGCCGCAGCCGAGCGCCGCCAGCAAGCCGGCCGCCAGCAGGCCGGCCGGCAAGGTCGCCAGGCGGCGGCTCATCCGCCGAGCTCCCGCAACAGGGTCCGTGCCTTCGCCAGGTCAGGGCCGAAGAGGTCGGGCGGCGCCTTGGCCACGAACCGCTCCAGGGCCTCCCGCGCCTCGGCCTTCCTGCCCATCGCGGCGCTCACCAGTCCGATGTTGTAGAGCGCCTCCCAGTAGTTGGGCGCCAGCTCGACTGCCTTGCGCCAGGCGGCCAGCGCCGCGGCCGGCCCCTCGAGCCTCAGGCGCGCGACGCCCAGGGTGTTCCAGGCGATGGCCAGGCGCGGGTCGAGCTCCACGGCGAGCTGCAGCTGCCGCCGCGCTTCGTCCGGTTGCTCGCGGTGCAGCGCCACGGCACCGAGGATCTGATGAGCGCGGGCATCGCGGGGCGCGGCGGCCAGCACTCGCCCGGCGACGGCCACCGCTTCCTGGTCGCGGCCGGTCTCGCTGAGCGCGATGGCGATCGCGTCGAGGGTTGCCGCGTCGCCGCCGCCGGCCAGCGGCTCGAGCACGGCGAGCGCCTCCTGGGAGCGGCCGGCGTCGGCCAGCCTGATGCCGACCGCGCGCCGCAACGCCCCTGCCTCGGCGTCGCCGTCGATGTGGGGCAGCCCGGCCAGCGCCGCGTCCAGGTCGTTGCGGGCGAGGGCGATCTGAACGGCGAGCGCGGCGGCCGCGGCGGGGTCGACGCCGCTCCCGTGCGCCAGCCCGGCAAGGGTCCGCGCTTCCTCGACCTGCCCCGCCTTCAGCAGCCCCCGGGCCGCGATGAGCGCCAGCGTGGGTGAGCCGCCCGCCGCGGCGAACGCGTGGCGGTAGCTATCCGCCGCCTCGCGGTCGCGGCCGAGGCGTTCGCAGGTCCAAGCCAGCAGGAGGTGCACGTCCGGCATCCGCGGGTTGGCCGCCAGCAGCCGCTCGAGCAGCGGCGCCGCTGCCGCAAAGCGCTCCTCCTGGATCGCCAGGATCGCCGCGTCCAGGGTCGCCAGCTCGGCGCGCCGACCGCGCGGATCGGGCAGCGGTCCAAGCGCGAGCACGCCGCTCGCCGCGACATAGCCCAGCGACGCCAGCCGGCGGGCGGTTTCGGCGTCGGCCGGCCGCGGCGGGGCGGGCGGCTGGTAGATGCCGCGGATCGTCCGGCGCATCGCCGCGAAGCTGCGGCGCTCGCCGGTCAGCCGGTTGTGGATCTCCCCCGGATCGGCCGCAAGGTCGAACAGCTCGGGCTCCGGCCCGTCCGCCAGGTGAAGGCCGCCCTCGATCAGCGAGGTCAGCTCGCTCCAACCGTAGTGCAGGCGCGGGCCCAGCGTCTCGGCATAGATTGGACGCTCGCGGGCGGCCGCCGCCGCCACTCGATCGGGGACCCCGGCTCGGCCGGCGGCCGGCGGACGTCCGATCTTGAGCAGGCTCTCTCCGGCGAGCCCCGCCGGTGCCGGCACGCCCGCGAGGCGCAGGAAGGTGGGGACGACGTCGATCAGCTGCGCCGGCGCCGTTACGCTGCCGCCGCTCAGCCGCGATCCTGGAAGCTTGAGCAGCAGCGGCACCTGCAGCGTCGCCCGGTAGAGGAACATGCCGTGCTGCATCTCGCCGTGCTCGCCCAGGGACTCGCCGTGGTCCGAGAGCAAGGTCACGACGGCGCGGTCGTAGATTCCGAGGCGCTTGAGCCCGCCCAGGAACTCGCCGACCACCGCGTCGGCGGCGGCGATCTCGCCGTCGTACGGCAAAGCCCGGTAGCGCGAGGCGAACGGCTCCGGCGGCCGGTGGGGTGCGTGCGGCTCGTAGAGGTGGAGGAACAGGAAGAAGGGATGGCCGGCGGCGCGGTGCCCCACCCAATCGAGCGCCGCGCGAGCGCTCTCGGCGCCCGGCCGCTTCGCCTCCTCCATGTAGCGGGCGGCCGGCATCCGGTCGTCGTAGAAGTCGAAGCCGCCCGCGAGCCCGGTGCCGGCGGCGAGCACCGCCGTCGAAACCACGGCGCCGGTGTCGTAGCCGGCCTGTTTCAGCAGGCGCGGCAGAAAGGTGTGGCGGGCGCTGTCGAAGACGAACCCCGAGTTGTCCCGCACCCCGTTGACCGGCGGCAGCTCGCCGCTGAGCAGCGACACGTGCGAGGGCAGGGTCATCGGATAGTGGCAGTAGACCCGCGTGAAGAGCAGGCTGTCGCGCCGCAGCGCGTCGATGGCCGGGGTGGCGACGCCGCGATAGCCATACGCCGGCAGGTGGTCCGAGCGCAGGGTGTCGATCGAGATCAGCACCAGCGGTGCACCTGGGAACGTCGCCGCGGCCGGCGGGCGGTCGCAGCCCGCCGCCAGGAGCCCGGCGGCGGCAAGCAGCAGGCCGGCCAGATGGACGTCCGGCCGTCCCTGAGGCCGGATCGCCGGCCGCCTCGACCGATGGGGACCTTTCGCGGACATGGACATACCAAGGACCTGCCCGCCGCAAGCGGCGGGCGAAGCGGCCGACAGTCTACCCCCCGCTCCCCTCCTGGCCAAGACGCGCGCGCAGCTCGTGGCGCAGGGTCTGCGCGTCATGGTCTTGCGGCCTGAGCTGCAGCAGGGCGTCGCACTGCGCCAGCGCCTCGGGGAGCCGCCCCTCCTCGGCCAGGGCTTTGGCGAGATTGAACCGAGCATCGGCCAGGTCGGGCCGCAGGCGCACCGCGGCCGAGAGCTGCTCGATCGCCTCGCCGCGCGCGCCGCGCTCGGCCAGCAGCGTGCCCAGGCTGAGACGGCCGCGAGCATGGTTGGGATCGAGCTCGACGGCGCGCCGGTAGCTCTGCTCGGCGCCGGCGGCGTCGCCCAATCGCTCCTGGGCGTGGCCAAGGAGCATCCACGACCTCACATCCTGGGGATCGACGGCGATCGCCTGGCGGATCTCCTCGGCGGCCGCGGAGTAGCTGCCGCGATTGTAGGCCTCGGTGGCGGCGGCGATGCGCCGCATGTTGCCGGCGTTGGCGGCTTGCAGCTGACCCATCAGGACGTCCACGAAACTCACCTCCCCGCTGCCGTACGCCGCCGCCTGCGCCCGTGCCTTGTCCAGCTGCCCGAGGCGGCGGTAGGCGGCGGCGAGCGGGGCGTGCACGATCGCGGCCTGGGGTTGTGCCTGCAGCACGGCTTCCAGCTGCTCGACCGCCGCACGGGCATCGCCGCGCTGCAGCGCCACTCGGCCAAGCCCGAAGCGCGCCGCCGCGGCGGTGCCGGGCAAGGCCAGCGCGGCGGTGAACGCGCGGTCCGCCGCGGCGAGGTCGCCGCGCAGCAACTCCACCTCTCCCAGCCGGTAGAGCGCGGCGGGGAACGGTGACTGCAGCTCGGCGGCGCGCCGCAGGTGGCGGCGAGCGCGTTCGAGATCGCCGACGCGCTGCGCCAGGGCGCCGGCGTAGTATGCCCAACGGACGTCCCCGGGCGCGAGCGCCGCGGCATTCTCGAGGCAAGGCATGGCGGCGGTGCCCAGGGCGTAGAGCAGGAAGGTCTTGCCGGCCTCACCGTAGACGTCGGCGGCCGCGGCGGCAGGCAGCGTCGGCGCGGCGGCAAGCGACCGCCGGGCGGCCTCCACCTGGTCGCGCACCACCGGCTCCATGGCCGAGACGTCGATGGGCGGGATGTCCTCGAGCGTTGTCGGATGGGGGGGACGGGGGGGACGGGGGGCACGGGGGGCCTGGGAGGCATGGGGGGCCTGGCGGCCGGCGGCTGCCCGCAGGGGCGGCGGGGGCAGTAGAACCGGCCAGCCAGCGAGAGCGAGCAGAACGACGGGCCGGAGCCGACTCACGGCAGCGTCTTTCCCGTGCCCTCGCGCAGGGTGGTGTAAGCGTCCGTTTTCACCGCGCCGGCGGCGAACTCCTCGATGCGCCCGCTCGGCCAATGCACCACCACGCCCGAGACCGCGGAGCCTGTCCCCAGGCCCATCAGCACCCGCGGGTCGTTGGCCGAGGCGTAGCTGCCGTCGGCGCGCGCGCGGCGCCAGAGGCTGCCGGCTCCCGGCCGCCGCACCTCCACCCGTGCTCCGAGGGCGTCGCGGCCTGGCTTGCCGGTGAGCAGTCGCAGGCCTAGCCAATGCGCGGTGCCGCCGAGGTTGTTCATGAACAGACGGGCCGGGCCGTTGTTGTTGGCCACGATCACGTCGGGTGCGCCGTCGTTGTCGAGGTCGCCGAAAGCGGCGCCGCGGCTCACCTCCGGAATCGCGAACCCTGGGCCGGCCCGCGCCGACACCTCGGCGAAACGGCCGTTGCCGAGGTTGTGGAATAGCTGCTTGGTCTGCTTGAGCGGCAGCGCTTCGCCGGCGCGCCGCTGTTCCTCGATGGTCAGGACGGCGCCGTTGACCGTCATCAGGTCGAGCCACGAGTCGCCGTCGTAGTCGAGCCAGGCAGCGCCGAAGCCGGTGAACGGCAGCGAGGCGGCGCGCAGTCCGCTGGCGATCGAGGTGTCCTCGAAGAGCTGGCCGCCGAGGTTGCGGTAGAGCGCGTCGCCTTCGCCGGTCAAGTTGTCCATCGCCAAGTCGTCGCGGCCGTCGCCGTCGTAGTCGCCGGCGTCGATCCCCATGCTGGCCTGTGGCTTGCCGTCGGGCGACAGCGCGCAGCCGGCGAGCAGGGCCACCTCCTTGAAAGTGCCGTCGTGCTGGTTGATCCACAGCTGGTTGCCGGACTCGTCGTTGGCCACGTAGAGGTCCGGCCAGCCGTCGCCGTCGAAATCGTCCGCCACGACCCCCAGTGCCGGACCGTACACCGCGGTCAAGCCGGCGCGCGCCGTCACGTCCTCGAAGGTGCCGTCGCCGCGATTGTGGAACAGGCGGCCGGGCACGGCGTCCGCCGTGACCGGGCCGCAGTAGTCGGGCTCGCCTGAGGCGGTGCGGCAGGGCTTGGCGGAGGCGAAGGAAAAGCTCAGGTAGTTGCCGACGTACAGATCGAGGTAGCCGTCGCGATCGTAGTCGAAGAACGTGGCGCTGACTCCCCAGTGCGGGTTGGCGGTGCCGCTCTTCTGCGTCACGTCGGTGAAGGTGCCGTCGCCGTTGTTGTGCCACAGCTGGGCCCAGCCCAGGCCGGTCAGGTAGATGTCGGGGTAGCCGTCGTTGTCGAAGTCGCCCACCGCAACCCCCATGCCGTAGCCGGCCGGGCGGATGCCGCTGCGCGCGGTGACGTCGGTGAAATGCAGGTGCCGCTTGCCGTCCGGCCCGATCTGGAGCTCGTTGTGGAACAGGCGCGAGCCCATGGCCGGGTCCGGCTTGGCGTCCGGCCCCAGCGGTCCACCCTGCACCAGAAAGACATCCATCCTGCCGTCGTTGTCGTAATCGAGCAGGGCGACTCCGGGTCCCATGATCTCGGGGGTATAGAACTTGCCGCTCATGCCATTGTGGTGGCTGAAGACCAGTCCGCATTCGGCGGCGCGGTCGGTGAAGATCGGCCGTGGCGGCGCCGGCGCGGCCGCCGGCTTGGCGGCAGCGCCGGCCCCGGCTGCCATGCCCGCAGCCCCTGAGACGGCACGCGCGCCGGCGGCAGCCGCCGTCGCGAAGCCCGCGAGGAGCGCCCAGGCCAGCAGCGAGGCGCACCTGCCCGTCATCAGCGTCCCGCGGCCTTGCCCGGCCGGCCGGCGGCAGCCGGCGCCTGCCGGGCGTGCCGCGTGCCTGCCTCCGTGATCTCGAGCTGCCGGTTGCCGGCGATCGGGCCGGCGAGCGTCTGCACCAGGCCCGACGGCCACCGGATTTCCACCTTGTCCGCCGCGGCGGCGTCGCCTAGCCCGAAGTACAGCGGCAGGTCGCTGTGGGAGAGATACCCCGAGTTGCCGTCGACGAGCTGCGTCATGGTCATGCCGGCGGCGGTGACCTTGACCAGGGCGCCGATGCCGTCGCGGTTGGACTGCTTGCCGATCAGGTGGATCTTCAGCCAGTGGATCGCCCGCTTGTCGCCGAGGTCGCTCAGCAGCACCCGCGGCGCGGCGTTGAACTCGTTGGTGATGATGTCCAGGTCGCCGTCGTTGTCGACGTCGAAGATGACCGCGGAGCGCGTGCCCATGGTGCCGGTCACGGTCACCTGGCCGGTCTTGCCCTTGCACAGCTGCTGGCCCTGGTCGGCGCCCGAGCAGTCGAGCGTGAACCAGGGCTGCCGCGTCCGTCCGCCGGGCCGCGGCTCGAGGCCGAGCACGAAGGCGGCGTCGCGGAACACCTTGCCGTGATCGTTGAGCAGCAGCGAGTTGACGCCGTAGCGGAACGGGTAGTTCATGCTGGAGGTGATCAGCACGTCCTGCCAGCCGTCGGCGTTCAGGTCGGCGACGGAGACGCCCCACGGCCAGTAGTTCTCGAGGTTCAAGGCGTCGGAGACCTCCTCGAACTTGCCGTTGCCCAGGTTCTTCCAGAAAGCGTTGCCGAAGATGTAGCGCTCCATGTCGCCGCCGAAGAACGCCAGGGCCTTGGGGTTGCCGGCGGTGTAGGCGAACTTGAGCTTCTCGTCCTGCGGCGCCACGTCCTTGAGCATGTCGGAATGCATGTCGGTCAGGAAGAGGTCCAGGCGGCCGTCGTTGTTGTAGTCGAAGACCTTGACCCCCATGGTGCCGAACGGCGACTTGGGGAAGTACTGCATGGTCTTGTCCACGAAGCGCTTGCCGCCCTCGTTCTCCCAGTAGTGGTCGGGCCCCTGCATGTTGATGATGTAGAGGTCGGGCCAGCCGTCCTCGTTCCAGTCGGCGATGGTGGCGTCACCGCTCCACGAGCCGTCGATCAGGCCCATCTCCTTCGTCACGTCGCGGAAATGATTGTTGCCCTCGTTGTGATACAGCACCTTGTACTCGGTGCGCTCGGGCATCCGGTGGCTCTGGAAAGCGTCGGGGTGGGCGACGTAATAGCCGCCCCGCCCTTTTTCCTCGGTCGTGTACTTGCCGACGTTGACCAGCAGCAGGTCCAGCAGACCGTCGCGGTCGTAATCGAAAAATACCGCCGCCGAGGAGTGGCCGACGTACTCCAGACCGGACTCCTTGGTGATGTCCTTGAAGTGGCCGTGGCAGTCGTTGAGGAACATGGCGTTGCCGCCGCGCACGGTGGTGACGTAGAGGTCCGGACAGCCGTCGTTGTTGATGTCGGCAAAGGTGGCGGAAACCGAGATGCGGCCGGGGAGCCCGACGCCGGCCTCCGCGGTGATGTTCTTGAACTTGCCATGGCCGAGGTTCTTCCATAGCTCGTTGCCGCCCAGCTGATTCAAGAAGTAGACGTCGATCAGGCCGTCGCCGTCGACGTCGGCGGCGACGATGCCGTTGCCGTGGTCGTAGTGCGCCGCCTTGTAGGTCTTGCCGGCGTCGTCCACGATGTGATGCACGAAGGTGATGCCGCTCTCCGCCGTGCGGTCGTGGAGCTCGAAGCCGTGGAAGACCTCCATCTTGTCGGCGGCGGCGCGCTCGGCCTGCCCGCGCGCGGCCAGGGTGTCGGCGCCGACGTCGGTCGGGGGAACGTCCAGCACCTGCGGCGCCGGCGGCGGCGCACCGGCTGCAGAGGTCTCGAGCCCTGTGAACACCGCCATCGTCGCGATGCCTGCAAGCATTGCAAGCATTGCGAGCATTGCGAGCATTGCGAACGTCGCGGGCGCCCCGAGGTGGGCGAGCTTGAGAGTTTGGCGTCGTTTCATCGGACCTCCGGAAGAGCCTGCGGATGGCGCGTTGCAGTGCGCTCGGGATCATAACACCGGCGCGCGCGCGGCACCAAGGCAATGGCCGGCGGGGGCCAGCGGTAGCCAGCGTGGAAACGAGGCCAGGGCGCAGTGACCGCGGCGCCGAGGCGGCGGCGGGCCGGCGCGCGGTGGCCGGCGAGGGCCCGGCGGCTGCTGCCGGCGGCGGTCAAAATCCTGGATCTAACCCTGTCCAGGTGATTGGATCGCGCGGCGGCCGCCACCGGGCCGGCGGGACGCGGCCGGCGATAAACCATTTACTTTCCAACAGATCATATTAAGCAGGCCGGGTGGCACCCGGCTTGCGTTAGTGCCCTGCAGGCGAAGAGTTGGTTTTACGCAACGGCGCCGCGATCGAATCGGATTCAGACAGGAAGGGAGGTGGTCTCGGGCACGGGTCCTTCATAGCAACAGCGAAATTGGTTTGCTTCCACAATCGACGCCGGGCGCGACGTCAGCTCGCGGTGCGCGCGCCGACGCTCAACGACCAACAGAATAGGGAGGTCTTTCGCAATGAAGATCAATGATCGATGGGGACAGGTGTGCGTTCTTGCCGGCGCGCTGCTGCTGCTCGGCGCGGGTGCCGCCTTTGCCCAGCTGCAGAGCGGCAACCTCTACGGCAAGGTCAGCGACGAGGCCGGCGCCGCCCTGCCGGGTGTCACGGTCACCCTGGACACCGGCGAAGCGCCGCGGGTCCAGGTCACCAACGCCCAGGGCGAGTTCCGCTTCCTGGGTCTTGCTCCGGCCACCTACGGTCTCAAGGCGGAGCGGCAGGGCTATTCGCCGGTCGACGACGAGCACATCGTCATCAGCGTCGGCCACAACACCAACATCGAGCTGACAATGGCCAAGGGGCTCGAGGAGGTCGTCAGCGTCTCCGGGGAGAGCCCGCTGCTCGACCCGAAGCAGGACCATCCCGGCGCCATCGTCAGCTTCAACGAGCTGCAGAAGATACCCACTGCCCGCGATCCCTGGACGGTGCTCGAGGGGACCCCCGGCGTGCTCGTCGACCGCGTCAACGTCGGCGGCAACCAGAGCGGCCAGCAGTCGGCCTACACCGGCCCGGGCTCGTTCGGCGCCCAGTAGGTGTGGTCGGTGGACGGCGTGGTGATCACCGACATGTCCGCCACCGGCTCGACGCCGGCGTACTACGACTTCGATTCCTTCCAGGAGATGCAGATCTCGACCGGCGGCTCGGACGCGGCCATCGCCACCGGCGGCGTCGTCCTCAACATCGTCACCAAGCGCGGCACCAACGACTACCGCGGCTCGGCGCGCTACCTGCAGACGCCGGGCGGCACCGAGTCGAGCACCACCTTCAAGAAGAGCGACGTCCCGGTGGCGCAGCAGCCGACGTTTGCCGGCGGCAGTAACAAGATCAACAAGGTCGAGGACTTCGGCGGCGAGATCGGCGGCCCGATCCTCAAGGACCATGTTTGGCTGTGGGGCGCCTACGGCGAGCAGAAGGTCAGCGTGCAGACGCTGCCCAAGATCAACCTCGCCAGACCCTCCCAATCGACGCCGAACGGCCTGACCGACAAGACCAAGCTGCCGGCCTGGAACGGCAAGCTCGACGCCCAGATCGCCGGCGGCAACTCGCTGACCTTCGTCGGCATGAACAGCGCCAAGGAGAAGACCGGGCGCAACGCCGGTCCGACGCGGACGTTGCCGACCAGCTTCAACCAGGGGCAGTTCGGCGGCAAGCCGACGCTGCTCAAGGGCGAGGACACGCAGATCTTCAGCCCCAACCTCTACCTGACGGTGCTCTACTCGCACGTCTACGGCGGCTTCTTCCTGCTGCCGCAGTCCGGCA
>DASZHY010000220.1:0-10631 GCA_035949675.1 Thermoanaerobaculia bacterium
TACTCGACCGCCGACGCGCACGGCATGAACATGATCGCCAAGGCGACCGAGGCGGCATGCGAGCTGCTGGTCGCCCGCGGCGTGGCCGGGCGTTACACCCTGTTCAGCGGCATGGACTCCGAGAAGCGGGCGAGCGGCGGCCTGCTCGCCGGCGGCAAGGGCAAGCGGGTGGTGGCCGGCGCGCTCCTCCCGGCGCGGCTGGTGCGGGCCTACCTGCACACCACTCCCGGCGAGCTGCGCGAGGTCTGGGAGGCGACGCTGCTCGGCCACGTGCAGGCCGGTGCCATCGGCTACAACGGCCAGTACGCCAACGGCCTCGCGGCACTCTTCATCGCCTGCGGCCAGGACGTCGCCAACTCGGCGGTGGGGGTGACGCACGCGGAGGTGACCCCCGAGGGCGACCTCTATGCCAGCGTCACGCTGCCGTCGCTGACCGTGGCAACGGTGGGCGGCGGCACCGGCAGGGGCACGGCCCGCGAGTGCCTCGAGATGCTGGGCTGCGCCGGGGCGGGCGGGGCGCCGAAGCTGGCGGAGATCGCGGCAGCGACGCTGCTGGCGGGCGAGCTGTCGATGGGCGCGGCGCTGGCCAGCGGCGAGTTCGTGGCGGCGCACGAGGCGTACGGACGGAACCGGCCGCCGGGGACGGCGGAGGGCGCGGCGGAATGAAGCGACTGTTCCGCGGCCTGCGGCGGCCGCCGGACGCCGCCTACGACGTGGCGGTGATCGGTTCGGGGGTCGGCGGACTGATCGCCGGCAACCTGCTGGCGCGGGACGGCGCGCGGGTGCTGCTGGTCGAGCAGCACTACATGACGGGCGGGTATTGCAGCACCTTCCGGCGCGGCGGCTACACCTTCGACGCCGCGACCCATTTCTATCCGCTGCTCGGCAACCCCGAGACGCTGACCGGCAAGCTGCTGGTGGAGCTGGGGGTCGAGACCGAATGGGTGAAGATGGACCCGGTCGACGTCTTCCACCTCCCCGACGGCACGCGCTTCGACGTGCCGGCGGCCTTCGACGTCTACCTGGCACGGCTCGAGGCCGAGTTCCCGCACCAGGCGGTGGCACTCGCAGGCTTTTTCGCCCAGGTGCGCGAAGCCTACCTGCTGGGGCTGCTGCGGTACTTCCGCGGCCGCGAGACGCCGGGCCTGGCATCCTACGCCGGCCTGACGGTGCGGCAGGCGCTCGAGCGGCACTTCCACGACCGCAGGCTCAAGCTGCTGCTGACCGCCGACTGCCCGCACTGGGGGTCGCCGCCTGGCCGCACCTCGTTCGTCTTCGACTCGATGCTGGGCCTGTCGTACTTCCTCGGCAACTACTACCCGCGCGGCGGCTCGCAGGCGTTCGCCGACGAGCTGGCGCGGCGCTTCGAGGCGCACGGCGGGCACATCCTGATGAGCACCGCGGCGCGGCGCATCCTGGTCAAGGGCGGCGAGGCCCGCGGCGTCGAGCTCGAGACCTTGCGCGGGCCGGTGAGCACCACGACGGCGGGCGGCGGCGGTCCGGGCCGCTTTCGGGTGCGGTGCCGGGCGGTGGTCTCGAACGCCGACCTGCTGCACACCTGGGAGGAGCTGGTGCCGCCCGAGCACGTGCCGCCGGAGTACCTCGACGGCCTGCGGCGCTTGCGCCCCACCTATCCGTGCTACCTGATGCACCTGGGCTTGACCGGGGTGGAGCCCGAGACGCTCGAGCGGCTGCACGGCTACCACTGGGCCGGCTGGGACGCCGACCGCGGGACGGCCGGCGCCGTGCACTTCAAGCTCTTCGCGCCGACGCTGTACGAGCCGGCGATGGCGCCGCCGGGCGGCCAGGTGCTGATCGTGCAGAAGGTCGTCGAGCCGGACCCGGCGGCCACGCCTGCGACCTCGGCGACCCCGGCGGCCGAGGCGAACGCCGGCTGGGCGGCCCGCAAGCAGGAGATCGACGACTTCGTGCTGGCGCAGCTCGACCGGCTGCTGCCCGGCATCGGCGCCCGCATCGCGGTGCGCAGCAGCGCCTCGGCGCATACCTCCTGGCGCTTCACCGGCAACTTCCAGGGCGCGATGCTCGGCTGGGAGATGTCGCCGGAGCAGGTGGGCGGCGGCCGTCCCGGTGTCACCGGTCCGCTCGCCGGCCTCTACACGGTCGGACACTGGACGCGTCCGGGCGGCGGCATCACGCCGGTGATCGTGTCGGCGCAGCAGGTGGCGAAGCTGGCGGCGGGAGCGGCCGCTGGCGGCGGCGCGACCGGAGATCCGCGCGACGAGCGCGGCTGTGACAGGCCGGCGGCCGGAACCGCGGCGATGCGAGCCCGGCTCGGCGGCGAGTGTTATTTACAGCGATGATTTATGGCCGATAATGTATCGATATCACGCTCTTTATCATGTCTATACGTAACAGCGTGGATGTGCGGCGGCGCGCGGGTGACGGCGCGGGCGAGCCTGCGCAGGCGGATTTCTCGTTTTACAGGGTGATCAGGCGTTGCCAGCGGTTTGCGAGCAGACTACAATGAATTTAAATGAGCGAGGACTAGCGGGGAATGCCTGTCCCTCCGCCGATGCTGAGCGAGATGGAAGCGGCCGCAGCCACTACTTTGCCGCGGCTCTTGCGCCTGGCGGTGGTCGACTCGCATCGCCTGTTCCGGGAATGCCTGGCGGCGGCGCTGCGCGACGACGCCGGCTTCGCCAAGATCGAGGTGACGGACGCCGACCAGGGGGCGCTCGCCGGCCTTGCCGCCGGCGGCCCGGTGGACGTGATGCTGCTGGGCTGCGGCGGCAACGGTCGAGTGCAAGAGTTGTTGCGCGACGCGCGGCGCCGCTGGCCGGCCGCCAAGATCCTGGTGCTGGGGGCCGAAGGCGGCGAGGACGAGGCGCTGACGCTGCTGCGCGAAGGCGCCAGGGGTTACCTGTTTCGCGACCAGTCCTTCGCCGAGCTGCGCGACGCCATCCTGGAGGTGGCGGCCGGCGCGACGGTCTGCGCGCCGCGGGTCGCTCACCTGCTGTTCTCGCGCCTGGCGGAGCTGGGACGCGAGCGGCGGCGCGGCGAGCGGCTCGAGGTGCTCGAGCTGACCTCGCGCGAGATCGAGATCCTGCGGCTGATCGCCGACGGCTTGAAGAACCAGGAGATCGCCAAGCGGCTGTATCTGTCGGTGCACACCGTCAAGAACCACGTCCACAACATCCTAGAGCGTCTGGGTGTGAAGAGCCGCTGGAGCGCCGTCACCCACGCCCGCGACAAGGGCTGGCTGCAACCGAATCGCCGCTCGGCCGGCTGACCGCGCCGCGCACGGCGGCGTGCGCGGGCAATCCGCAGACCTTTTTGAATCCCGCGGTCTATGCTACGAGCGGCGGCCGGGGCCGCAGAATGCATCTCTACGAGGCATTCCGCGCGCCGCGCGCCCGGGCCGCCACCAGGTTCATGAGCCTGTCGATCAGGGTGTTCATCGCCAGCCGCAACCGCCTGTTCGCCGATGCGCTGGCGTCACTGCTGGCCAAGCACGAGGAGCTGGCGGTGACCGGCGTGTCAGCCGACCTCGAGCCGGCGCTCGACGGTGCGGATGTCTTGTTGCTCGACGTCACCGGCGAGGACGGCGACTCGGGCAGCGGCGCCTTGGCGCTGCTGCGCGCCATCGGCGAGCAGCGCGAGCACCGCGAGCGGGCCGACGGCTGCAAGGCGCTGGTCCTCGGCCTGGCCGACGAGGACGACCTGCTGCTCGATTTCATCGAGGCCGGGGCGCAGGGATACCTGCTGCGCGGCACGTCGCCGGCCGAGCTGGTGGCGGCGATCCGCGCCGTGCACGCGGGCCGCAGCCGCTGCTCGACCAAGGTGGCGGCGGCGGTGGTGGCGCGCATCATCGAGCTCGAGAGCAAGCGCACCAGGGTGGACACCCACGAGCGCGAGCCGCTCACGGCGCGCGAGCGCGAGGTGCTCGGCTGGATGGCGACGGGGCGCTGCAACAAGGAGATCGGCGGTCGCCTGCGGATCTCGGTGCAGACGGTGAAGAACCACGTCCACAGCATCCTCGCCAAGCTCGGGGCCAAACGCCGGCGCGAGGCGCTGCGCATCGCCTACGAGATCGGGCTGCTCGGCGAGCGGGGGTACCCGCTGCAGGATGACTAATTGATGCAAAGAGGAGGGGACGTCCCCTTCCCCCTTGGGTGGTAACGGGCGTAGCGGCCAGACGCCTACTGGAATGGATCTATTTTCACTCCCGCTGCTCATGGCCGGCGGCGGGTGGATGTGGCTAACCTCGAACCTGGATCAACGCCTCGTTGCACGAGGAGGGGAGAATGGACGCGTCGGAGGTCAGGAACCGGATCAAGACGATCATCGGCAGCATCGCCGGCATCGACCCGCAGCGCATCGGCGACGACGCGACGCTGCGCGGCGAGCTGAGCCTCGATTCGCTGTCGCTCCTCGAGATCGGCGTCGACGTCGACCTCGCTTTTCAGTTGAACCTGCCGGACGAGAGCTACAAGGAGATCGACAGCCTCCAGGCCATGGTGGAGCTGGTGATGCGCCGCCACGCCGAGCTGGCGGCCGCCGGCGACGGAGAGCAGGGGGCCCTGGCTGAAGACGTCGGGCACCTCGAGGCCGCCGCCAAGGGCGTCGAGCGCTTCGGGTGAGCCAAGCGCGGCGGATCGCGGTCACCGGTCTGGGAGCAGTGACGCCGGTGGGCAGCGGCCGGGACGAGCTGTGGGCCAACCTGCTTGCCGGCCGGCTGGGGTTCGCGCCGGTCGAGTCCTTCGATACCAAGGCCTTCAGCGTTCACCTGGGCGCCGAGGTGCGGGGGTTCTCCCCCGGTCCGTACGTGCGCCGGCTCGATGCGCGGCGGATGGGGCGGGCCTCGCAGCTGGCGATCGCCGCGGCGCGCCAGGCGCTGGCCGACGCCGGCCTCGACGGGGTCGACGAGCTCGATGAGCCCGCCGAGGCCGCCGCCGGCGGGAGCGACGCCTACAGCGCCGAGCTCGCGGGCGTGGTCATGGGAACCACCTCGGGCGAGCCGCTCGAGGTCGAGCGCTTCGACGACCGCTACCTGGCCGGCGAGCTGGATGCCGTGGGCGGCGAGTTCATGACGCTCTACCCCTGTCACATGATCGCTGTGCACGTGGCGCGCGAGCTGGGCTTTGCCGGCGTCAACACCATGATCCCGACGGCGTGCGCGGCGGGCAACTACGCGCTCGCCCACGCCGTCGACGTGCTGCGCGCCGGCCGCGCCGAGCTGATGCTGGCAGGCGGCGCCGACGCCTTCTCGCGCATCACCTACACCGGCTTCGCGCGGCTCGGCGCCATCGCGCCGGAGCGCTGCCAGCCGTTCGACCGCCGCCGCAAGGGCATGATCCCCGGCGAGGGCGCCGCGGTGCTGGTGCTCGAGCCGCTCGACGCGGCGCGGCGGCGCGGCGCCCGCATCTATGCCGAGGTGGCGGGCTACGGGCTGTCGTGCGACGCCCATCACATGACCGCCGCCCACCCCGCGGGCGAAGGGGCCGTGCGGGCGATGACGCGCGCCCTGGAAGACGCCGGCGTGGCGCCCGAGGAGGTGAGCTACATCAGCGCTCACGGCACCGGCACGCCCACCAACGACCGGCTGGAGGCCATCGCCGTCGAGCGGGTGTTCGGAGCCGGGACACGGGTGCCGATCAGCTCGATCAAGTCGATGCTGGGGCATACCATGGGGGCGGCGTCGGCGATCGAGGCGGCGGTCTGCGCCCTGGCGGTAGCCACCGACCAGATCCCACCGACCATGGGGCTGGAAGAGCCAGAGGGCGACCTCGACTACGTGCCGAACGCGGCGCGGCGCCACCGGGTGGAAGTGGCGATGAACAACGCCTATGCCTTCGGCGGCAACAACGCCTCGACGATCTTCAGGAAATGGGAGGCGGCATGAGCGGCCGCCGCCGGGTGGTGGTCACCGGTTGCGGGGTGGTGTCGCCGCTCGGCGACGCGCCCGCGGCGCTGCATCGCGCGCTGGCCGCGGGCGCCAGCAGCCGCAAGCCGATCGAGCTGTTCGAGACCGCCGGCATCGGCTGCCGCGAGGCCGGGGAGATCCGGCCGTTCGATCCCCAGGGCTACGTTGGCGAGCGGAACCTGCGGCCGCTCGACCGCACCTCGCGGCTGCTGGTGGTGGCGGCGCAGCTGGCGCTGGCCGAGAGCGGCTGGGGCAGGCAGGAGGCGCGGCCGGCGGCCGAGATCGGCCTGGTGGTGGGGACCACCTTTTGCAGCGTGCGCACCATCGCCGAGTTCGACCGCCGCGGCCTGCGCCTCGGACCGACGCACGCCAGCCCTCTCGACTTCGCCAACAGCGTGATCAACGCGGCCGCCGGCCAGGCAGCCATCTGGCACGGTCTGCGCGGCGTCAACTCGACCCTGGCGGCCGGCGAGGCGTCGGGGCTGCTGGCGATCGCGCAGGCGGCCGAGCTGGTGCGCAACGGGCGGGCCGACGCGGTGCTGGCTGGCGGCGCCGAGGAGCTGTGCTTCGAGTCGTTCTTCGGCTACTACCGCGCCGGGCGGTTGTGCGGGTCGCGGCGGCCGCTGCCGCCGGACGCCGGGGCGGGGACGGTCGAGGAGCGGCCGGTGCCCTTCGACGCGCGGCGCAACGGCTACAGCCTCGCCGAGGGGGCGGCGCTGCTGATGCTGGAAGAGCGGCAGGGGGCGGCGGCGCGGGGCGCGGCGGCGCATGCCGAGGTGCTCGGCTGGGGCGCGGCGTTCGCCGCCGCGGACGGCGAGGCCGGCCTCGCCGATGCGCTGGCGCGGGCGGTGCGCCTGGCGCTCGCCGACGCCGCCACGGCGCCTGAGGAGATCGGCTGCCTGTCGGCCTCGGCGAGCGGCAGCCTGGCGGTCGACCGCGCCGAGGCGCTGGGGGTGGCCGCCGCCCTGGGCGAGCGGGCGGCGGTCCTGCCGGTGACCGCGATCAAGGCAATGCTGGGGGAGGGGCTCGGGGTCTCGGCGGCCTGGCAGGCGGTCGACCTGATCGAGACGCTGCGCGACGGCGAGCTGCCGGGCATCGCGGGCCTCGAGCGGCTCGAACCCGGGCTGCCGCTCGGGGGCGCGTCGCCCAAAACCCGGCGCCTGGCGCCGGCCGAGCGGCGACGGGCGCTGCTCACCGCGGTGAGCGCCGACGGTCACTGCGCCGCGCTCGTCCTGGGCGCTCCACCGGAGGTGGCGGGATGAAGCGCCGGCCATCTATCCCATCGGCCCCATCGGCCCCATCGGCCCCATCGGCGCCATCGGCGCCGCAGTCCGGGTCCGCGCAGCTGGTGCCGCGGCTCAACGACCAGGGGTACAGCCCGCGCGACGTCGCGGCGCGGCGGCGGTGGGTGGAGCGGCAGACGGGGACGCAGCTGACCCACGACGGGCGCTGCTCGCTGGCGAGCGAGCCGATGCGCGGCAACATCGAGAATCCGATCGGCGCGGCGCAGGTACCGCTGGGGGTCGCCGGGCCGCTGGCGGTCGAGGGCGAGCACGCCCGCGGTGTCTTCTACGTGCCGCTGGCGACGAGCGAGGGGGCGCTGGTGCGCTCTTACGAGCGCGGCATGACGGCGCTGACGCGGGCCGGCGGTGCGGTGGCGCGGGTGTACGCCGACGAGAACCGGGTGGCGCCGGTGTTCCTGTTCGACGGCGTGGCC
This sequence comes from Thermoanaerobaculia bacterium, assembly GCA_035949675.1. Classification (GTDB taxonomy): domain Bacteria; phylum Acidobacteriota; class Thermoanaerobaculia; order Multivoradales; family UBA5704; genus JASLEW01. The sequence goes on from DASZHY010000220.1 coordinate 7,602, forward strand.
GCGGCGCGGCGCTTCACCCTGCAGCTCGCGGAGCTGCTGCCGGAGCTGCGGGCGGCGGCGGAAGCGACCACCCGGCACGGGCGGCTGCTGCGCCTCGAGCCGCGGCCGCTGGGCCGGGCGGTGATGGTCAACTTCTGCTACTCGACCGCCGACGCCCATGGTATGAACATGATCGCCAAGGCGACCGAGAGCGCCTGCCAGCTGCTCGTCGAGCGCGGCATCGCGGGGCGCTACACCATCTTCAGCGGCATGGACTCCGAGAAGCGGGCGAGCGGCGCGCTGCTCGGCGGCGGCAAGGGAAAGAAGGTGGTGGCCGGCGCCCGGCTGCCGGCGCGGCTGGTGCGGGCCTACCTGCACACCACTCCGGCCGAGCTGCACGAGCTGTGGCAGAACACGGTGCTCGGGCATCTGCAGGCGGGCGCCATCGGATACAACGGCCACTTCGCCAACGGCCTGGCGGCGCTGTTCATCGCCTGCGGCCAGGACGTCGCCAACGTCGCCAACTCGGCGGTGGGCGTCACCCTGTTCGAGGTGACCGAGAACGGCGACCTGTATGCCAGCGTCACCCTGCCGTCGCTGTCCGTTGCGACGGTGGGCGGCGGCACCGGCCGCGGCACCGCGCGCGAGTGCCTGGAGATGCTGGGCTGCGCCGGGGAGGGCGGGGCGCCGAAGCTGGCGGAGATCGCGGCGGCGACGCTGCTCGCCGGCGAGCTGTCGATGGGCGCGGCGCTGGCCAGCGGCGAGTTCGTGGCGGCGCACGAGATGTACGGCAGGAATCGCCCGGAGGAGCGGCCGGCGGCGGTCGAGCCGGCGGTCGAGCCGGTCAGCGAGCAAGCGAGCGAACCAATGATCGAGCCAATGAGCGAGCGAGTTAGCGAGCGAGTGTGCGAGGAGGAAGGGTGATGAACGAGCCAGGCGATCTCGAGGCCGGCGGGGCGCCCGCGACGGCAGTCGACGTGCTGATCATCGGCGGCGGGCTGGCCGGCCTCGCCCTGGCCCGCCAGCTGCTGCTGCGCTCCGACAAGCAGGTGCTGCTGATCGATCGCCGCGCACTGCCGCCGAGCAAGCAGAAGGTGGGCGAGGCGACGGTGCAGATGAGCGGCTACTACTACGCACGGGTGCTGGAGATGGAAGAGCACCTGCTGTGCGAGCACTACATGAAGTACAACCTGCGTTTCTATTGGAAGCACTCCGCCGGCGGCGGGCGTTACGAGGACCTCGACCAGTCCTACATTCGCAACCTTTCGAACATCGTCACCTACCAGCTGGACCGCAACGTCTTCGAGGCGGAGCTGCTGCGGGTCAACCTGCTGTCGCCGCGCTTTGCGCTGCACGCGCCGGCGACCGAGCTGGAGGTGGAGCTTGCCGGCGGCGGGGAGGGCAACGGCAATGACGGTTTGGCCGGCGGCGAGGCCGGTGATCGCGGCGATCGCAGGCATCGCTTCAGCTTCCGCTCGGGCGAGCGGGTGGTCTCGGGACGGGCGGGCTGGGTGGTGGACGCGTCGGGGCGCGGCCGCTTCCTGGCGAAGCGCCGCGGACTGGTGACTCGCAGCCCGATCCGGCACGGCGCGATGTTCTGCTGGGTGGACGGGCTGGTGGACATCGAGCGCCTGACCGACCTTCAGGCGCCCGCGGTGCGCAAGCGGCGCGACCGCGCCGCGCTCGGGCACGTGCCGGCGTTCCTCGCCACCAATCACTTCTGCGGCGAGGGCTACTGGTTCTGGACCATCCCGCTGCACGGCAAGACCAGCCTCGGGCTGGTCTACGACAGCAGCCTGGTGCCGCGCCAGGAGGTGGCGAACCCGCAGAAGATGATCGACTGGGTGTGCCGGCAGTACCCGATGTTCGCCCGCGACCTGCCGCAGCGGCGGATCGTCGACTGGAGCGGCCTCACCGATTTCGCCCTCGACAGCAGCCAGACGCTGTCGGCCGCGCGCTGGGCGATGTGCGGCGAGGCGTGCCGCTTCTCCGACCCGCTCTACAGCCCGGGGGGCGACCTCATCTCGGTCTACAACACCTTGATCACCGACGCCATCCTGACTGAAGACGGTGCGGACGGTGCCCAGCTCGCGGCCAAGGTGCGGCTCTACGAGCAGCTGGCGCGGGCGGTCTACGACGCCTACCTGCCGAGCTTTGCCGTGAGCTACGAGGTGCTGGGCGACCAGGAGACGTTCACCCTGCGCTACGTGTGGGAGCTGACGGTCTACTTCTCCTTCTTCGTCTTCCCGTTCATCAACGACCTGTTCACCGACCGGCAGTTCGTTCCCTTCTTCCTGCGCAACTTCTCGCGCCTGGGGCCGACCAACCGCAACCTGCACTCGTTCCTGGTCGGCTATTACCGCTGGAAGAAGCGGTGGCTCGAGCCGGTCGCCGAGGGCCCGCCGCGGCACTTCGACTTCTACCAGTTCGCCCACCTGCGCGCCGCCGAGGCGTGCTTCTACAAGGTCGGGCTCACCGCCGACGAGGCGAAGCCGGAGCTCGCCGAGCAGCTCGAGAACCTCGAGGACCTGGCGCGCTTCGTCGTCGCCCACGTCAGCGCGGTGGTGACCGGCGACCCGCGGGCGCTGTCGCGGGAGTTCGTGGCCGGCATCGACCTGCGGCGGCTGGAGTTCGATCCCGATGCGATGGCGGCGCGGCTGGCCGGACTGGCGGAGCTGCCGGAGCTGCCGGAGCTGCCGGAGAACGCCGCCCGGGCGGAGCCCTACTCGTGGCGGTTGCAGCCGGCGGCGATGGAGCGCTTCCGGCAGGCGCGACGCGCGGCGCCGCTGCCTGAGGCTGGCGAGGCGGGCGAGGCCGGTTCGGCGGGCGAGGCGGCGGCCGCGGTGGCGCCGGGCATGGCGGCCGCGGCGGCGGCGACGGAAGTCGCCGCCATACGGACGTCCGGGGAGACGGGATGAGCGGCGCCTTGAAGGAGCCGGCGGTGGCGGAGGACCTGGCGCCGGGGCTCGAGCAGCTGTTCTCGTTCGTGCCGGAGGAACGCTCCTACGAGGTGCGCGAGGTGCGGGGGACGCTGCCTCGCTGGCTGCGCGG
>DASZHY010000221.1:0-6445 GCA_035949675.1 Thermoanaerobaculia bacterium
GAGCACGCCCGCCAGGGCGTAGGACACCGGGACCATGCCGAAGCCCGCGAACATCATCACGCTCATGACGCGGCCCATCAAGCTCCGCTCGACCCGAGTCTGGACCCACGCGCTGAACTGGACGTTCACGAAGCCCACGCCGAAGCCCATCAGCGCCAGGAGCGCGGCGATCGCCGCGAACTGCATCACCAGGCCGATGCCGATCAGCTCGAGGCCGGCCAGCGTGCCCACCACGGCGAACTGCACGCCGCGGTGCCGCGGCCGCTTCACCCGGCCGCCCAGCACGATGCCCGCCAGCATCCCGGCGCTCAGGAACGACAGGAAGGTGCCGAATGCCGCGGCAGATCCGAAGCGGAACTTCGCCACCGCCGCGATGCCGACGATGATCGGGCCATAGATCGCCAGGTTGAGCACCGCCGAGATCCCCATGAGCGTCATCAGCGGCGTGTCCTTGCGCACCGCGCGCAGCCCTTCCGCGATGGCGTGGGCCATGCCGCCGCGCGGGGCAGGCATCGCGGCCGCCGCCGGCGCCGCCGCCTGCCGCGCCGGCTCGGGAATCTTGATCAGCGCCGCGATGACCGCGAGGAAGCTCACCGCATCGACGAGCAGCGCCGCGCCGATCCCCCACACCCGGACGATCCAGCCCGCCGGCGCCGGCCCGACCATCTGCGTCATCACCTGTGATCCCTGCATCAGGGCATTGACCGGCCCCAGCTGCCGCGGCTCGACCAGGGTCGGGATCACCGCCTGACTCGCCGGCAGCGAGAACGCGTCGGCGACGCCGAAGGCGAAGGTCAGCAGCAGGACGTGCCACAGCCGGATGACGCCCATCCAGGTGAGTGCCGCAACCGCGCCGACGAGCAGCGTCCGGACCAGGGCCGACGCGATCAGCACGCGGCGCGCCGAGAAGCGATCGATGACCGCGCCGCCCGCCAGCATCAGCACGGCACGCGGCACCGCCGTGGTCATCAGCGCGGTTCCCAGGGCCAGCCCGGACCCGGTCAGCTGCAGCACCAGCCAGGGCAGGGCCACCAGATAGAACTGGTCGCCGAGCAGCGAAACGGTCGTGCCGAGCCACAGGCTGCGCACATGCGGCAGCGCCAGCGGATGCGGCAGCGGAGCGTCGGCCCCAGCCGCCGCCCCGGCCACTGGAGCTGAAGCCGCTGCCGGCTCAGGAGGTCCTCCCGGCCCCGGCGAGGATTCCTGTTCAGAGATCGGAGATGCGCTGGCCGCTTGCGGGTCCATGGGAGGCCAATTCTCTCCCAGCTCGCGGAGGCCGCCAAGCCCTGGCGGATCGATGGGATCGATCAGGCCAGCCCATCAGCGCCGATCCGCGCCCAGAGCCTGCTCCAGGCGGGGAATGATCTCGAAAACCGGACCGTCCCACACCGCGGGCGCCGGCGCATCGTTCCAGTGCGGCCCTGGCGGGTAGAGGAGGGCCTCGTCCCAGTGAAAGCCGTGATCGATGCAGCAGGATGGCCCCGGCAGCGCCGGGTGCCGGCTCGCGGCGCGGCTCACGGCTAGTGCGACGAGATGCCGCGGGTCCCAAAACTGCCTTGCCCGGAGGTCCGGGAGGCGGCCCAGGGCGCTAGCTCTCGGCGGACCCCAGTCGGTGAACAAGATCGGCTCCCAGACGACCAGCACCGCCAGGTTGTGCGCCGGGTGTCGAGCCAGGAGCTCTGCGGCTGCGGAGGCCCCCCGCAGACACCCCGGTCACGTCGGCGACAGGAGCAGGACCAGGCGAGGAGCCGCCGAGCCGGCGTCGAAGGCGGCGCTGAAGTCCCCGAGGCTCTCGGGCGAGAGTCTCGATAGCGGTCGCTGCCCGGCCGGGACCGCAGACGGTCCCAGGAGCATCCAAGCTCCGAGCAGGAGAAGCACTACCAGGACCGCCACCGCGCCGACCGCCACCGCTTTCGTCCTCATGGCCCCCTCCTCCAGAATCCATCCGCCAGGAGGCCGGCGATCTGCTGCGGCAGCAGCAGCATGCCCAGGACCACCGCCACGGCGAGCCAGAGCATCACCGCTCCCAGCCAGCGGCCTCTCACCTGGCACTGCCGGGCGCGGCGTTGCTGCCAGAAGCCGAAGCCCAGCAACGCCACGGACAGGCCCAGCAGCCAGGGGCGCAGCGTCGTCAGGAAAGCGCTTGCCGCTCCCGCTCCCAGCGCCGCCGCGAAGCCCAGCGGCAGGCAGCAGCTGAGCGAAGCCAGCGCGCTGCCGATCGCGCCCAGAGCCGCCGCCAGGCTCCCCGCCCGCTTCATGGCTCCTCGCCTTGCCGCCGGGCCGCCCGCACCGCTCGTTGCACCATCGCGATCGGCGGAACGCCGATCTGCGGCGAGCCGCGATACAGGCGGCAGCAAACCGCGAACGTTGCCGCCGCCGCCGGCTCGCCTTCGACGTCCCGGCCATCGATGCGGATCGTCGGCGAGCCGCGAAACGTCAGCTCTCGAGCCATCGTCTCGTCGCGGACGAGCACTTGATGGATCTCCGGCGCGATGCCTTCCTCGGCCAGGATCGCAGCCAGCATTGACACCGCCTGGGCATGGGACGGGCAATCCGCGACGTACAGCACTTCGACTCTCACCTTGGCGTCTCCACCAGCTCGTCCGCTCCCAGCAGCGCCCCGAGGAGCGGGCACCTCTCCGAGGTCGACCGCCGTTCGCATGCTGCCGCCAATTCCGCGAGTCCCGTGCGCACCGCCTCGAGACCCCGGATTTTCGCTTCGACGGCCGTGATCTTTTCGCGCGCCCGGGTGGCTGCCTCGGCGCATCCCGCGGCCGAGGAGGCATGCAGCGCCAGCAGCTCCCGGATCTCGTGCAGCGAGAAGGCGAGCGCCTTGGCGCGCCGGATGAAGCGCAGGCGCTGCAGGCTCTCCGCCGGGAAATCGCGATAGCCCGAGCTGCGGCGGGGAGGCTCCTCGAGGAGCCCCTGCCGCTCGTAGAAGCGGACCGTATCGATTCCGACTCCCGCCTGCCGGGCCATTTGTCCGATGGTGAGCGTTGGCATGGGCACCTCTCCTCACCGCCAAGGATAAACCCTGGACGCTGGTCCGGGGTCAAGAGGGGCCGCTGCGGGAGCGGGCGCAGCGACCGCGGCGAGCGTCCATTTTCGACGCGCAGATGACAGAGTAGAATGAGTCCGAACGCCGCAGGCCGTGGCCCGATTCGGCCCTGTATGGCTGAAGAAATCGGCAGAGGTAGGCTCCAATGAGCCATGATTCCCAGCCGAGGTGCCGATGACTATCTCCCCTCCGAGCTTCAAGGGCCGGCGTCCAGCCTCGGCGCGTGCAAGCGCCGCTGCGCGGGGGGCGAGCCGCAAGACCGACACCCGTTGCGAGGTGAAGCTCCGGAGCCTCCTCTGGCGTGCCGGCGCCCGTTTCAGGAAGGACGTCGCCTCACTACCCGGCCGACCCGACATCGTCTTTTCTCGAGCGCGCCTCATCGTCTTTTGCGACGGAGACTTCTGGCACGGTAAGGACTGGGGCAGCCGACGGAGGAAGCTCGCCCGAGGCGTCAACGCTTCGTATTGGGTCGGCAAGATCGCGGCAAACAGGGCCCGCGACAAGCGCCAAGCTGCTCAGCTCGAGGACTCCGGCTGGACAGTGTTGCGGGTTTGGGAGTCGGCGATTCAGGCCGCTCCCGAGATGGTTGCTCGTGACATTCTCGGGGCGCTGAAGGCCCTTGACAAGCGGCCCCCGAAGGGCGTAAAAGAGGCGTAATGCGTAAGGCGATCAGCTTATACACCGGCACTGGAGGTCTCGATCTCGGCTTTGAGGCCGCCGGGTTCGAAACCGCCGTAGCAGTCGAAAGCGATCCCGAAGCGGTCACCACCCTCCGCGCCAACCGGTCTTGGCAAGTGCTCGATCGGGACATCCACTCCATCGGCTCTGCGGAGGTTCTCGCGCGCGCCTCTCTCTGCGAGGGCGACGCCGATGTGCTGATCGGCGGGCCACCGTGTCAGCCATTCTCGAAGTCCGGTTATTGGGTGAATGGCGACACCCTGCGCCTGGACGACGAGCGCGCAGGCACACTAGCCGCCTACCTGCGGATCTTACGCGACACGCTGCCGCGTTCCTTCCTGCTCGAGAACGTCCCCGGTCTCGCCTATCATGGCAAGAGCGAGGGTCTCGAGCTCATTCGCCGCAAGATCGACCGGATCAATCGCGAGCGCGGCACTCGTTACACGCTCGCGGTTCAAAGGCTCAATGCCGCCGACTACGGCGTGCCCCAGCTGCGCGAGAGAGTCTTCGTGGTCGGCTCACGAGAGGGTGAGGTATTTCGCTTTCCTTCGCCGACCCACCAGGCACTGCCGGATAACGGCCAGGAGCTTCTCACCGAGCTGCCTACTCACTCGACGGCATGGGATTCGCTCGCCGACATCGACGAGGACGACAAGCTCCCAGAGCTGCGGATGCGCGGGAAATGGGCCGATCTGTTGCCGACGATCCCCGAAGGCCATAACTACCTGTGGCACACAGAACGCGGCGGAGGGCTGCCGCTCTTCGGCTGGCGCCGACGATTCTGGAGTTTCCTGCTCAAGCTCGCCAAAGACCGGCCGGCGTGGACGATCCAGGCGCAGCCCGGACCCGCGGTCGGCCCCTTCCACTGGAAGAGCCGGCGGCTCTCAGCCCGCGAGCTCTGTCGGCTACAGACCGTGCCCGACGACTACCACGTGCACGGTACCCTCCAATCCGTCCAACGACAGCTCGGAAACGCCGTCCCCTCGGGGCTCGCTGAAGTGATCGCGCGCGCCATCCGCCAACAGCTGCTCGGGGATGACGTCGCCTCGCTGCCGACGCTCATCCCATCACCGAAGCGTCCAATTCCCAACCCCGAGCAGGTGCGCCGCGTACCGCGTAAGTTTCGCGTCTTGGCCGGCAATCACGAAGCGCATCCCGGCACCGGCAAGGGCTACGCTGCCAGGCGCCGCGGTGGCGGCGGTTGTACAGAAGAGCAGTCGGCCGCCCCGTCGACGCTCGCGCTCAGCGACCGCCAGTGAGGTGGTCGAGCAGCTGGTCGATCGACTGCGTCCAGGTATTGCCACCGACAGGAATCCGCGGTTGCACTCGCCCAGGGCAGCTCGAGTGCGGAGGTAGCTGAGACGAAGCACAGAAACTGTACTCCCAACGCACGTTGATCGGGTGGAGGCATGCCGCCAGGATGTCGCAGTGGTCGAAGGTATAGTACCTGCCGCAATGGGGGTCGCTTTTAGAAGCCCTTGTCTTCTGATATTCGACTATCGGTAACCCCTGCATGCGATGGCTGCGCAATACGTTTTTGCACTCGATCGTAACAAATTGGCGTCGCCCTCGGTAACGCACCTCGAAATCCGGTCGGGCGTCCTCGTCGATCGGTACGATCTCGGTGATGCCGGACACTCTCTCGAGGAGCCTGCTGAGGTGTAGCTGGGCGGCGCCGCCGCGTACGGCCACCTTGAGGCGGAAACCGCCCTCGATCAGGTCGAGGATCTCATGCGCTGAGAGACCAAGCTCGATTTCGAGCGCGTGGCGCTTCTCACCCGGTGGCGTCTCGGCGAGCAGGAGCCGTTCACCGGGATCGAGGCCGGTCGCAACCCGCTCGAGGTCGATGTAGCGGAGGAGGTTTGCCGGTGTGAAGGCAACGACAGTCTCGGTTGAATAGTCGAGCAAGGGCAGAGCTTTCTTGCGGCGCCCGGCCTCCCGTCGCTCACGCTCCCAGCCATGCCACCCATGCTTACGCGCCAGGTCTACCTGCTCCTGCTTGAATTCGACGCTCTTCGAAAACCAGGTGGGATTATGCATCGTGGGATCGCACCCCACAATGACGCCCTCCTCCAGGTGTACGCCCACGAAGAGGGTCACGGTCGACTTGTCCCCGGGCGCCGGCAGCTCGAGGTAGTGATAGTCGGTAAAGTCGCTACCATACTTGATCTGGAAGCGGTGCTCATCCGCGGGGCGCTCTAGCCGCTCGCCCGCATGGTATTTCGTTGCTCGGAAGATGTAGGAAATGAGCCGCAGGCGCTCCCCGTTGGGCGTCAGGATCACGTAGTCGAACGGCGCGGTACTCGGGACCGGCTGCTCGAGAATCTCGGCGCCACCGGCACGCAGGCCCTCCCCAAAGAACTTGAGGAGTGGCCGCTTGTCGGCCGAGCTTACAGTGTACCGATTCGGATGCGATACCAAGATGAATCCGCTCCCATCCAGCCCAGCGCCTCAGCTAGGTGGCCCACCCGCGGCGAACCATTCCAAGGACTAGTTCGACCGTCGCCTGGTCTCTGCAATACTACCAGCCCCTCAGCCAGCGGGGCCTGGGCCGACCTCGCTCTCCGGCACCACGTCTGGTTGCCTCCGGTCGAGGACCTGCGGCGCCCAGAACATCTGGACCCGCTCACGCCGGATGGGACCCCGATGCCTAGACGCTCAGCCCATCGCACCGCCTTGCAGCCCGGCGGCGTGATGGCCCAGCTAATG
>DASZHY010000222.1:0-14911 GCA_035949675.1 Thermoanaerobaculia bacterium
CAGGTGCGCGCCAAGGTGGTCGACATCAACCGCGAGCTGCCGGCCGGCGTGCAGCTGCTGCCGCACTACGACCGCACCGAGCTGATCGACCGCACTCTCCTGACGGTGCGCAAGAACATGGGCGAGGGCATCGCCCTGGTGCTGCTGGTGCTGGTGGTGTTCCTCGGCCTGGGCAACTGGCGCTCGGCGCTGATCGTCGCGGCGGTGGTGCCGCTGTCGTTGCTCGGCGCCTTCCTGTTGCTCGACCTGACCGGCATCCCGGCCAACCTGATCTCGATGGGCGCCATCGACTTCGGCATCATCGTCGACTCGGCGGTGGTGGTGGCCGAGAACCTGCTGCGCATCGTCGAGCTGCGGGGCGCCAGGCTGCGCTCGATCGGCGAGGCGATCCAGCAATCGGTCGGGCAGATGGGCAGGCCGATCCTGTTCTCGAAGGCGATCCTGCTCACCGCCTTCATCCCGCTCTACACGCTGCAGCGCGTGGAGGGCAAGATCTTCCGGCCGATGGCGCTCACCCTGACCTTCGCTCTCCTCGCCGGCACGCTGCTGGCGCTGTTCGTGGTGCCGACGCTGCTCAGCTTCGCGGTCAACCTGAAGCGCCAGCTTCAGGCGGCGCCGTCGCGCCTGGTCGAGCGCCTGCATGCGATCTACCGGCCGGCGCTCGACCTGGCACTGCGCCGGCGGGCGCTGACGCTGGCGCTGGCGCTCGCCTCGCTCGGCGTCGCCTGGCTGGTCGGGGCGAACCTGGGCTCGGAGTTCCTGCCCAAGCTCGATGAAGGGGCGCTGTGGGTGCGCATCACCATGCCGGGCTCGATCTCGCCCACCGAGGCCGACCGCGTCACCACCCAGGCGCGCGGCATCCTGGCGACCTTCCCGGAGGTGAAAACGGTGGTGTCGCAGCTCGGCCGCCCGGACGACGGCACCGACGTCAACGGCTTCGACACCGTCGAGATCTTCGCCGACCTGGTCCCGCGCGAGCGCTGGACGACGGCGCGCGACCGCGAGGGCCTGTCGGACGCCATCCGCGCTCGCCTGGCGCGCATCCCGGGGGTGGAGCTGACCGTGTCGCAGGTGATCGAGGACAACGTCAACGAGGCGGTGTCCGGCGTCAAGTCGGAGCTGTCGGTGAAGATCTTCGGCCACGATCCGGTGAAGCTGCAGGCGCTCGCCGACCAGGCGGCGGAGGTGCTCAAGAAGGTGCCGGGGGCGGCGGACGTGGCGGCCGAGCGGCTGGCCGGGCAGCCGCAGGTCCAGATCGTCGTCGACCGTCAGGCGGTGGCGCGCTCGGGCCTCACCATCGACGACGTGCAATCGGTGATCGAGACGGCGCTGGGCGGCGGCGTCGCCAGCCGTGTGCTGGAAGGGGAGCGGACCTTCGACCTGGTGGTCAAGATGTCGCCGCTGGCGGTCTCCGACCTGGAGGCGATCCGCGCGCTGCCGGTCCTCGGCCCCAACGGCGAGAAGTTCACGCTGGGGTCGCTGGCGCGGGTCGGCGTCGAGCCCGGCTTCGCGCGCATCTACCGCGAGGAGAACGCGCGGCGCATCGCGGTCAAGCTCTCGGTGTCCGGGCGCGACCTGGGCTCGCTGGTGGACGAGGGGCAGCGCCAGGTGGCGGCGGCGGTGCGGCTGCCGCCGGGCTACCGCATGGCCTGGACCGGGTCGTTCGAGAACCAGCAGCGGGCGGTCAAGCGGCTCGAGCTGATCGTGCCGCTGACGCTCCTGGCGATCTTCTTCCTGCTGTTCCTGGCGTTCAACTCGGCGCGCATGTCGCTGCTGATCCTGCTCAACATCCCGTTCGCGGCGGTCGGCGGGGTGCTGGCGCTGTGGCTCGCCGGGCTGTCGCTCTCGGTGGCGTCACTGGTCGGCTTCATCGCGCTCTTCGGGGTGGCGGTGCAGAACGGCGTGCTGATGATCGAGCGCATCCGCGAGCTGCGCGGGCGCGGGCTGGCGGAGGCCGAGGCGATCCGCGAGGGCGCGGGGAGCCGCATGCGACCGGTGCTGATGACGGCGCTGATGGCGAGCCTCGGGTTGCTGCCGGCGGCGCTGTCCCAGGCGGTGGGCGCCGAGACGGCGCGGCCGTTCGCGACGGTGATCGTCGGCGGGCTGGTCACCGCGACGGCGATCACCCTGTTCGTGCTGCCGCTGCTGTACAGCTACTTCGAGAAGGAGCCGCCGGCGCCGGAGGAAGCGGCGGCAGGCCCGGGCCAGGGGTCGATAGCGCCGGCGGCAGCGCAGGGCATCGGCACGGACTGAGCGCCGGTGATTGGCCGCCGCCGAGATTTAGTTGTAACCTGGCGATCGGCGGCGCACCCTTCCGCCGCCGCGCCATGAAGGTCATCGGTGTCCATCCCATCGCCGGCTCGCCCGACGTCCACCTGCTGGAGGTCGAGCTCGACCCCGCTGCTCCGTTCGCGTGGGACGAGGTGACTCAGGAGCAGGAGGGGGAGCCGCGGGAAAGCTGGCAGGCGGCTTACGACGAGCAACCGCTCGACGAGCGGGGGCGGTGGGTGTTCTTCTTCCATCTCCTCGATCTCGACCGCCCGCTGCTGACCCCGGACGGGCCCGTATCGCTGCCGCCGGCCAGTCCGCTCCCCACCAGGCTGCAGGGGATCGAGTACGACCCTCCCTGATCAGGGGCCGGGAGCGCCGGCGGCAGCGCAGGGCATCGGCACGGCCACATCCTGACCGGTTACAACTCGAACGACGCGACGACGGTCAGAAATCAGGTCACCGAGATGACCTCGCGCGGCCATCCAGGGGGTGATCATCGACTGGTACGGCGCCTCGGCGGGGATCGAGAACGGCACCTCGCTCACCGCCTCGGCTATTGCGACTCGAGAGCAACCCGCTCGATGCGGCAGTCGTAGCAGCCCGCGGCGGTGTCGCGCACCTGGATGTAATCGACGTCGGGCCGCGACAGCAGCTGCTCGAGGACCGGCTCGATCTCGCCGGTGACGTGTTCCTGGGCGCGCAGGCGGCGGCCGCGGCCGTAGGCTTCGAGAGTCAGGGCGTGGGAGCGCAGGTCAGGCGGGAAGCCGGCGTCCTCGGGGTAGCGCGGGCAGCTCGCCTCGTGGATGAAGATCGGCCCCGGCAGCGGCAGCGGCTCGGCGTCCATGAAGGCGTCGTAGGTGAACAGGATGCGCCGCTCCTGGCCGACCGCGAAGTCGCGCAGGCACTGGCGGCAGGGGCCATAGCCCTTCGCGACCTCGGCGTGGGCGGGGTGGCCGTAACGCGGCGAGACGCCGGTCGCGCGCACCTTCTCGGCGACGGCATCGGGAATGGCAACGACACGGTAAGGCGTGACGAGTGTCATGAGGCTCTCTCCCTTCCTGGCAGCGAAGAGCGGCGTCCGGAGCCGCTCGCGGTCGACAGTATGGAAGGGACGGTGCGGCGCCTGCCATCCGAAGCTTGCGGTCGAACTGGGGGCGGAGCGGATGCATGGTCCTCTCCGAGTGCGCGGGTAGTAGATCTCCGGGGCCACAGCTGAACCCCGGAAGCCTCGCCTGGAGATCGAGCGCGGCTCAACGAGCCGGAGGGGTGAGCGGGTCGCCGGTCTGGTGCTCCCGGATTTGGAAGCGCAGGAACTCGTGGATCGCTTGCAGCGCCTCGGGGTCGGTGGTGCGCAGCCGGACAAGGCCGCCGCGATCGCTGTCCGAGTAGGAATAGGTCACCGCCGCGTGCAGACGCCTCAGAGTGGCCACCCCGGGCGGGATCTGGTCATGGACGAGCCTCGGGGTCTCGAAGTCGCCGACGGTGAACCTGCGCGCGATCTCGAAGAGATGGCGGCGGATCGCGTCGCTGCTCGTGTCGTCGAGCGGGGAATTCGCTTCGACGCGGATCTCGCCGCCGTCGGTCCGCAGCAGGAAGTGGTGGGTGGTGGCGGTGTGCGAGAAGCCCATCTCCTGGTCGCCGCGAGCGTTGACGCCAGCGAAGTGGTCTTGCGCCTGCGGCGCTCCGGACTCGGCGACCGTGCTCTTCTTGGCCGCGGCCATGTGCTCGGCGTGCAGCGGGCAGTCGGCCGGCATGGCGCCGGCGGCGTGTGGCTCGACAGGCGCAGCGGCGCCATCGGCGATGACCAGCACCGGAGCCGCCGCTAACAATAACGGTGCAAACAGGAAGACGAGGCGATGGTGGCGGGTCATGATCTCTCCTTGTGTGTCTGTCGTAAGCGGGGATGGATTCTGCGTTTCGGCGCGTCGCCGCGCTGGCTGAGGTGGACGAGCAGGTGAACGGGCGTGCCGGCGGGTTGTTGGGCGAGCCGGGCGTCCCAGTCTTCGATCAAAGCAGACAAGGTGCGCCGGAGCTCACGGAGCTCGCGCAGCTCGCGGATGATCTCGGCGAGCTTGCTTGCCGCCAAGTCTCGTACCGACCTGCATGGGGCACTGCCGTGCTCGCGTTCGCGCAGGATGCGCGACAGCTCTTCGACGGTGAAGCCGACCGCGAGAGCGGCGCGCACGATGCGCAGCCGCTCGAGGGTTTCGACTGGAAAGTCGCGGTAGCCGTTGGCAGAGCGCGCAGCGCGAGGCAGGAGGCCGGCGCGCTCGTAGTGGCGCAGCGTGTCGGTACTGATGCCTGCTGAAGCGGCGAGCTCACCGATGCGCATGACCGGACCTGCCAAGGTAGGAGCAATGCGTCATGCGGGCAGCATAAACCCTGGAATCGAATCCAATGTCAACCCTGTAATGGCAAAGTGAGAAACAGGGTGGGGTGTAGAGGCCGGATGAGTGTTGCGGCGCTGCTGCGGCCGGTGGTTCGGGCACCGGCAAGGCTAGGAAAAGACAGCGGGCGCTCTCCGGCGGGAAGAGACAGCCTGTGGCGAATCGGTGTTCGAGTTGGAGCCGCGGCTGCTCTCCTGGATGAGATTGACGCGAACGCGGCAGCCGATGGCGGCTGCCATGTCCGCCAGGGTGCGGAGCGTGAGATTCCTGCCGCCACCCATGATCTGGGAAACGAACCCTTTGGTCCTGCCGAGGCGAGTGGCAAGCTCGGACTTCGTGAGCCCCGAGATCCTGAGTGCCCGAGCCAGCGCCTCGGTGACCTCGACGATCAGCTCCTCCTGCCGAAGGCCGCGGGCGTCTTCGAGCTCCAGCTCCTGGTAGGTAGTGAGGTCGAGGTTGACGATGTTCACGGCTGGTGAGGGCACCGGCAAGACAGGCCGGTGAGGGGCTGGCGTGGGACCAGCGCTCGGCTTTGGGCGGCTGTCGATTACCATTGCGGGCGCCATGAGCCAGGATCGGCTGGTTGCGACGGGCGGCGGCCGGCGGCGGCGCGCAGGGGAGGCGGCGCTGCTGCTCGCGGCGGCGGTGCTGTTCGGCTGCGTGTGCACCATGCCGCTGGAGCTGGCGGCACGAGCGGGCGTTGCCGGCGCCCCGCCGGGGTGGCTGCTGCCGCTCGACGATGCCTACATCTTCGTCCGCTATGCGCAGCAGGCGGCGCGCGGCATGCCTTGGCAGTGGAGCCCGGGGGAGCCCTCGACCGGGACCTCGTCGGCCCTATGGCCCTGGCTGCTGGTGCCGCCGCAATGGATGTCCGCCGACCTGGCGGTGTGGTCGCGGTGGTCGCGATGGATGGGGGTGGCGAGCCTCTGGGCGCTGGGACTCGTTGCGGCGCGCGCTCTGCGAGCGGCGCGGCTGCGGGAGCCCTGGCCCTTGGCCGGCGCTCTCTGCCTGGTGTGGTCGGGGCCGATCGGCTTCGGGGCGGTGGCAGGGATGGAGAGCGCGGCCAACGCGGCGCTCTTGGTGCTGGCGTGCACGCTGTGGATGGAGAGCCTGGACGCCGGCGCCGCGGCCATGGAGCGCCGGCCGCCGGCCTGGCGCTCGGCGCGGCTCTGGACCTTGATCGTGATCGCGGCGCTGCCGCTGGCGCGGCCCGAAAATGGCGTGTTGACGGCCCTGGCGGCGGCGGCGCTGGTTCTCGGGGGACGACGCCTGCCGTGGGCGCGCTGGACCGGGGCGGCGGTGCTCCTGCCGGGGGTGCTGCTGGCCGGGTGCAACCGGCGCACGACGGGCTTCCTCGAGCCCGCCGGCGCGCTCGCCAAGTCGTGGCTTCATCTGCCTTTCCTGCCCTTCGGGGCATTGGCCGGCAGCTATCTCAGGGTACTGCGCAGCGCGCTCGTGCCGGTGTACCTGGGCACCAAACCGACGGCGCTCTGGCCCCCGATCGGCTTGCTGGCCGCCGTGACCGCCGCGGCAGCCATCTACGCCGCCATCGCCCAGAGGCGCCGGACGGCGCGAGACAGCGCCTCGGAGCCGGCCGGCAGCCGGACGCGGGCGGCGCTGGCGCGCCTGGCGCCCCTCGCGGTGGCCTGGCTCGCGCTGGCGGCGCTGGCGCCGCTGTCGATCCTGCTGCTGTGGCAGGAGATGCGCCACCACCACGCCGGCCTGGCGCTGGCCTGGCTGCTGGCCTTCGCCGGCGCCGGGCTGGCGAGCGAGGCCCTGGCCGCGCACCGCCGGCAGCGGCGGGCATCGCCCGCGATCGACGCGGCGGCATCCGGCTGGCGGCAGGCGCCGCTGGTGCTGCCCTTGCTGCTGGTGGCCGCGTTCCCTCATTGGGCCCGCGAGTCGGCGCGGGGCGCGGTCGAGCTGTACCGCGGCCATGCGCGCGCGGCGGCATGGCTGGCGGCGCATGCTCGGCAGGAGGAGCTGCTGCTCACCGACGCCGGATTGCTGTCCATCGTCCACGACGGTCCGGCCATCGACGCCCTGGGGTTGTGCAGCCCCGACCTGACCGAGCCCGCCTTGCACGGGCCCGGCGCGCTGGTCGAGAGCCTGGCCAGGCGGCGCCGGCTGCCGGAGATCGCGGCGGTCGAGCCGGCGCTGCTGAAGCTGCCGCTGCTGGGCGAGCCGCTGCTGCCGGGTCCGGCACCGGCGGGCGAGATCACGGTGCTGGCGCGCGTGCGCCGCGACCTGCTGGCGGGAACGGTCCTCGACGGTCCGGGGCTCGACTTCGCCTTCCTGCCGGACGAACGGCGCCACCGCCTGCGCTGGCACCCGCCGCCGCTGCCGCCGCATACCAGCGCCGCGCTGCTGCTGCCGGGGCCGGATGCGGCTGGTGCAGGGACGGCGCTGCAGGGATGCCGGCCGCTGTTCGGCACGGCCGAGCTCGACCTGCCGCCGGGACTCGACGAGGTGCGGCTGCGCGCCGCGGCGCTGCCGCCGAGCGGGGCGGCCGAGGTGGTCATGGCGGCCGGCGGCGAGGCCGGGGCCGCCGGCCGGCCATTCGCCCTCGGACGCCTGACGGCGGACCGCTGGTCGGAAGTGGCCCTGGCGCTGCCCGAGCAGGGTGCCTCGCTGCTGTGGCTGGCTCGCCGCGGCCCCGGGGTTCCCTGCCTGGAGTCGCTGCGCTTCTCCGGGCATGCCGCGGGGCGGCCGTGACGGGCTGGCGGAGCATGGGCGGGCCGCCGCGCGCCGACCGCCGCGGCGCCGCACGGCGCGGCCGATTTGGGTGAGAGGATGAGCGCGTGAGGGAGACGGCGCCCCGATCGGCGGAGCAGGAGGTGCTGCGGCTGGCGCGCGAAGTGGCGCGCGAGATGCGCCCGGCGCAGGTGGCCGCGGCGTCGCGGCGGATCGACCTGGGTTCCTCGCTGGAGCGCGACCTCGGGCTCGACAGTCTGGGGCGAGCGGAGCTGGTGGCGCGGCTCGAGCGGGCCTTCGCGGTGAGGCTGCCGGAGGAGGTGCTGGGCAACGCCGAGACGCCGGCGGACCTGGCGCGGGCGCTGGCGGCGGCCGGCGTCGACGGAGCCGCCCCGGCCGGCGTTGCGGACGCGGCAGCCGGGAAGGGTGTGGGGGACGCGGCGTCAGCCGGGACGACGCCGTTTGACACGGCGTCAGCCAGGACGACGCCGTCTGACGCCGCGCCTTACGAAGGCGGGCTGGCCGAGGCCGCGCCGGAGCGGACGCGATCGCTGGTGGAGGTCCTGGAATGGCACGCCGAACGCCATCCGCGGCGGCGGCACCTGCTGTTCTACTCCGGCGACGGCGCGCCGCAGGAGCTGACCTATGGCGACCTGCTGCACCGGGCGCGGCGTGCCGCGGCCGGCCTCGGGGCGGCCGGCGTCGAGCGCGGGCAGGCGGTGGCGCTGATGCTGCCGAGCGGCCACGACTACTTCGTGGCCTTCTTCGCCGTGCTGCTGGCCGGCGCCGTGCCGGTGCCGCTGTATCCGCCGGCGCGGCGCAGCCAGATCGAGGACCACCTGCGGCGACAGGCCGGCATCCTCAGCACCTCGCGGGCGGTGGCGCTGATCACCTTCCCGGAGGTGATGACGGTGGCCCGCCTGCTGCGGGCGCAGGTCCTGGGCCTGGGGCGAGTGGCGACGGTGGCGGAGCTGGAGGCGGATGGCGGCGGCGATCGCGACGGCCGCGGTGACCGCGGGGGTGGCCCGGCGAGCGACGACGTGGCGTTGCTGCAGTTCACCTCCGGCAGCACCGGCCGGCCCAAGGGGGTGGTGCTGACTCATGCCAACCTGCTCGCGCAAATGCGCGCGCTTGGCGTGGCGGTGGGGATCGGGCCGCCGGACGTCGTGGTCAGCTGGCTGCCGCTCTATCACGACATGGGGCTGATCGGGGCCTGGATGGCGAGCCTGTACTACGGCATGCCGCTGGCGCTGATGTCGCCGCTCGGCTTCCTGGCGCGTCCGGCGCGCTGGCTGCAGCTGCTGTCGCGCCACCGCGGCACGCTGTCCGCGGCGCCCAACTTTGCCTACGAGCTGTGCGCGCGCAAGGTCGCGGACGAGGAGCTCGAGGGAGTCGACCTGTCGGCGTGGCGCTTTGCCTTGAACGGCGCCGAGCCGGTGAGCCCGGAGGCGATGCGGCGCTTCATCGAGCGCTTCCGCCACTACGGTTTCCGGCCCGAGGCGATGGCGCCGGTCTACGGCTTGGCCGAGTGCTCGCTGGCGCTGGCGATCCCGCCGCTCGGGCGCGGTCCGGTGGTGGACGTGGTGGAACGGGAGGCCTTCGAGCGCTCGGGGCGGGCGGTGCCGGTGGCGCCGGGCCCGACGACGCTGGTGACGGAACGACGAGCGGGGAGTGCGGCGACAGGCGACAAGCGGAGCCGCGGCCCGGCCGGCGGTGCGGCTGCCGCGCCGGCCGGCGGTCCGGAAGCCGGCGTGCTGCGCTTCGTCGGCTGCGGCGTGCCGCTGCCGGAGCACGAGGTGCGCATCGTCGACGCTGCCGGTCACGAGGTCGGCGACCGGCAGGAGGGACGCCTGCACTTCCGCGGCCCGTCGGCGACCAGCGGCTACTTCGACAACCCCGAGGCGACGCGCCGGCTGCGCCAGGGGGACTGGCTCGACTCCGGGGACCGCGCCTATGCCGTCGGGCGCGAGGTCTTCATCACCGGCCGTGACAAGGACATCATCATCCGCGCCGGCCGCAACCTCTACCCTCACGAGCTCGAAGAGGCGGTGGGAGCGGTGGCGGGCATCCGCAAGGGCTGCGTGGCGGTGTTCGGGGTGGCCGATCGCGAGGCCGGCACCGAGCGGCTGGTGGTGCTGGCCGAGAGCCGCGAGACGCAGGAGCCGGCAAGAGCAAGGCTGCGCGAGGCTGTCCAGGACACCGCCGTGGCGCTGCTGGGGGAGCCCGCCGACGAAGTGGTGCTGGCGCCGCCGCACGCCGTGCCCAAGACCTCGAGCGGCAAGGTGCGGCGGGCGGCGAGCCGCGAGCTGTATCTCTCCGGGCGGCTCGGCAGAGGCAGCGCGGCGATGAGCTTGCAGCTCGCCCGCCTGGCGCTGGCCGGCGCCCGGGTGCAGGCCGGGCGCGCCTGGCGCGCTGCCTGGGCGCTGCTCTACAGCGGCTACGTCTGGTCGATCTTCGGGCTGGTCGGCCTGCCGCTCTGGGTGGCGGTGGCGCTGCTGCCCGGCCTGAGACGGCGGCGCCGGCTGACGCGCGCGGCGGCGCGGCTGATGTTCCGCTGCGCCGGCATGCCGCTGCGCGCCGCCGGCCTCGAGCACCTGGCGGCCCGCGGCGCGGGAGCGGCGGGGTCGGGGGGCAGGCGCGGCACCGGTTGCGTGGTGGCGGTGAACCATGCCAGCTACCTCGACGCCGTCGCGCTCACCGCCATGCTCCCGCCCGACTTCGCCTACGTCGCCAAGCGCGAGCTCGAGGACAGCTTCTTCAGCCGGGTGATGATGGGCCGGCTGGGCGCCCTGCTGGTCGAGCGCTTCGACGCGGTGCAGAGCGCGGGGGAGGTGCCCAAGGCGGCCGCGGCCCTGGCCGGCGGCGAGTCGCTGGTCATCTTCCCGGAAGGCACCTTCAAGCGCGCCGCGGGCCTGCGCTCCTTCCGGCTCGGCGGCTTCCTCGCCGCCGTGCAAGCCGGCGCCGCGGTCTTCCCGGCTGCCCTCCGTGGCAGCCGCCGCGCCTTCCGGGACGATGCCGCCATCTTTCGCCGCGGCGCGGTGGAGGTTGAGGTGCTGCCCCCGATCCAGCCCGACGGCGACGACTGGGCCGCCGCGTTGAGGCTGCGCGACCGCGTGCGGGCAGCCATGCTCGAGCGCCTCGAGCCTTACGGCGAGCCCGACCTGGCCGTGGCGGGCAGGAGCGACTAGAACGGGATCCGCTGGAGGCGTTGGAAACTAGATAGTTCCTACCGATCGGCGCGCGAAGGCGGCGGCGAGGGCGGCGCCGACGAGCAGGAGGCTGACGATACCCGCCCAGTCGCCGTGCCGGGAGTAGAAGGTCTGGCCGGGGCCCAGCGGGAGGTCGGCGACGACCATGGCCTCGGGGTCGCTGCCGGCTTCGGCCAGGATGCGGCCGCGGTCGTCGCTCGCGGTCACCAGGCCATTCTGGGCGGCGCGGGCGAGGGTGAAGCCAGACTCGACGCCGCGCACCACCGCCATGCGCGCGTGCCAGCGGCCGTCGCGCACGAAGTCCCAGGCAGGCACCAGCAGCAGGCCGGGCCGGCCGGCGGCGGAGTAGCGCCGCAGCCAGCCGGGAAAGTCCATGTCCTTGCAGATGGCGACGCCGGCGGTGCCGGCGGGCAGCGACAGCAATGCCGGCGTCCGGCCGACCCGGTAGCTGCTCTCGAAGGCCGGCAGCGGATGGGCCTTGTCGTACTCGACCAGCTGGGTCCCATCGGGGCCCAGCACCAGGGCGACGTTGCGCGGCGGGCGCTCGCCAACGCGGTTGAGGCCGGCGACGACGAAGACATGATGGTCGCGGGCCGCTGCCGCCAGGATGGCGATCGCCTGGCTGGCGTAGGCAGGGGCGACGCCGACGAACTTCTCGGGCAGCACCACGACCCTGGCGCCGCGGTCGGCAAGCGCGCCGATCCGTCGCGCGTACGCCTGGACGACCGGCAGCGCCTCCTCCGCGCGCTCGGTCCGGAAGTAGCGCACGGTGGCGTCGGTCGCCGCGAGACCCACGCGGACGCCCGCGGAGGCCCCCGGCCGCGCCGCCGGGGCGGGCCGCGCCAGCCGCAGCCAGCCGAAGACGAGCGCCGCCGCGACCAGGACGAGCGTCACCGTCAGGGCGGCCGCCGCGGCCGCGCCGGCGCTGCCCGCCGGTCTGGCGCGGCGGAGATACCAGGCAGCGGCCAGGCCGGCGGGAAGCAGCGCCACGACGAAGTCGATGCCCCAGAGGCCGGTCAGCGAGGCGAGCTGCAGCACCGGCAGGAAGTCCACCTGGCTGTAGGCGAGGTCGCCGGCGGTGCCGTGCGGCGAGGTCACCGACAGCAGGTAGGCGTAAGCGGTCCAGGCGGCGGGGAAGGCGAGCGCGGCCAGCGCACCGCTCAGCCAGGCGGCGGCCGCGCCGGCCACCCCCCGGCCGCCGGCGGCGCCGGCGGCGCCGGCGCTGGCGGCGCGGATGCTCGCGGCGCGGACACCGCCGCGCGCCAGCAGCACGGCGGCGGCGAAGACGGCCGCCGGCACCATCACGATGAGGGCGGTCACGGGCAGCGGCGTGAAGGTCATCAGATAGGCGAAGATGTTAAATTGGCCGAGGACCATGGCGGCGAAGGCCGTGGCCGCGGCCCAGCGCGGGGGCGAGGTAAAGGCGAAGAGCAACACCGGCAGGGGCGCCAGCCAGGCGCCGGGCCACCACGAGCGCAGCCCTATGCAGGTGCAATAGAGAGCGCCGGTCGTCAGCGCCGCAAGCGTGGCGCGCGCCAGGAGCGCCTGCCCTGCCGGCGGGGCGGGCGGCGCCGGCGAGCGTCGCGGCCGAGCCGCGGGTGCGGCTGGTTCAGGGCTCGAGATCGACATGTCGAGATTTTACGGCCGGCCGTCCGCCGGGTTTCAGGACCGACTGCCGCATCGCCCCCCATGAACCAGGTTCTCAGGCCGCCGCGCGGCCGCTACGCGCCGTCGCCGACCGGGCCCCTCCATGCCGGCAACGCGCGATCGGCGCTGGCGGCGTGGCTGTCGGTGCGGCAGCGCGGCGGCACGCTCGTCCTGCGCGAGGAAGACCTCGACCCGCCGCGGATCGTCCCCGGCATGGCGGCGGCCCAACGCGCGGACCTGGCCTGGCTGGGCCTGGATTGGGACGAGGGCCCGGACGCCGGCGGCCCCTTCGAGCCTTATCGCCAATCGCAGCGCGCGGCGCGGTACGAGGCGGCGCTTGCCGAGCTGGCGGCGGCGGGGCGGCTGTTCCCTTGCCGGCGCTCGCGCCGCGACCTGGCGGCGATCGCCTCGGCGCCGCACGGTCCCGATGGGCTGCCGCCGTATCCCGCCGCCTGGCGGCCGCGGCAGCTCGAGGAGGGCTGGTTCGCGGCGCTCTGCCGTGCGCCGCGGCCGGACGCGGCCTTGCGCTTCCGCACCGAGCCGCGCGAGGTCCGCTTCGTCGACCGCGTCCACGGCGAGCAGGTCGAGCGCGTCGACCTGACGGCCGGCGATTTCGTGCTGAAGCGCCGGGACGGGCTCTACGCGTACCAGCTGGCGGTGGTGGTCGACGACCTGGGGATGGAGATCGACGAGGTGGTGCGCGGCGCCGACCTGCTGGCCTCGACCGCGCGGCAGGTGCAGCTGCTCGAGGCCCTGGGAGGGAAGCGTCCGGCGTACGCCCACCTGCCGCTGGTGCTCGCCGCCGGCGGCGAGAAGCTGTCGAAGCGGCACCCCGAGCTGACGCTGGCAAGTCTGCGGGCCGCGGGCGCCGGGCCGGAGCAGGTGACCGGCTACCTGGCATGGAGCCTGGGCCTGCTGGATGCGCCGCGCGCCTGCATGCCGGCCGACCTGGTGACAGCTTTCGACTGGCGGCGCATCGGACGCGGCGACTTCGTGGCGCCGGCCGACTTCACCGCGCGGGTGCTGGCCGTGCGCTGACGAAACCCGTGGCATCGAGGGGGAAGGGTGCCTCCGCCATGCGGCAACCCCATTGCCGGCGCCCCATCTGGCTGGCGGCGAAGGCGCTGCGAGCCGCTGACCTTTGTGCCGGCGGTCAACCCGGTGTCAATTCTGGGCTGAGCCGCGGTCTTGCCGCAGCGCTCGATTGCAGGATCCAGGGTATCTCGCGTCTTTCCACTTGACAGCGTCTTTATGATGCATAAGCATAGCAATACGTGACCGCGGTCCATTCATCGCGCTTCGGGAGCTCCCGATGACGGATGTCCCCAGCCAGCCGGCGAGACCGCTGACGGGACGGTAAGGCCGGCCACCGTGCGCCCCGGAGCTCCTACCTCGAATCGTGGCCGGCGTCTGGTCCGTCAATGGCGGGCTTGGAGGCGGCGCCGTCCGTGGCGCGAGACCTGGCGCCTGCGTCGGCGCTGGCGGCAGCGGACCCCCTGAGACGTAACTGTTGGCCGAAAGCGAAGGGGCCGCGGGCCGCACGGGCAGGGTGCCCATGCGGCATTCCCCTGAGGGCTCTCCGCCTGTCGCCTGTCGCGGCACTCGTTGCTCGTCGGAGGGGGACCTCCCGCCAGGCGTAATTCGTCGCCGAATCCCACCGGGTCGCCCCGCTTGACGACAGCTGTAGTCTAGAATACCCTGCCTACATCTGTCGTCGCGAGGCCCCGCCGTCAACCGGCGCCTCCTCTCGAGGTCCTTATCGAGCCGCATAGGAGACATTGATGAACGCCCGCGAACACACTCGGACTCTGGTGCTGGTCTGCAGCCTGGTTGTCGCCTTGCAACCGCTTCCGGGAGCCGCACGGCAGAATTCAGAGGCAGTCAAGCCCGCGGAACGGGACGGCCAGCATGATTTCGACCCTCTCATCGGTAAGTGGAAGTATCACCTGAAGCGCCGGCTGCATCCCCTGACAGGCTCCAATGAATGGGTGGAATTGGAAGGGACCGGAGCGTGCTTCAAGGTCTGGGATGGGCGCGCCCAGCTGGACACGATCGAGGTCGACGGCCCAACGGGCCACATCGAAGGCCTGACCTTGCGACTGTACAATCCTCAGTCCCGCCAGTGGAGGCTCTATTGGGCCAATAGCAAGAACGGCATCATGGACCCACCCCAGATCGGCGAATTCAAGAATGGGCGCGGCGAGTTTCTCGCCCAGGATACGATCGAGGGCAGGAGCATCCTCATTCGCTACGCCTGGACGAACATCACGACGCGGACGCCCCACTTCGAGCAGTCCTACTCGGATGACGGCGGCAAGACCTGGGAAGTGAACTGGATCACGGATCAGACAAGGATCGACGACGAACCTGACAAAGCGCACTGAAGCCCGGCCCGTAGGGGGCCTCCCGGGAGGCTGCTAGGAGTCGACGGCGTCGCCGCCGCTGGCGGTGATCGCGTCGGCCTCGATCTCCACTCGCATGTCGGGAGAGATCAGACGGCTCACCTCGACCATGGTGCAGGCCGGCCGGATGTGGCGGAAGACCTCGCCGTGGGCACGGCCGATGGCCTCCCAGTCGTGCTCGATGTCGATGACGAATAGGCGGGTGCGCACGACGTCCGAGAGGCGGGCGCCCGCGCGTTCGAGCGCCGAGGCGACGATGCCGAGGATTGCCACGGTCTGGGCGTAGGCGTTGCCGGGAGCG
>DASZHY010000223.1:0-9901 GCA_035949675.1 Thermoanaerobaculia bacterium
TCGCAGCCACGTACCCGCGCCGGGTGACTCGTGGCCAGACAAAATCCTCGCGAGCGATCCTTCCTCGGCCTGCCGCCTTTGACGCGGAACATCGTCGGCCTCTGCCTGATCTACCTCACGCTGCTGGGCGGGTTCATGCTCTGGCAGCGCCAGGAGATGGCGGCGGTCCGCCAGACCGCCCTCTCGGACGCGGCGCACTCGTCCGACCTATACGACCGCGGGATGCGCCGGCTCGGAATCGGCGCCCTCGGCACCTTGTCGCTGACCGGCGGCCTCGGGCTCGCGCTGTACATACTGCTGGTGCGGCGCAGCCGGGAGGTCGCGGAGCTGCTCGAAGGCGCTCTCGCCGGCGAGAAGGTGCCGGTGCCCCAGGTCAAGGACGAGTTTGCGGTAACCTTCGCGGCAGCCGATCGCGTGGGGCAGGAGCTCCACCTGGAGCGCGAGCGCGGCGCCCAGGCGCGGCAACGCCTCAGCGCCCTGTCGCTGGTCATGGACGTGGGGGTACTGCTGGTCGAGGCCTCGCACCACCTCGAGTTCGCCAACCCTCGCGCCTGCGAGCTGTTGGGCTGCGCCGATGCGGCAGAGCTGGAGTGGCGCTGGTCCGGGATACGCCAGCTCTTCGAACCCGCGCTGGCACCGGTGGATCGACGGGCCTCGCGGCTGGACCTGGACGTGCCGGGACCGCAAGGGCCGCGGGCCGTCCGCTGCCAGATCTACACTCTCGGCGAGGAAGCAGACCAGGTCTTCCTTTTCCTGCTGCGCGATCGCGTCATGCTCGATGCGCTGGAGACCGATCTCCTGCTCGCGAGCCAGCTGCGTGCTCTCACCCGCGTCTACCACGCCGTCACCCACGACCTCAAAGCGCCGCTCAACGCCATGGTCTTGAACCTCGATCTGCTGCAGAGCGCCCTGCGCCGCGGCGAGGGTGCGCGCGAGGCCGAGCAGAGCGAGGAGTACCTCGGCGTGCTGCGCGAGGAGCTCGAGAGGCTCGACCGCTCGCTGCTTACCCTGCTTGCCGAGACCACCCCCGCCGGCCGCGGGCGCGAGGAGTTCGACGCGCGCGCCGTGGTGGAGGAGATCGAGCGCCTGCTGCTGCCGCAGGCGCGCCTGCAGCACGTGGCTCTCGAGGCCCGCCTGCCGGGGACCGCGCTGCGGATCGCCGGTCAGCGCGACCGCCTGAAGCAGGCCATCCTCAACGTCGCCATCAACGCCCTCGAGGCGATGTCCGACGGCGGCGCGCTCGAGATGCGCCTCGAGGCGCTCCCTGAGCATGTCGAGGTGCTGATCACCGACAACGGTCCTGGCATCCCGGAGGACCTGCGCCAGCGCATCTTCGACATGCATTTCACGACCAAGACCAGCGGCACCGGCATCGGCCTGTACGTGGCGCGCTCGATCGTCGAGGCGCACGGGGGCGAGATCAGCGTCGACAGCGCGCCGGGCCGGGGCAGCGAATTCCGGCTGCGCGTGCCGGCGCTCAGGCCGGGCGAATGACCGCGATGCTGCAGGCCCTGGTGGTGGACGACGACAAGAATTCCCAGCGTGCGCTCGCGGCGCTGGTCGCCGAGCTGGGCTTCGCTCCCCATACCGCCGGCAGCTTGCGCGAGGCGCGCGGCCGCCTGCTCGCCGAGCCTCCCGACGTCGTGCTGCTCGACTTGATCCTTCCCGACGGCACCGGCTTCGACCTCCTTCAGGACCTCCGGCAGCAGACGGACCCCGCGGAGATCGTGGTGATCACCGGCCAGGCCAGCGTGAGCACCGCCGTCGAGGCGTTGCGCTGCGGCGCCTGCGACTACCTGACGAAGCCGGTCGACGCGGCCCGGCTCAGGGCCATGCTCACCAACCTCGCGCAAACCCGCGGTCTGCGGCCCAGGATCGGCGAGCTGCGCCGCCAGGTGCGCGAGCTCGGGCGCTTCGGGCCGCTGGTCGGCTCCTCGCCGGCGATGCAGCAGGTCTATGACCACGTGGCCCTGGTGGCGCCCTCCACCGCCAGCGTGCTGATCACCGGCGAGAGCGGCACGGGCAAGGAGCTGGTGGCGCAGACGGTGCACGAGCTCAGCCGGCGCAAGGGCAAACCCTACCTGGTGGTCAACTGCGCCGCGGTCTCGCCCAACCTGATCGACAGCGATCTCTTCGGCCACGAGCGCGGCAGCTTCACCGGCGCCGAGCGCGTCCACCACGGCTACTTCGAGCGCGCCGATGGCGGCACGCTGTTCCTCGACGAAGTGAGCGAGATGCCGCCCGAGCTGCAGGCCAAGCTGCTGCGCGTGCTGGAAGCCGGCGTCCTGGCGCGGGTTGGCGCCGAGAAGCTGGTGAAGATCGACGTGCGCATCATCGCCGCCACCAACCGCGACCTCGACGCCGCGGTGGCGGAAGGCAAGTTCCGCAAGGACCTGCTCTACCGGCTGAAGGTCTTCCCGATCCACTTGCCGTCGCTGCGCGAGCGCAGCGAAGACGTCGCGGCGCTGGCCGAGAGCTTCCTCGACGAGCTCAATCAGCAAGAAGGTGCGCGGAAGACCCTGGCGCCCACGACGGTGGCCATCCTGAGCCGCTGCGCGTGGCCCGGCAACGTGCGTGAGCTCAAGAACGTCGTCCACCGTGCCTTCATCCTGGCCGCGGAGGAGAGCGGCGAGATCGGGCCCTCGTGCCTCGCGCCCGAGCTCACCGGCCAGAGGCCGGCGGCGGACGGCGGACGGCTCCCCGGCTCGATCGAAACGCTTGCCGAAGCCGAGCATCGCTTGATCCTTGCCTCCCTCGACCACTTTGGGGGCGACAAGCGCCGGGCCGCGGACGCTCTGGGGGTGAGCCTGCGAACGCTGTACAACCGGCTGCACGAGTACGACGCCGGGGGGTAGCTCCGGTTCTCACACTATCGCTCGGGTGCGCGATGCAAGGGTGGCATGCGCCCTGCACTGGCATTGGGTGCAGTGAAGCGCAGCGCGCGCACCAGGACCAGTACTACCGTGAACTTCGGCGCTCGATCGGCCGGGGAGGACCTGGGCGCGAAAAAAGACGATCCTCTTTCCGATTGGAGCACCGACATGAGACGCCACATTGCTTTTGGTCTTGCAGGAATTGTCCTCCTACTGATGAGCGCGGCACCTGCCGCCGCCGCCGAAAAGACGACAATATGCACGATGGATTTCACGCTCAAGGGATGGTCGGCAGGGTACAAGACCGCGAAGGGAACGGGGACGATCTCTTGCGACAATGGCCAGACCGCGCAGGTGAGGCTCCATACGACGGGGGGAGGCCTCACGGCCGGAAAATCGGCGGTCCGGGACGGCCGCGGGAAGTTCACTCAAGTCGCGGACATCAACGAGCTGTTCGGTGACTACGCCAGTGCAGGCGCCGCCGCGGGCGCCGGCCAGTCGTCAGAAGCGCAGGCCCTGACCAAGGGCGAGGTATCGCTGTCGCTGACCGGCAGCGGGACGGGCGTGGAGCTCGGAGTCAGCCTCAGCAAGTTTACGATCAGCAAGCGTTGAGCGAACGTGATCGAATGGTGAGTTGATTCAAACCCCGGGGCGAGGCTGGCCCTGCCGACCGCGACCGCGATCGGCAGCGGCCTCCTCGCCTCGTTTTGACATGCGCCGGTTTGCTGGCGGCCTCGAGACGATCCCGGAACACGGGGCCGGGCCGGCGCGTCGCCTGGTTCTGCACGAAAGCGTGCACGTCCTGCCATCGCCGGCGTCCTCGGCCGATCTTCGATCTCGTGGCGATCCTGACAGAGCTTGATCTTTCCATCTCGTAGCGAGCTTGGCGCGGGAATTGCCCTGATCAATCCAATGGGTAGACCTCCAGGTCGAGTCGTCAGCCAGTCCTCTGTGGCTCCCTCCACCCCAGGGCAACCCACAACCGGAACCGACGGAGCGAGGCGATAAGCGCCTCTCGCTGGCGCGACCGTAGAAGGCGAAATCATGAGAATCACGAAGCGAATCACGAAGCTTGCACTCCTCCTGCTGCTCGGCGCCCTGTTCGGGAGCCGGTTGGCCCATGCCCAGCCGCCGGACCGGCAGGGCGAAGACCGGGGCGAAAACCGCGGCGAAGGCCGAGGCAATCCCCACGCGGGCGACCGAGAAGATGGCGCCGGGCGAGGTGACGAAGGCCAAGCCGGGACCCAGTACTTCCACCAGCGGCTCTCGCCCTACGGCCGTTGGGAGACGCACGCGAACTACGGCGAGGTCTGGAGACCGCGGGTCGCGGCCGGCTGGCGTCCGTACACCACGGGCCACTGGGTTTACACCGACTACGGGTGGACCTGGGCGGCCGATGAGTCCTGGGGCTGGGCTCCCTTCCACTACGGCCGCTGGTACCAGGACGCCTCGCTGGGCTGGGGCTGGGTGCCAGGCAACGTCTGGGCGCCGGCGTGGGTGGACTGGCGGAACGGCGGCGGCTATGTCGGCTGGGCGGCGCTGCCTCCGGAGGCCGGCTTCACCGTCGGCGTCGGAGTAAGCTTCGGCGGCTTCGACCTCAACGCCGCGCTCGTCCCGTCGTACTTCTGCTTCGTGCCCGAGCGCTCCATGCTGGAACCGCGCCTTGGCACCTTCATCGTTTCCCCGACGCGCAACGCCGAGATCCTTCGCGGCTCAAGCAACCTCAACGGCATTGCGATGGTCAACGGCCGCGTCTTCAACCAAGGCATCAGCGTGCAGCGCATGGAGCAGTTGCGCGGCAGTGCGGTACCGCGCGTGCAAGTGGCCAACCAGGCCGCCTTTTACCGGCCAGCCGTAGTGTCCAACGCGGCGCGCCAGACGAAGAACGAAAGCTTCGTCAATCGCCCGGCGCCGCGGGCAGCATCGGCGGCTACACGTCCAGTCCCGGCCGGCAGCCGGAGCGCCAACCACCAGGCACCCAGCCCTCGGTCCGCCAAGAGTAACGCCGCGCCCGGCGCCGCCGCACGCGCCCAGTCGCACTCGGCCGCTCCGCTCAACCAGGGAGGGGTTAGTCACGATGCCGTCAGCCGCTCCCGGACGCAGCGCGCGAGCTCGAATCATGCCACCCCTCCCACCCAGGCGCACAACAGCGGCGCCACCGCCGCACGCTCTCACGCCGCGGCCCCGAAGCCGCCACAGCACCGCGCCCAACAGGCCCCGGCCAACCAGCCGCCTCGCCACGTCGCAAGCGCCAACCCGCCGGCTCGCCACGTTGCAAGCGCCAACCAGCCGCCTCGCCACGTGGCGGCGGCCACGCAACATCCGGCGCACGCGCCGGCCCAGGCCAAACCCCGGCAGCAGCCCCCACCGCCGAGCAGCGAAAAGACGCAGGGCCAGAAGCAGCGGTCTACTCGCTAGCACGGGCTCGGTTTTCTACCTCTGCTTCAACGCGCAATCCGGGGCCGCGCCTCTCTGCCGCATGCAGCGGCCGGGGGGGCGGCCTCGGGCGATCACGCCGCGCTCTTGACAACGGGATGGCGCCGCCTGTAGACGTGTAGGGCTGGCGGCATTCAGCAGCCGCCGCCGCCGCTTTTTTGCGACGGCGCGACGGCGCGGCGGCGCGGCGAGGAGGCTTCGATGCGTGCGCAGCAAGAGGCGAGTCAAGCCCGGATCTTCGGCTCGGTGATCGTGATCGCGGTCATCGGCTACGTCTGCTGGCGCGTGCTCCTGCCCTTCCTCGCCGGGATCGCCTGGGCGGTGGTGTTCGCCGCGGCGTTCTGGACGCCCTGGCGCCGCCTGGAGCGCCGGATGAGCCGCCGCCGCGGCCTCGCCGCGGTCCTGCTCGTGATGGCGCTGGGCCTGCTGGTGCTCCTCCCGGCGGCCTTTTTCGTCGGCATGGTGGTCAACGAAGCCAACCAGGTGGCGGGCCACGGCCTCGCCCTGCTCAAGGCAAGGAAAGTCTCCTCCTTCTCGGACCTGGTGGCCCTGCCGCGGGTGGCTCAGCTCCTCGACGGACTCAAGGCTCAGGCCGGCATCTCCCAGGAGGAGTTCCAGAAAGTGGCGGAGAGTTTCGCCGCCACCGCGTCGTCGGCCATCGCCGGGCTCAGCGCCAAGGTTTTGCTCGGCGCCTTCGACGCCATCGTCACCTTCGCGATCGCGCTCTTCGTGCTCTTCTTCCTGTTCCGCGACGGCCCGCAGATCGCCACCTTCGCTCTCGAGCTGCTGCCGATCGACAACGAGGCGCGCACCGAGTTGAGCAGCTCGCTGCGCAACATGCTGGTGGCCATCTTCCGCGGCTCCTTGCTCTGCGCGCTCGTGCAGGGCGTGATCGGGGGCATCGGCTGGTGGATCTCGGGGCTCGGCTCGCCCGCCCTGGCAGGGGCGGCGATGGCCGTCTTCTCCCTGCTGCCGATCGGCGGCACCGCGCTCGTCTGGTTGCCCGGCGGCATCTGGGCATGGACCCAAGGCCATCCTGGCGCCGCCATCTTCCTGCTCCTCTGGGGCCTGCTCGCCGTCTCGCTCTTCTCGGACACCGTCCTGCGGCCGCGGCTGGTCCGCGGCTCCGAGCAGCTCAGCACCCTGGTCGTTTTCTTCGGCGTCTTCGGCGGCCTGCCGGCCTTTGGCCTGCTTGGCATCTTCCTCGGTCCGATCGCCCTGGCCCTGGCCCTCACCTTGCTCGGCGCCATGCGCAGCCGCATCAACCCCGCGGCGGGCGCGGGCGCGGGGCAAAGTGGCATGGGAACTGCTCTAACCTGATCCCGGAGCCTGGACTCCGGAGCTCAGCCCACCGCAGCGCGTCAGGCGGTCACCCCGCCACGACCACAAGCCATCTCCTGGGTCGAACCCGAAGACTTCAGAGGCCAGGGGCTCGGCGGCCGCGATGAGCGGCCGCCACCGGGTCCTCGCCGGCGCTACCGCTGCCGAGATCGGCGCAGAGATGATCATCAACCGTTCAGCACAGACGACGACACCCCAACCGTTTCAAGGTACCAGTGCGTTCGCAGGAGGCCATCGCGGTCATCCCGGCTGCCGCAGGACGGCCGCCGCCGTCTGCGCTCGTTGGTGGGCTCACCTCTGCCGGCTCTCCCGGCTGGCACCGGTGCGCTGGTCGGCGCTCGGCGGCGTGATCGCGGTCACCCTCGCCGGTCTGGGCTTCGCCCATGCCTGCGCAGGTTTCTGGCGTCTCGCCGCGCATTTCCCCGCGGCCCCCTTTCTGCAGACCTCCAGGCTCTATGGGCAACCCGTGGAGCTGGCGACCGGCGAGGCGGCAAGCACCGCCGAGCTGATGGCGGAGCTGGCGCGGGAGGGCTACGTGCCCGTCGCCACCGTGGCCTACGACGTCGAATCCGGCAAGGTGCCCCTGCGTCGCGGCACCTGGCGGCAGGAGGGTGACTCCCTGGCGGTCCAGCTGCGCCGTTTCCCGACCGCGAGCGGTCCGGCCGGCGGTCAGCGGCTGGAAGTGCAAGTACGAGGTGGACGCATCGCCCGCCTCACCCTTGGCGGCCGGCTGGTCCCGACGGCCACCCTGGAGCCGCCGCTGCTCGCCTCGTTCTACGGGCCCGACGTCACGGAGCGCCGCCCGGTCAGCGCCGCCGAGGTGCCGCGGCAGGTCGTCCAGGCCGTGCTGGCGGCCGAGGACGACGGCTTCTTCACCCACCCCGGGGTGTCGCTGGGAGGCATTGCCCGCGCCCTGTGGGTCGACCTGCGTCATCGCGACTTGCGCCAGGGCGGGAGCACGATCACCCAGCAGCTGGTCAAGAACCTCTACTGCTCCCGCGAGCGCACCTTTTCGCGCAAGGTCAAAGAGGCGCTGCTCGCGGTGATCATCGAACGGCGCTACGACAAGCACCTGATTCTCGAGGCTTATCTCAATTCGATCTACTGGGGCAAGAACGGTGCCGTCAACCTCATCGGCATCGGCGCCGCCGCCCGGGCCTACTTCGGCAGGGACCCCGCCGAGCTCACCCTCGACGAGGCGGCGGCGCTCGCCGCGATGATCCGCGCTCCTGGCGCCTACGCCCCCGCCGAGCACCCAAGAGCCTTGCTCGAGCGCCGCAACCGGGTGCTGCAACGCCTGGCCGACCTTGGCTGGGTGAGCCGGGGGCGCGTGCGCCGGGCGCAGGCCGAGCGGCTGCACAGCGCTCCGATGGCGGCCAGGCCGCGCCCCTACGCCCCTTACTTTGCCGAGATCGCCGCGCAGGAGGCGCGGCTGCGCTTCGCTCTCGGCAACCTCGCCGGCGGCGGTTACCAGCTGTTCTCGACCCTCGACCTGCGCCAGCAGCTGGCGGCGGAGGCGGCGGTGGCATCAGGGCTCGCGGCGATCGAGGGGGTGCGGCATCGCGGGCACCACGACCAGCCGCTCGAGGCGGCGCTGATCTCGCTCGACCCACGGGACGGTGCGATCCTCGCCTACGTCGGCGGCCGGGACTACCGGCGCAGCCAGTTCGACCGCGTCTCGCAGGCCCGCCGCCAGCTCGGCAGCACCTTCAAGCCGGTCGTCTATGCCGCCGCCTTCGAAGCCAGGCTCGCCACGCCGGCCACCTTGCTCGACGACTCGCCGATCGAGGTCCGCTCCGGCAACACCGTGTGGAACCCGCAGAACTACGATCGCCGGTATCGCGGTTGGATCACGGCGCGTGCCGCTCTCGAGCAGAGCATCAACGTCCCGGCGGTGCGCATGGCCGCCGCCACGGGCCTCGGCCGGATCGCCGTGCTGGCCCAGGAGATGGGCATCGGCACGCGGCCGCCGTGCGTTCCCGCACTGGCCCTCGGCGCCCTCGAGGTCAGCCCGCGCGAGCTGGCTCAGGTCTACTCGACGCTGGCGACCCTGGGTCTGCGGGTCGCCTCGCACGCCCTCGCCGCGGTCCGCGACCGCGCCGGCGAGGCGGTGAGCGGAGACCAGCTTCCAGGCCAGCGCCGGGTGCTCAACCGGGAGAGCGCGTACATGGTGACTTCGATGCTGCAGGGGGCTCTCGACCACGGCACCGGGAGCGGCACCCGCAGGCGTGGCGTTCGCGGCGCGCTGGCCGGCAAGACGGGGACCACCAGCGACCGCCGGGACAGCTGGTTTGCCGGCTACTCGCCGGAGAGGGTCACCATCGTCTGGGTGGGCTACGACGACGCGGCGCAGACCGATCTGTCGGGAGCCAGCGCCGCGGTGCCGCTGTGGAGCCGCTTCACGGTCGCGGTGGCGCCGCGCGGAGGCTACTCC
Organism: Thermoanaerobaculia bacterium; assembly: GCA_035949675.1. Taxonomy (GTDB): domain Bacteria; phylum Acidobacteriota; class Thermoanaerobaculia; order Multivoradales; family UBA5704; genus JASLEW01. The sequence goes on from DASZHY010000223.1 coordinate 9,085, forward strand.
GACTTCGCGCCGCCGCCGGGGATGGTCGAGGTCACGATCGATCCCACCAACGGCCTGCTGGCGGGCCTGGGCTGCCCGACCCGGGTGCGCGAGCGCCTCCCCTTCGCGCAGGCCCCCACCACGGTATGCCGGCACCACGAGCCGGACGGCGAGCTGATGGCCGCCGGCGGTCCGGAGCCGCTGGGCGACCAGCGAGGAGTGACGCAACAGGCGACAGGCGGAGCTCCTGCCGCGGAGCCAGAGCTGCAATCGCCTTCGTCCTACGCGATCCGATCGGGAGGAGGGGCCTGGCTGGCGCGAGACCTGCCAGGAAGCGGGCCGCGCCCGGCGCTGGGGCCGCCGCCGGCGAAGCCATCGGCGCAGGTCTCGGGCGCGATCATGATCCGTCCAGGCGTGGGACCCCAGGAAGCCGGAGGGCTGGGCGGCGGCCCACCGCCGCGGCAGCACTGACCAAAGATCGACCGAGAGGCCCGCATGGCTCGGGCCTTGCAGTCCCTTAGAGTTTGAAGCTCGTCATCACGGCGGGTCGGGTTACCAGGAGAGTCACTATGGGAATCGGCAACGATGGTGCGAAGAACCAGGTCAAGGGCATCGCGAACGAGGTCAAGGGCAAGGTGAAGGAGGTGATCGGCGCGGCGACGGGTGACCGCGGCCAGGAGTACAAGGGCACGGTGCAGAAGCACGTGGGAAGGGCGCAGCAGCGGATCGGACGCGCCGAAGAGAAACTGGCGAAGTAAAGGCGGGCAGCGAGCAGGGATCGCCGCCGGAAAGTCCCGTTGGACACTGAAAGGAAAAGGAGAAAACCGTGGAGCTAATT
>DASZHY010000224.1:0-18527 GCA_035949675.1 Thermoanaerobaculia bacterium
GGCTGGTACACGCTCGCCTTCGTACACCTGGCAGGACACGCCTGCTTCCGGCTGCTCCAGTTCCTCAGCGCCCCCAACGTCCTCCACGATCTCCATGGCATCGAGGACGCGCTCGGCGGCCGGCCGGAGCGCGCCGGCCGCGATCTCCTCGCCCGCGCTCCCGCTGCGCTCCGGCATGCCCTTTTCCTGCTGTTCCTCGAGCGAGGCTTTCTCGACGACCTCGTCGACCGCATGATCGCCGAGCCGTTCGTGCGGGCCGCGCGCTGGCTGACGCGTCTCGATGCGTGGTTGTGCGGTGGTGGCGCCGAAGCCGCCGGCCACCGGGAGCGATGAGTCGCCTTGGCCGGTGATCCGCGCTGCTGGCTGGCCGCGCTGGCGCTGCCGCCGCTCCTCGTGATCGGCGCCTCGCTGCTCCGGCTCGAGGTCGAGCGCCTGCGCCGGCTCGCCGTCGTTGCCGCGGGCGCGGCCACCTTGCTTGCGCTGGCGGTGGGGGTCTCGCCGGCCGTGCGCGGCGTCTGGCTGCGCACGGATCTGCTGACCGCGCTTCCCGGCGGCGAGGCCCTCGTGCGCGTCGATGCCCTCGCCGCCGCCCTCCTCCCGTTCGCGGCCGGTCTCTGGTTGCTGACCGTCGCCGTCACTCCCCGCGCCCTGCTCGATCGAGACGCCTTGCGGCGCACCGCGGTGGCGGCGCTGATCACCCTCGCCTCGTTCGTGACCGAGAGCGCGGTCGCGCTCCTGCTGCTCTCGGTCGCCGGGGTGTGGGCGTTTCTGGCCGCACTCGGCACGCCGGGGCAGCGCCACCAGCGGCGCGTGGTCGCGGCCTATCTCGGCGTCTCGACGGTGCTGTTCGCCTTGGGGGTCGCCCTCCTGGTCGGCCCGGGCGGAGGACACCCGCTGCAGCGGACCGCGAGCCTATGGCTCATCGGGATCGCCGCGCTGGTGCGCAAGGGGATCGTGCCGTTCCATGCGTGGGTGCCCGAGGTCTTCGACCACGGACGGATGGGACCGGCGATTCTCTTCAACGCCCCGCAGGTGGGGGCCTACATGACGGTCGTGCTGATCGTGCCCCGCGCGTCGCCCGAGCTCCTCCGCACGATCGCGATCCTCGCCCTGGGGACCGCCGTCTACGGAGCGGCGCTGGCGCTCGTGCAGACCAGCGCGCGGCGTGCCTGCGGCTACCTCTTCATGAGCCAGTCAGCGCTGGTGATGGCCGGACTCGACTGCACCAGCGCGGGCGCGCTCGCCGGCGGGCTGGTCGTCTGGCTGTCCGCGGGCCTTGCCTTCGCCGGACTGGCGCGATCGGTCCTCGTGCTCGAGGCGCGGCGCGGGCGGCTCGACCTCGGCCGGTATCACGGCGGCTACGAGCGGATGCCGGTCCTGGCCGTGAGCTTCCTGGCCATGGGGCTCGCCTGCACGGGTTTTCCGGGCACCCTCGGATTCGTCGGGCAGGAGCTCCTCGTCAACGGCGCCGTCGACGCGTTCCCGGTGCTCGGGTTCTCCGTCGTGGCCGCCTCGGCGCTCACCGGCCTCGCGGTCGTTCGCATGTACTTCTCGTTGTTCTGCGGCCGCCCCGATCCGCTCGCGCACTCCGCCTTCCGCTTCGAGCTCAAGCCGCGGGAAGTGTGGTCCTTCGTCGGACTCCTGGTCGTGCTCGTCGGTCTCGGAGTGGTGCCGCGTCCGCTCGTCGACTCGCGTTTCACGGCGAGCGACGACATCCTGCGCCAGCGGCGGGAATACACCGGCGCGGCGCCTGGGCGCACCGGCCGCTGGGAGTTGACGACCGATGCTCACCGGACCAGCTCGACGCGATTGCGGCCTGACGACCGCGCGACCCGCAGGCCGCGTTCCGCCTCCTCGCGCCACTGCTCGCAGGTCATGCCGGGGGCCAGAGCGGCGATGCCGGCGCAAAAAGTAGTGCTGAACTGGCCGCCATCGGCAGTGCGGTGGCCATGGGCAGCGAACTTCTGACGTAGGTCGTTGACCGCCTGCAGGGCCTGGTGCGGGCGCATGCCGTCGATCAGGACCGCGAACTTGGGGCCGCTGCAGCGCCCAATCGTGGTGCCCTGGCCCAGCTCCAAGCGCAGCAGCCGCACGGCCGCCGCCAGCACCCGGTTGCCAGTGGGCTCGCCGTAACGCTCTTGGATCGAACGCAGGGGGTCGAGCTCCACCGCCACCCATGAGATGTGACGATGCGGATTGCCGCTCTGCTCCGAGACGACGGCCTCGGCACGCCGCACGAGCTCGGCTTCGGTCAGGGCATGCGTGATCGGGTCGCGTTCGACCATCAGGGCGGCGCGGCGGCTGCGCTCGAGCCGGTCGGCGACCGCGGCGAGCAGTGCAGTGGGCGACAGCGGCTTGACGAGGTGGTCGTCGCCTCCGGCCCAGGACGATTCGAGCCGCGCCTGCATCTGTCCTTCGGCCGTTAGGAACAGCACCGGCAGCTTCGCCGAGGCGCTATCGTGCCGCAGCCAGCGCACCAGCTCGTAGCCGCTCGCTCCTGGCAGCATGACGTCCATCAGCACGAGATCGGGGCGGCCGGCGGCCAGCTCGGCCTGGAAGCGCGATGGGTCGTCGCAGACCGTCAACTCGTAGCCAGCGCTCTCGAGCGTCATGCGCACGAACCTGGCCTGGAACGGATCGTCCTCCACCATAAGAATGCGGCCGGTGGGCGCCTGGCGAAAGGCCTTGGCGGCTCCGACGTCGGAGGCGTCGGTCTCACGCTGCTCTGAGACGGCACCCGACGCCAGCTCCTGACCTAGAGCCGCGCGCAGTTGCCGCAACTGCGCGAGATCGGCAGCGGAAGGCGGCGCCCCTGCCTTCTGCAAGGCGCTGCAGAGGGCTTCGCCCCGGTTGCCGATCGCGCTGATGCCGGGCAAGCCGAAGGTGGCTCCCGACCCGGCGTAGGAATGGAACGATCGCAGCACCTCCGTGAGCGCCGCGGCGTTGGTGGGCTCCTGCGTCAGGTGATCGAGCCAGCCCCGCAGCTTCTCGATGCCGGCCCTGGCGTCCACCTCGTATTCGGCGCGCAGTCCCGCCAGCGCCGCCCAGTAGTTTGGGGCGGCATTCTCGGGCGCGCGTCGCGGCCCGAAAGGGTCGGTCAGGGCAAGGGCCGGAGCCATCGGCTCGGGCTGGGCAATGGTGACTTGCATGGTGCCTCCCTTGATCTTGGCGGCCGTCGAGAGTGGTGGTGTCGATCGCCAACGTCGCTGTCAGAGTAAATGGTCTGTCCGGGCGCCAAAATCAGCGCCAAGCCCTTTGTCCTGTCGGCGGCGGGCAGCGCCGCCTGTAGGCAGAGATCTGACAGGCCGGAACGGTCGATCGCAATGCTGCTGGGAGGATCGGCGGGCGGCTCGAGCCGTAGGACCCGCACCGACGTCGCCGCGGGCCGACTTCCTACCTCGCCTCGGGGCTACGGCCGATATCGCGGAACCTCTTCCCGGGCCAGACTGCAGCGTAGCCAGAGTATCCGTAGACGCTCACCGAGGAAACGAGGATGAAACCCAGCAAGGTACTGATCGCCGACGATTCGCTGTTAATGCACAAGCTCTTGCACGCGCTACTGCCGCGGTCGACCGTGGTGCATGCTATGGACGGCCGCGAGGCCCTGTCGCGGCTCGAAGACCACCCGGATGTCGAACTTCTGATTGTCGACCTGACGATGCCTACGATGAGCGGCGTCGAGCTGGTCGAGAGCCTCGCTGCCAGCGGCATGCTGGCCAGGGTGCCGGTAGTGATCATGACCACCGAAGGCAAGGAACAGGACGCCCTCGCGTGCCTGCAGGCCGGCGCCGCCGGCTACGTCCGCAAGCCCTTCCAGTGCCAGCAGCTACTCGACTTGATCGAGCGGCTCTAGAAGGGCGTGCGGGTCTGTGCGCAAACCCTACCGGCGGTCACAAGCACATGCCGCGAGCATGGCGAAGAGTCAGTCTGGGCCCAGGCTACCGTCCACGCCGCCTGCCGCAGCGCCGCGACCTCTCTTAGCCAGGCCCAGAGGGGGTTCGAATCTCCAGGCGGTTTGGAACTCAGATTGAGTTGCTCACCATTCACTTCCCTGCCACAGGCTTCTCCTTTCCTCCTGAACGCTCCAGGGGAGATCGCGCCCCTCCGCACTGTTCATCAAAGGGTAGTTGACTGTCAGTCAACTAACGATGTACACTGCCGGCCAGAGAGGAGTTCGGTGCCATCCACGATGGCGAAAACTCGAAGGCCCGTCTGCGTGTTCCTGGTTCCTCTCGTCCGAGATTCGGACCGGAAGCCTCACCCGCCAGTCCTGTGGCGGCTGCTGCAAGACGCCTTGGTCGAGAGGTTCGGCGCCGTGACCGGTCCTGAGACGGTGCTTTACTACCGGAGCGCCAGGCCACTCGCTGGCGCATGGGCGCAGCGCCAAGGCGCAGCCCCCGTGGAGGATCTAAGCCGGAGGTACACCGTAGCGATCGCCTCTGACCAAGTCGACGAGTTGCGGGATCTGATCCGCAGGGCTGGCAACTCCTTCGATCAGCAAGTCATGTACCTCGAGGTCGCGGGATACGCGGAACTCCTGGCGGTGCTACCAGAGCACGGATGGATTGAGCAGAGGTAAGAGGCTCAAGGGAGGTCAAAGATGAAGAAGTGCACGTACCAGACCATCACCGGCAGGAACCTGGACCTAAGCAGCCTCACTGAGAGTGAGCGCGTGTTCCTGGTTGGAATCGACACCAGGTACAGGAAGGCTCCAGAATGGTCAGCATTCTCTTCGTGGTGGACGACCGAGCTCCGTCGCGCGAATCTGCCTGTGGAATCCATGACTTACCGGATCTGCCAGGATCTCGAGGCGCGTCTAGGCCTTGCCCAAGGCAAGGTAGCCCCGCCCGATTACCGCGACTATCTTGCCGACCTCATCGAGGAGCGCTGCGGCTCGCGGTATCGCTTCTGCAAAGAAAGCGGCATCGACCCCGGCCACCTGAGTCGTGTCTTTGCCAGCCGTTCCGAGCTTTCGCTCCAGAGCCTCAAGCTCATCCTTGATGCGCTGCACGCCACACTGGTCATCCGGCCCGAGGAGGCTTTCGTCGAGCGAGAGACCAAGGATCTGGCCTCAATGGTTTCCTGCCCGCAAGACGTTACCTATGAGGACAAGACCGCCGGTGCTCTTACATCCAGTTTCGTAGAAGAGAGGTTTGCCACTCGAACCACAGCGCCGGCCAGTGAGGCAGCTGTACAAGAGGTGCCGACCTTGATTTCCGAGCTCTACCGTATCGTTGATCGGCTGGAGGAGCTTTTCCCAGGTCGTCCTTTCACGGTCGATGGCCACCTGCTCGGAAGCATCGGTGAGGTACTCGCCGCCTATCGATACAATCTCGATCTCAGGCGGCCCTCAACGCTGGGCTGCGATGCCGAAAGCGTGCAGGTCGGTAAGATCGAAATCAAGACGACGCAACGCGGGTCCGTCTCCTTTCGCTGTGAGCCGCCCCATCTCGTCGTCTTTCGTCTGCCGCGGGATGGGCAACCTGAAGAGGTGTACAACGGCCCAGGTCGCACGGTCTGGCCGCATGTGGGCAAGCGCAACAAGAACGGCCAATACTCAATCTCACTCGCGAAACTGCGCGCGCTGGCCAAACAGGTGCCGAGGGAAGATCGGCTAGAAATTACACGCTCCTTCCCGACATTTTCGTGAGTCTGGGCTGGACCTCGTTCCGGAGGAGGTTCCCGAAGCCTATCGGGCCCCATACTGTTCGTCGGTGACCTTTTCCATCCAGTCGACGGTCTTGCCGTCGAGCCGTTCCTGAATCGCGATGTGCGTCACGGCGGTGGTGGCCGTGGCGCCGTGCCAATGCTTCTCACCGGGCGGGAACCAGATCACGTCACCGGGCCGGATCTCCTCGATCGACCCTCCCCAGCGCTGAGCGAGACCGCTGCCAGCCGTCACGACCAGGGTCTGGCCGAGCGGGTGGGTGTGCCATGCTGTCCGAGCGCTCGGTTCGAACGTGACACTTGCACCGACGACGCGCGCCGGATCGGGCGCCTGGAACAGGGGATCGATGCGGACTGTGCCGGTGAAGTACTCGGCCGGTCCCTTCCCGGAGGGTTGTGAGCCGCTTCTCTTGACGTCCATCGGAGCCTCCTCCAGTCGATGGGCCAGTCGCACTCGCGCGAGGGCAGTGCGCGACAGGTCCAAGGATCAGCGTAGCACCGATAGCGCCGCGCTTCCCCGAAGCGGGATGGCGGTCGGCGGCGGGTTTGCGGGCGTCACCTGCTGTACTGCAACCCGACCCGCGCCGCCCTCCCGGCTCCCGGGAAGCCGGTCTCCACCTGATAGCTCCGACCGGCCAGGTTGTCGATCCGCCCGCGCAGCTGCCATGCCGGGGCGAGCTGCCAGAAGCCGCCCAGCCCTAGCACTTCGTAGCCGGCCACGGAGCCGCGGTCGGGCACCGGGATCTGATGGTCGAGGGTCCGGGACACGCCTTGCGTGTCGAGACGCAGCCGCAACCGGGAGCTTGCCCGCCAGTCGACGTGGCCGCCGCCCACCCACCGCGGGCGGTGGAGCAGGCCGGCGTGCGTCGTCAGGTCCTCGACCTGCTGCCAGGTGGCGGCGAGCGCCGCCGACAGCTGGGGCGAGGCGCGCCAGACGAGGCTGAGCTCCGCTCCCCGCGCCTCGACCGAAGAGCGGTTGACGTGCAAGAAGCGCTTGAAATCGAAGTCGATGAGGTCGCGGAAGCGGTTGTAGAAGAGCGTCGCGTCGAGGTCGAGCCGCACGGCCTTGAAGCGGTGCTCGACGCCGGCGTCGCCGCCGATCCCGGTCTCCGGGCGCAGAGCGGGATTGCCGCCCAGCGCCCGCGGGCTGGCCAGCGCAAAGAAGCTGGGGAGCTTGAACGCCCTGCCTCCCGATGCGTGCAGGCGGGCGGCGCCGTCGCCCAGCTGACAGCTCGCGCCCAGCCGCGGGTCCGCCTCGGTGCGGCCGCCGCCCCGAGCGCCACTCCCCGTCCCGCTCACCCGATCGAGCCGCCCGCCAAGCTCGACGGTGAGCGCCCCGGATTGCACCAGCAGCTCGGTGAAGGCGCCGAGCAGGTCGCGCGCCGCCCGGTAGTCGCCATGCACGGCAAAGAAAGGCAGCCGCAGCAGGCTGCGGTTGTCGCCCTGCTCGCGGTCCAGGTCGAGGCCGCCGCTCCACTGCGCGTGCTCGCCGGCGGCCAGCGTGCCGGAGCCGCCGGCACGCAGCTGGGTGAAGGCCGTCGACTCGGTCGCGGCAGGCACTTGCGGCAGCACCGCCGGACTGGTGCGGTCCAGGTCGTGGCGGTAGACCGATGCGGTCCACCGGCTCGGGTGCCCGCCCCCGTCTAAGTCCAGCTCGCCGGCAAGACCTTCTTCCCGGTGGTCGGAGCGGCGCAGCTGGCCGTCGCCGAACAGTGGCCCCCCCGAGGCCTCCGGGTAGTCGTCGCCGTGCCAGCGCGAGTAGCGGCCCGACACCCGCAGCCGCGCCGCCGCCGCCACGGGCTCCACGACGTTGCCGTAGAGGTTGAGCTGGCGGAAGCCGTCGCGCGCGATGCGGTGGCTCTCCTCCTCCCAGCCGCCGCCCAGCAACCAGGCGCCCCGGCCGGCGCCGCCGGAAAGGGTGCCGTCACCCTGGCGCAGCGAGGCGTTGCCCGCGGCGGCCGCCAGACGCGCGCCAGCCAGGCCTGACGCGCTGCCGGGCCGCGCCTGGCGGGTGATGACGTTGACGACGCCCGCCAGCCCGGTGGAGCCGAAGAACGACGACAGCGGCCCGCGCACCACCTCGATGCGCTCGACGGCGTCGGCCGGCAGACCCGCCAGGTCGAAGACGTCCCCGACCTGGTAGGTCTCGTCGTTGACCGGCACGCCGTCGACCAGCACCATCGACTTCTCGTCGCCGCCGCGCAGCTGGGCCGTGGTGAGCCCGCCGCGGCTGCCGTTGGTCGCGATGTCGACGCCGGGGATGAACCGCATCAGCTCGCCGATCGTCCGCGCCCCTGACCGCTCGATCTCCTGCCGCTCGACGACCGTCACCGACGCGGTCGCCGACGACAGCGGCCGCGCCTCGACCGTGGCCGTCTCGTAGAAGACGGGCTCGCCGGCCTCAGGCTCCGCACCGCCGCCGGCCTGAGCAGGCGGCGGACCTGGCGCCGCCAGCGGCGCCGGCGTCCCGGCCTCCGGCGCTGTTTGCCCCTGTGCCGGTGCCGATCCGGCCGCGTCCGGCGCTCCGAACCCTGCCAGGAGGACCGCCGCCGCGATGATCGCGATCGATCCAGCCGCCGCGGTCATCCCCGTGCGCACCAGCCGCACCACCTTCCCGGCCGCCGGCTTCACGGCCTCAGCGCGGGCAGCCCAACTGGATCCAGCTCAGGATCAGCTGGCGCTGGCCGCGCGACATCTCGCGCGTCACCGGCATGTAGTTGGGATCGGAGTCCGGCAGCTCGAGCACCTTTTGGATGCCCGACGCGTTGGCCTTCACGCTGTCGTACTGCGACAGGTCGACGATGCCCGCCATGTAGGCGTACAGGAAGTAGTACTGGTAAAGGATCGGCGCCACGTCCGTCCAGGTGGGGTTGGAAACGGGCGGCTCGACGCTGTTGAAGATCTTGACCGTGAGCGGCGCCCCCGGCACCTGATCGGCGCCCGAGGACCAAGGTCCGCCCAGAAAGTAGAGCTGGCCGTCCACGAACTCGCGGCGCCGCGTCTTGGGCACCGGATTGCGCGTCGCCAGCGGGATCTCGGCGCGCCCGCTCGCGTCGGTGACGACGCTGGCCGGGAAGGAGATCGCTGCCGGAGGATAGTTGTTGATGGGCAGGCCGCTGGGGTCGAACTGCGGCACCAGGCTGAGCGCGGCTGCGTAGCCGGGAGTGCGCTGACCGTACGTGGCGGCGTAGAGCGTCGCCGTCGCGGTGTCGTCCGGGTTCATGTAGAGCGTGGCGCCGTCCACCTCGACGTAGAGGCCGCCGGGGCTCTCGGCGAGCGCCGGCGTGCCGGCGGTGAGGATGCCTAGCGGGTTGGCGGCGGCCTGCTGCACCTGCTGCGGCGTGAGGCCGCCGACCTGCGCCACGCCGGCAGTGCTCTCCAGTGCCGCCTGCGAGTAGTCGACGTCGCCGAGGACCACCGGCGCGGCGCCGCCGGGCATGAGGATGGCAGCCTGCATGGGACCGAGCGCCACCGGGATGCCGCCCGGAGTCTGCTCCGGCACCGAGTTGCCGAGGTCGAAGGTCACGGTGGCCCGCCCCGCATCCAGCTTCGCCGGCGCATACCACAGGGAAGAGCCGCCGGCAGGATTGAGGAAGCGGTCGAAGACGTTGAAGCACGGCTCGCCGGGCCGCCAGGGACCGATGGTGCCGACGATCTTTCCCTCCTGGAAGCCGGGCGCGACGTGCGCATCGATGTAGCCGTAGCAGGAGATGCGGATCGAGAGCCCGTCGGGGCTGGCGTCATGCAGCTGTTGCAGCAAGGGCGACGAACCCGGCTGCCAATCGAGCTGCTCGAGCACCGACTGGAAGGCCCCGCCGGCGGCGGTGTCGCCCTTGTAGGCGGGCACCCGGCTCAACCACAGGTTGAGCAGCGTCGCGGCGTCGGCAAAATGCCCCTGCAGCAGGACCGTGGACGCGGTGCCGCCCGTGCCGCCCGTGGCCCCCGTGCCGCCCGTGTCGCCGGTATCGCCGGCCGCGGTGACGATCTGGATGTTGAGCCCGTAAAGGCGCGTGCGCGCCTGCTGATCGGTATCGAGGTCGACCAGCTTGGCCGGAACCTTGGGAGCGTAGTTCTCGCACGCGGCTCCGAGCAGCGGGTCGCCCTGCCGGTGAACGTTGCCGCCGGCGTCGACGAAGCTGCGGACAGAGGCCGAGATCGTCCAGGCGTGCGAGCCGTACGGGTTCCACGAGAGGTTCAGCTGGCCCAGATTGGCCGGGTCGTAGTTGGCGATGGTGTTGTTGATGGTCGACGGGTCGGCGGTGAACCCCCCTGCGAAGTGCAGGCGGGGGACGTCCAGGTAGCTCATCGGCGCCCTCCTCGGTCACGACTTCAGGATTGGATCAGTCTTGAAGAAATTTACTGGCACAGCGAGGGATCCGTCAAGACCGGGCGGCGCGCGCAGGCGACCGCAGCGTGCGGCACGCCGCGCGCGGGCCACGGGCCGGCCGCGGGCCCACGACCGCCCATCGCCGCCTGAGCGGCTGGCAGCTAGCGGCGAACGGGCAGCAGGCTCTTGCCGTCCAGGCGCTCGGGCGGCTGGACGTGGTACAGATCGAGGATCGTCGGCATCACGTCACCCATCCTGGCGGCGGCGGCGCCCTCGGGGCTGAGCTGGAAGTTGGTGAACAGGATCCCCTTGACCAGCGGCGGGTACACCGAGCAGTGGTCGCCTGACCAGATCTGGTCGTTCGGCTCGACGATGTTCTTGCCGATGCCGCCCAGGGTGTCCTGCCAGCCCACCCGGTAGCCCTCGTTGTTGGAGGGGATGAGGTCGGGGATGAGCTCGGGGTCGAAGGTGCCGTACGCCTCCTCGCGGGTGAAGACGTGCGCCACCGGATGCTCGCCGGTGGCCGGGTCGACGAAGGCCTCGAGCCCGGAGATGATGGCGGCCTCGACCTGCTTGTACTCCGCCCCCGGATGCACGATCCCCTTGGCCTCGCGGCCGGCGAGATTGACGTAGATCTGGCCCAGGCCGAGGGCGTAGGCCTTGGTCTTCGACCAGTCGACGTTGACGAAGAAGTCGCCCTGGCCGAACAGGTCCTCGAGGTTCTTGCGCTTGGTGTCCTCGCCGGTGAGCGTCATGAAGCCGTTGGTCGCCAGCCAGGTGTTGTAGTTCATGCCGCGGCGGAACGAGGCGAAGCCGTGGTCCGAGAGCACCAGCAGCGCGGCGTCCTTGGGCATCGTCCGCATCACCTCGCCGACGATCGCGTCCATCTGCTCGTAGGCCTGCTCGATCGACGGGCCCCAGCGCTTCGCCCCTTCGGCGGTGTAGAGCGGGTGCTTCGGATCGAGGAAGCGGAACATCATGTGCTGCACCCGGTCGGTGAACTCGAAGTAATGCACCAGGACGTCCCAGTTGTCGTCGGCGAGCAGGCCGCGCAGGATCTCGCGGTCCTTGCCGACGGTCGCCTGCACGTCCTCGAGAAAGACCTGCTCGTCCGAGGTGCCGTCGGTCAGCGACCAGGTGTCGATCATCCAGCCGATGGTCTTGAACAGCCCGAAGCGGCCGGTGAGCTGCCCGACGAACGAGCCCGGCGTGGTGACGGCCAACCCCGGCGGCAGGCGCTCCGGGTCGAACTGGATCGGCGACAGGTAGAGGCGCAGCTCGGGGCTGACCGACAGCACCCGGAACTTGCCGACGCCGTGCACCTTGATCAGCGAGTTGAACGGAAAGACGAAGCGCACCCAGCCGCTCCACTGCCCGGGCTTGAGAGTCAGGTCGTTGCCCGACACCTGGATGCGCACGCTGCCGCGGTCGTCGGCAACGGTCAGCCGCAGCGGGATCTTGATGAAGTCGCCCTTGCCGGGGAACAGGTCGTTGGGGATCTCCTTGATCTCGGTGTCGATCACCCCCTTGTTGTCGGGCAGCTCGACCACCTCGACCTTGAAGTCGCCGCCGCCCTTGGGGGTGAAGAACAGCTCGGAGGTGAAGTAGAACGGCTTGCCGATGCGCCCCGACAGGTCGGGCGTGCCGAGGCCGCTCAGCAGCTGGCCCTCCTCGAACGGCTTCGGCGGAAACGTCACCGGCACCCGCATCACCCGCACCCGCTTGCCGGCGTGGCCGAGGATCGCCCAGAACGTCTCGCCGCGCTGCCGGTTGAAGGCCACCGGCCGCTGCTTGGGCAGCAGGCGGTCGGCGGCGAGCCCGGCGCCGATGCCGGCGGCGATGCCGCAGAGCACGGCCGCAACGGCGGCGACCCCGGCGCTGCCCCGCCAGCCCGCGCGGCGCGGGAGGACGCGGCGCACCGCGGCGGCGACCAGCAGCGCCAGCAGGCAGACCGCGACGCCGGCGATCGCCCCGACGATCCAGCCGTTGCCCCTGCCCCACAGGAACGGCTCCTTCTTCACGTCGAAGGCGGCAAAGCTCGGGTGATACGTCTGCGGGTCGCGCTTCAGGAAGTCGAAGATGCCGTGGCGGCCGGGGTTCAAGCCGGTCGCAAAGGTCGACCACGACACCGGCGTCTGCGACGGGATCGTCGACAGCAGCGGCGCGAAGGCGCCCTGCCGCCGCAGCGCCGCCAGGTGGGGCAGCTTGCCCTCGCCCATCCAGCGCTCGGTGAGCTTGGCGTCGGCGCCGTCGAAGCCCAGGATCACCAGCTTGCGCGGGGCGCCCTGGCCGGAGGCAGCCGGCGCGCTCTGGCCGGAGGCAGCGGTCGCGGCGGCGGCGGCCGCCGTCTCCAGGGGGCCAACGGCCAGCCACGCGAGCGCACCGCTTGCCAGCAGGGCCAGCAGGGCCAGCAGACGGGCGGCGGGGCGGCAACGCCGGCCGGAAGAGACGCGGGGACGAGGTAAAGGTGCCGGATCCTGGTGCATGGTCAGTGCTGGGTCCTCTGGGCAGATGGTGCGAGCGGCGGATCGGTCGAACGGCGCCGTGCGTCCATCCGGCGACCCTCGCGAAGGAGCCGCACTATACCTCGCGGCGCCATCTCGCGGCGGGGGGCGCTCACTGCATCCGCAGCTCCATCCGGATCTCGTGGACGCGCGCCTGGATGGCGCCGCGGTCGAGAGTGCGGTAGGCGGTCGGCAGCAGCTCGCGGCTGGTGGACTCGAGCACGGCGTAGAGCACCTGCAGCTCGCGCTCGAGCGAGTTGACGGAGGGGATGAAATCGGCGAACGCCTGCCGCAGGTGGTCGGCGGTCACCTCGGCGGCGCCGGCGGCTTCCGCCTCGAGCATCGCCCGCACCAGCACCCCTTCCAGGTCGGAGCCGGACAGGCCGAGCAGCTGCTGCTCGCCGGCGACCTCGGAGATCCGGGTCACCGCGCCGCGGAGGCCGAGCTTCTTGACCATCACCTGGTAGATCTCGTCGTACTCGGCGGCGGTCTCCGGGTAGAAGAGCGGGATGTGCTCCTCGGCCCGCCCCTGCCGCTTGAGATCGATGGGCAGCAGGTCGGGCCGCGCGGTGATCAGGAACCAGAGGATCTTGCCGCGATGCCGGGTGTCGCCCATGAAGGCGGCGATCTCCGCAAAGACACGGTTCTGCGTCCCCGAGTCGCCCTGGGCCTCGCGGTTGCCCAGCGCCGCGTCGGCCTCGTCGACCACCACCCCGACCGGCGTCAGCGAGGAGAGGATCTTGAGGATGCGCTCGAGGTTGGCCTCGGTCGAGCCGACCCACATCGAGCGGAAGTTCTTGAGCTTCACGCAGGGAATGCCGATCTCCTTGGCGAAGCACTCGACGAGGAACGTCTTGGCGCTCCCCACCGGCCCGCACACCAGGTAGCCCATCGGCACGGCGGCGGTGTTGCCGCGCGCGATGGCGCGGGCGGCCCGCCGCAGCCGCTCCTTGACCGCCGGCATGCCGGCCACCATGGATAGGTCGTACTTGGGCTCGACGTACTCGAGCAGGCCGATGCCCTCGCTCTCGATCACCTCTTTCTTGATGTCGCGAACCCGCTCGCGGCTCAGGGTCTCGCCGTTGGCGTCGACGCCGTCGAGCAGCTGCCCGAGCTGCACGCGGTTCATGCCGGCGGTCAGCTCGGCCAGCCGCTCGGCGGTCAGCTCGGAGTGGCTGGCGTACCAGCTCGCCGGCCGTACCGTATTGAGGAAGGCCAGACGCTCTGCCGGGTCCGGCCGCTGGATCTCGATCTCGCGGGTGGCATGGGCGCGGCGCAGCTGCGGGTCGACGTCGGCCAGGCTCTCGGTGACCAGCACCAGCACCACGTTCTTGGCCAGCAGCACCGGGTCCTGCGCCCAGCGCCGCAGGTAGACCACCACCGCCCGGTCCTCCGGCGTGCGGTAGGAGGCCTCGGCGGCCGGCGCCACCGTCTCGGCGAAGGGGAGCAGCAGCGCCACCGGCCGCGCCGGCGATTGCCCGGCGCAGATGCGGAAGTAGGACTCGAGCAGCGCAAAGCTGTTGAGCGGGTCGCGCGGCAGGCCCTGCGACCAGGTGGTGCCGTGGACCGAGTCGTAGGCGCGCAGCCGGTCCTGGAAGTGGCCGCGCGCCGCGACGCTGCCGAAGCCGATGCCCTCGGCACGGTTGTAGGTCAGGATCGACGGCCAGGCACCGAACAGCTCCTGCTGCAAGAAGTCCTCGAGCGGCAAGAACCGCAGGCCGGCCGCCGGCTCCGGAGGATGCGCCGCGTCGGCGGGCGGCGCGTCCCCTCCCACTGGCGAGGTCTCGGGCCGGGCCGGGTCCCGACCCGGCACGCTGTTGGAACGGGCCGGGTCCCGGCCCGGCCCGAAAGGCACCAGGTCGGAGGCCATGCCGTGGAGGATGAAGACGTGGGCCTGCTTGGCCCAGACGGCGCGCACCAGCTCCGCGGCCCACCCGGGCAGGGACGCCAGGAAGCTCGGAGACGGTGCCGGCGAGGTCGCCATCGACGAGCTGGTGCTAGCCGCCTTCCTTCGCCCGCTCCGGAACCGGGGCGGCGGTGTCGGCCGCGGCGCCGGTCGGGAACGGCGCCGCCTCCTTGGCGGCGTCAGGCTTGCGCAGCCCCATCTCGGTCTCGAACTCCGTGAGGATCGACTGCGCCTGCAACCGGCGCGCCGCGTGCTCGTTCTTGATGCGCTCGATGTTCATGCCGCCGGTCGCCACCTCGACCGCCGCCTT
The DNA here is from genome assembly GCA_035949675.1 of Thermoanaerobaculia bacterium. Taxonomy (GTDB): domain Bacteria; phylum Acidobacteriota; class Thermoanaerobaculia; order Multivoradales; family UBA5704; genus JASLEW01. The sequence goes on from DASZHY010000224.1 coordinate 14,715, forward strand.
GGCCTCGGCGGCCTTCTGCTTGATCTGGTCCAGGTACTTGTCGGTGGTGGCGGCGGTACCGTAGCTGTCGAGCTCGGCGAGCGCCGAGGCGGCGCTCTTCATCACCGCCGCCTTCTTCGATTCCTGGATCGCCCGCCGGGCCTGCTCGATCTTGTCGCGCAGCTTGGACTTGATGTCCTCGACCGACAGCTGGGCGTTCTCGAAGGCGTGAGTGGCTGCCGCGAGCTGATCGCTGGTCGATGACAGGTCCGTCCGCACCTGCTGCAGCGTGACGGCGTTGTCCTCGGCGATCTTGCGCGCCTCGGGGCTGCCCTCCTTGAGCGCCGCCTGGATCGAGGCGGTGAGCTGCTTTTCCTTGAGCGCCAGCTCGTCCCGCTCCTGCTCCAGGCGGATGGAGGTGGCGCGGGTGGTGACCAGCACCTGGTTCAAGCGCGGCAAGGTGTTGCGCATCTCCTCGATCGACTGCTGCAACATGACCTCGGGGTCCTCGGCAAAGGAGATGAAGAAACCGAGCCACGATTTGAAGACACGGGCTAGACGCTCGAACATTGCTCCTCCTCGCGGGCGGCTGAACGCCTCCGGCGATTGTACCTGCAATGGCTATCAGCCAGACTATCTGCCAGCCTAGGCGGTGGCCGGCCAGCGTGTCAACGGCCGCGGGTTCGAGGGGGGCGAGCCGCGAGCGGGCCGTCCCGCCCCCAGAGCGGCCGGAGCGAGCGGGAGCCAGCGCAGGTTGGTCTGCGGCGCCAGCACCAGCCCCAGGGAGGCCAGACAGACGAAGGGATTGAGCGCCGCCGCCTCGCGCGCGCTGAGCGGCCGCACGCTCCATATCGCGCGGGGCGTGCGCGCGGTCGTCGGATCGCAGCCGCGCTGCAGAAACGCCGACAAGATCCAGCATCCCAGGGTGCGCCGCGCCGCGCTCATGCCGGCATTTTGTCACACTGCCAGGGCGCCGCCGGCGCGGATGTTACGGTAGAGTCACGGCCCGGTGACACTGACCACGCCCGCGGTGCTCGTCCTTCTGCTGGCCCAGATGTGGGTGGCGGTGCCGCTCCTGGGAAGCCAGCGCTTCACCCCGCTGCTGGCCCTGGCAGCGGTGCTGGCCCTCTGTGCCTGGAGCAACCGCCGCCATGGCGATGGCTGGGGCTTCCGCGCCGATGCGCTGGCTCCGGCGGCGAGGCGCGCGGCGGTGCTGACTCTGCCGGCGGTCGCCATCATCCTGCTCGCGGGCAAGGAGCTGGGGAGCCTGCACCCTCCCGGCAACCTGGCGCCGGACTTCGCCGTCCTGCTGCTCTGGGCGCTGTTGCAGCAGTTCATCCTGCAGACGGTGATCCTGCGCGAGGCGCGCAGCGCGCTGCCGCGGCAGGCCGCGCTGGTCACCGCCGCAGCTCTCTTCGCCCTGGTCCACCTGCCCAACCCGCTGCTGACGCCGATCACCTTCGTGGCGGCCCTGGGCTGGTGCTGGGTCTACGAGCGGCACCCGAACCTGCTGCCGATCGCGCTGTCCCACGCGGTCGCCAGCATGGCGCTGGCCGCGGCGTTCGATCCCGCGATCACCGGCGGCATGCGCGTCGGGTACGGCTATTTCCTGCATTTCGGCAGCTGGTCCTAGACTCCTAACGCCTCCGGCCTCCGGCGATCCTGTGCCTAGAAACAGGCGCCGGTAGGAGGCGGGAAGGGGACGCCCCCTCCCCTTCGCTTCGGCCGACAGTTCCGTCTTGGCTCGGGGGAGCCGACGCGGAGCTCCGGCGGCCGGCTGGGGCGGCCCGAGGTCATATCGCAAGCTTGCTATACTCGCCGCAGCGAACGGTTCCCATGGCTGAAGAGACCGCCCTCCGCACGCTGGAGAGCTCCAGTGCTCTTGCAGCCATCGAACGCGAGCGTTTCCACTCCTACTCGCAGCTGGTGCGCAACCTGCACTGGCTGGCCGCCGCGCTGGTGGTGCTCTACGGCCTGCTGGCGCACGGCGTCAAGCTGTCGTCGATGATCGCCGGCGGCCTCCGTCTGCGGTCTGACCTCGTGACCCTGCTGGTGCTCGCCGCGGCCATGGTGCTCTACACCCTGGCGCTGCACTCGCAGCTGTTCGCGCGCTTCACCGTCGAGGAGCGGATGTGGGCCGAAAACGGCATCGATCTCTCCTGGATCACCGCCGTGGTGCTGTTCACCGGCGCGACGCTCAGCCCCTTTTTCTTCCTCTACTACATCGTCCTTTACTCGAGCACGCCGACCACCAGCCGCCGGCAGACTTACGGCAAGGCGATCGCCATCACGGTGCTGGTGCTGGGCGTCATCCTGCCGCTGGGCGCCGGCACCACCATTGGCTGGTCGCCCAGCTGGGACTGGCTGAGCATGGCCGGCAACGTGGTCTGGCCGCTCGCCGGCGTCTGGCTGGTGGCCTACTTCTCGGCCGAGGCGGGAACGCTGGGCGCGCACCTCCACCAGGCCCTGTTCCTCGCGGCGCACACCGACGCCTTGACCGGCTTGCCGAACCTGCGCTACTTCACCATCGCCGCCGACCTGCGCGCCAAGCTCGGCGGCTTCTACACCATCGTCATGGTGGACGTGGACGACCTGAAGCGGGTCAACGACACCCACGGGCATGCCGTGGGCTCGGACCTCATTCGCACCGTCGCCGACGCCATTCGCAGCGCGGCGCGCAGCGGCGACGACCTCTGCTCGCGCATCGGCGGCGACGAGTTCATCGTCCGGCTGGCCAGCGCCTCCGAAGGCGGAGCCCTGGCATACTGCCGCCGGGTGCGCGCCTATCTCAGCGAGCATCCGCTGGTGATCGAAGCGGGCAACGTCCTGATGATCTCGGTTTCGATGGGGGTGGCCGCCTTCCCGAAGCACGGCAAGACCCTCTCCGAGGTCACCCATCACGCCGACCAGGCGCTCTATGGCAGCAAGCAGGAAGGCCGCGCCCGCGACAAGGTCTGGGCCGCGTAGCGGCGCGGAGAAGCCGGTCGAACGGCGGCCGGCCGGCCAGCCGCCGATCCTTGACCGCTAAGCTCCTCCCACGCTAAGCTACGCACCTTAGCGCCATTCAATGGTGAGTCGCACCTGGCCGCATCGTCGTCAGGCCCGCGGCACGGGCAGAGTTCGTGTCGAGCTGCGAACGGCTGCCGCGAACGGCTGCCGGCGTGGAGGCAAACTCTCATGAGTCATCTCGTGCGCCGCTATTCCTGCCTTGGTCTCTCGAGCCTGGCGATGTTCTTGCCCTTGCCGTGGCTGCACGCCGCCACGCTCGACAACACCACCAATTTCCCCGAGGCGGTGAACCCTGGCGAGACGATCACGATTGCGGGGACGTTCGACACGGCAAACAAGACGAACGCCGTCGTCAAGCTATACCACGTAGGCACGACTGCTATCGTCGACACGCGCGCGGGAGAGGTCGGCGAGAAGTCGATCACTGTCAAGCTCCCCGACTCCAACTTGCCCGCGGGGCGGTACTACCTCACGGTCGACGTGGAAAACCTGGTCAACCAGGTGGTGCCCGGCGAGCTGCGTGTGCACACCGACGTGAAGCTGGACGCCGCGCATCCCACCACCGCCTACGCCAACGGCGCCGGCAGCTTCGACTTCGACGTGGTCGGCCAGGACTTCTCCCCCGAGCCGCGGGACGACCAGATCTACATCTCCGGGCAGGGCGGGATCATCCTCGACGAGCATCGATTCAAAGACCAAGTTGCGTGCAAGAACCCCGTCAACTGGCCGTGTCTCTGGGTCGGATCGAGCGAAAAACTGCACGTCGTGGGTTACCAGGCCGAGCGCTACCAGGGGCCGTTGCTGCTCAGCGTCGGCGTCGGCAGC
>DASZHY010000225.1:0-14899 GCA_035949675.1 Thermoanaerobaculia bacterium
CGGGCGTCTATTGCTTCTCCACCTCGGCCCAGTTGACGGGCACGCTCACTCTCGACGCGCAAGGCCACGCCAACGCCATTTTCATCTTCAAGATCGGCAGCACGCTCACCACCGCGAGCGCCTCGTCCGTGCTGTTGATCAACGGCGGGTCGGCCTGTGGCGTGTTCTGGCAGGTCGGCAGCTCCGCGACCCTGGGGACCGGCACCGCGCTCCTGGGCAGCATCGTCGCGCTCACCAGCATCACCTTGAATACCGGTGCCAGCGTGTCGGGAAGAGTCCTGGCGCGGAATGGTGCCGTGACGCTCGACGACAGCCACGTTGCCGTCTGCAGCGGTGGCCCCTTCGGTGGCGGCGGTCCGCTCGTCCCGGCTTCCGCGGCGATCCCCACGCTTTCGGGGTGGGCGATGATCGTGATGACGGTCGGCCTTCTCCTGTTGGCTCTGACGGCGCTACGCCGGCGAGCCGGCTCCGGCGGCGCCGCTTGATCTACAACAAGGCCAGCTCGCAGCTCATCGGTATGACGATGTCGGTGGCGCCGGCGAAGCGCTGCGCGCGATGGACCGCGACGGTCCCCTGTCCGGCAATCTTGGCCAGCAGCTCGGCGTAGTCCTTGAAGCGCTGGTCGGCACGGAACCTCTCGCAACACCTGACGCCGAAGCCCTGGATGGCCTCGGCGCTGCGGCGCACCTGCTCCTCTTCGGCGGCGAGGAAGGCCCAGTCGGAATTGGGCGCGTGGTCGAGCACGACGACGTCCGGCGCCAGCGTCGCGGCGTGGGCCAGCGCATGCCGGGGATCGGCCATCTCGTGCAGGCAGAACTCGAAGTAGACCACGTCGCCCAATAGCGCGACGTCAGCGAAGTCGGCGCAGACGACTTCCACGGCGCCCGGCATGCCTCCGGCCATGCCGGCGATGCCGGCCATAGAGTCGGCCTCGAGCTCCCGAAGAGCCTCGACGTCGCGATCGATGGCGATGACCTTCCTGGCGCCAAAGCCCGGGCCGAGGAGCTGCCTGCCCCCGGCGCCGACATAGAGCACGACCTTGCCGGTAAAGTCGAAGAACCTGCGCAGGCTGGCGCTGAGCTGGCGGACGTCCGCTGCCAATGGGGAATCCTTTCTGGGCGCTCCGGCGATTGTCGTCCCTGATCGCGGGAGTGTGGATAGCCAGTTGCGCGCGGCGCCATAAGACCACCGGCCGCGGCGCGGCGCCGCCGTTCGGCCCAAGCGTGGGCGCGCCGCGCCTCACTCGGCGGCGAGGTCGCCCAGCCAGATCAGGTGGCGGGAGAGGCCGCCGGCGCGGGCGGCTTCGTAGAGCTTGCGGTCGGCGGTGACCAGGGAGCAGTCCGCCTGCATGGCGAGGGCGAGGTAGAGACTGTCGGAAAGGCGCAGGTCGGCGCGCAGCGCCAGGGCCATGGCGGCAGGCACCAGCGCGGACACCGGGGTCCACTCGAAGGGCACCTGGCGCAGCTCGGAGATCACGGCCCGGGCCCCTTGCTCGTCGATCTCTCCGAGGCGCACCCGGCTCGCCAGCAGCCCGGCGATCTCCAGGTAGAGAAGGTCGGGCGCCAGCAGGTCGCAGCTGCCGGCGAGCAGGGCGTCGGCGTGCGCGGTGAGCCGGCCCGGGAAGTACCACTGGGCCGCCACGCTGGCGTCGATCACGCAGCGCCGCACCGGCTCCCCCCGCAACTGCCAAGCCTGGCGCCGACCGCCGCCATCAGGGCGCCTCTTCTCCGCCGCCACCACCACCCAAGCCCTCGGCAGAGCCCGGGGGAAGACGGTCGCCGTCGTGGGCCAGCAGCTCGTCGCTGGCGGTGAGTCGGCGCCCGGCCCACTGCGCCCGCAGGCGGCGGGCGCCTTCCAGGGCGCGTTGGCGGGAGAAGCCGAGGGCGCCTTCGAGCACCGCCCGTGCCTCCTCCTCCACGGAGCGCCCATGACGCGCGGCGCGCACGCCGAGGCTCTCGATCACCCGCGGGTCCACGTCCTGCAGCACCAGGTGAGCCATGTCACGATCCTCCGCTCAAGGCTTCACCGCCCGGACGTCGGTCACGAAGTATTCGGTATCGCCGAAGCAGGAGGACGGCACCCCGCGGTGCTGCTCGTAGTGCAGCGCCACCCGCTGTCCCATGGTCTGGTTGAGACGCGTGGCGACGGCGTCGTCGCGCACGGTGAAGCGGAAGATCTCCGGCATCGCCCCGGGCAGGTTCACCATCGCCAGCTCGCCCTCCCAGGTCTTGCACAACCACCCCTTGTGGGAGAACTTCTGCACGTAACCGGCACGCTCGCCCGACGAGTAGCTGAAGGACAGCGTCGCCCAGACGTAGAGGGCGCACCCCGCTGCCGCCAGCACCAGCAAGGCGAACAGCAGGAGCGGCCAGCGGCGCCGGCGCCTTCCTGCTCTCGGCGCCTGCCCGGCGGGCGTCGCCGTCTCGGCCGGCCGCGCCGCCGCTGCCCCTGCCGGCGACGCCGGCTGCTCCTTGTCACCTCCACGATTGGCCGTCATCTCGCCTCCCCCTTGTCCCGTGCAACGTCTACAAGGCGCACCCTGGCCTTCAGGAAGTCGCGGTTCAGGCGCGCGATGAAGTCGATCGACACCCCCTTGGGGCAGATCTCCTGGCATTCGGCGTGGTTGGTGCAATTGCCGAAGCCTTCCCGCTCCATCGCCTGCACCATCGCCAGCGCCCGGCCGGCGCGCTCGGGCTGCCCTTGCGGCAGCAGCCCGAGATGGGAAACCTTGGCGGCGGTGAACAGCTGCGCCGCGCCGTTGGGGCACTGGGCGACGCAGGCGCCGCAGCCGATGCACTCGGCGGCCTCGAAGGCGCGGTCCGCGACCGGCTTGGGCACCGGCATCAGGTTGGCTTCCGGCGCGCTGCCGGTCGCGACCGAGATGAAGCCGCCGGCCTGGATGATGCGGTCGAAGGCGCCGCGATCGACCATCAGGTCCTTGACCACCGGCAACGCCCGCGCCCGCCAGGGCTCCAAGTGCAGCACGTCGCCGTTCCGGAAATGCCGCATGTGGAGCTGGCAGACGGTGGTGCCGCGCCGCGGCCCGTGGGCCTCGCCGTTGATCATGAACCCGCACATGCCGCAGATCCCCTCGCGGCAGTCATGGTCGAAGGCGATGCGGTCCTCGCCCCTCTCGGCCAGGCGCTCGTTGACCACGTCGAGCATCTCGAGGAACGAGCTGTCGGGGTTGATGCCGGCGGCCTCGTAGCGCTCCATGCGCCCCGGGGAGTCGGGTCCCGCCTGGCGCCAGAAGTAGAGGGTCAAGTCCATTACTTGTAGCTCCTCCGGGACAGCTCCACCGACTCGAAGTGGAGCGGCTCCGCGTGGCGCACCGGCGGCCGGTCCTCGCCCTGCCACTCCCAGGCAGACACGAAGGCGTACTCCTCGTCGTTGCGCAGCGCCTCGCCGTCCGGCGTCTGGTGCTCCTCCCGCAGGTGACTGCCGGCCGACTCGTCGCGGTCGAGCGCGTCGCGGCACATCAGCTCGGCGAGCTCGAAGTAGTCGGCGACCCGGCCGGCCTTCTCGAGGTCCTGATTGACCTCCGCCGGAGCGCCGCTCACCCGCAGGTTCTGCCAGAACTCGCGGCGCAGCGCGGCGATCTCGGAGGTCGCCTGCTCGAGACCCGCGGCCGTCCGCGAAATGCCGCAGGCATGCCAGACCAGGTGGCCGAGCTGGCGGTGGAACGACTCGGGGCTGCGCTGGCCGCGCAGCGCGAGCAGGCTGCCGAGGCGCTGGCGCACCTCGGCCTCGACGCCGTCGAAGCTCGGGCCGGCCGGTGAAAGCTTTTCGCCCAGATGATCCGCCAGGAAATTGGCGAGCGTCGCCGGCAGGATGAAATACCCGTCGGCCAGGCCCTGCATCAGGGCGCTCGCCCCGAGACGGTTGGCGCCGTGATCGGAAAAGTTGGCCTCGCCGGCGACGAACAGCCCGGAGACGTTGCTCATCAGGTTGTAATCCACCCACAGGCCACCCATGGTGTAGTGCGGCGCGGGATAGATCCGCATCGGCGTCACCCAGGGGTTCTCGCCGGTGATCTTCTCGTACATCTCGAACAGGTTGCCGTAGCGGTCCTCGATCACCGCGCTGCCCCGCCTCAGGATGGCGTCGGCGAAGTCGAGATACACGCCGTTTCTCTGCGGGCCGACGCCGCGGCCGCTGTCGACGACCTGCTTGGCGTTGCGCGCCGCCACGTCGCGCGGCACCAGGTTGCCGAAGGCCGGATACCGCACCTCCAAGTAATAGTCGCGGTCCGCCTCGGGGATGCTCTCGGGAGGGCGGGTGTCCCCGGGGTCCTTGGGCACCCAGATGCGCCCGTCGTTGCGCAGCGACTCGCTCATCAGCGTCAGCTTCGACTGGTAGTCGCCGGAAGCCGGGATGCAGGTCGGATGGATCTGGGTGAAGCAGGGGTTGGCGAACAGGGCGCCGCGCCGGTGGGCGCGCCAGATGGCCGTGGCGTTGCTGCCCTTGGCGTTCGTCGACAGGTAATAGACGTTGCTGTAGCCGCCGGTCGCCAGCACCACCGCGTGTCCGGCATGACGCTCGAGGCGGCCGGTCACCAGGTCGCGGGCGATGATGCCCCTGGCGCGTGGGCCCGAGCCGTCGTCGTCGACCACCAGGTCGAGCATCTCGGTGCGCGGGAACATCCGCACGGTGCCGGCGGCGATCTGCCGGCACAGCGCCTGGTAGGCGCCGAGCAGCAGCTGCTGGCCGGTCTGGCCGCGGGCATAGAAGGTGCGCGACACCTGCGCGCCGCCGAAGGAGCGGTTGTCGAGCAGGCCGCCGTATTCGCGGGCGAAGGGCACACCCTGGGCGACGCATTGATCGATGATGCGCAGCGAGAGCTCGGCCAGGCGGTAGACGTTGGCCTCGCGGGAGCGGAAGTCGCCGCCCTTGATGGTGTCGTAAAAGAGCCTGAAGACGCTGTCGCCGTCGTTGTGGTAGTTCTTCGCGGCATTGATGCCGCCCTGGGCGGCGATCGAGTGCGCGCGGCGCGGCGTGTCCTGGAAACAGAAGCACTCGACCTGGTAGCCCAGCTCGCCGAGGCTGGCGGCGGCGGCGGCGCCGGCCAGGCCCGAGCCCACCACCAGCACGGTGAACTTGCGCTTGTTGCTGGGGTTGACCAGGCGCAGGTGGTTGCGATGCTCGAGCCACTTGTCGGCGAGCGGACCGCGCGGCAGCTTCGGGTCGAGGTTCATTGCACCAGCCCGCTCAGGACGGCCACGGGAAAGGAGATGTTGCCGAGGGTGATGATCCAGGCAAAAGCGTGGGCGAAGCCTTTGCGCCAGAGGTTGAAACGCGGATGGTTCCAGCCGAGCGACTGAAACATGCTCCACAGGCCGTGGTAGAGATGGAAGCCCAGGGCGATCTGCGCCGTGATGTAAAAGATGGCCACCCACCACACCTGAAAACCGGTGACGACGTTGTGGTACACGTCGCCCGGGACGAAGCTCGGGTGCACCGTCCCCCAGGTGAAGTGCAGCAGATGGTAGACGACGAAGAGCAGGATGATGACGCCGCCCCAGCGCATGGTGCGCGAAGCGTAGGTGGTGTGGATGCGAGTGCCGGCCACGTACGCGGTGGGGCGTGCCGCCCGGCTGATCAGGGTCACCTGCCAGGCTGCCCAGATGTGCAGCAGGACGCACACGATCAGCACCAGACGGACCGCCCACAGCAGGACGCCCGCGGGCACCACCGGCTCGCCGGCGGTACGCAGGAACCGCGAATAGCTGTTGATGGCCTCGGCTCCGAGGTAAAGCTTGAGATTGCCGGCCAGGTGCCCGAGCACGAACGCGAAGAGGACCATGCCGGTCGCGGCCATCACCGCCTTCTTGCCTACCGCGGACCGGTACAGATCAGGGAACCAGGCCATGCCATGCCCTCGCGCAGTCGCGCATGCAGTCGCGCCGCCGGCGCCTATCGTATGCCACGGAAGCTCGGGAGCCAGGTGCTCAGGATCTCACAGACCCTGGCCGCGGCGGCGCCGCCGCCGGCGCACCCGGGGTCGCGCCGCCTGGGCCGGGGCGGGGGCGGACGCCGGCGCCGGGCGCGCCGGGTGGGCCGGGTGGGCGGCTCTCGGCGGCGGCGGCGCGCGGCGGCGCGCCGCCTGCTGCCACTCGGCCAGGGTCTCGTGGCCTTCGCCGGTGGCCAGCACCAGCAACTCGAACAGCAGCATGGAATGATCGAAGAAGGGCCGGCGGGTGAAGCGTACCCGCTCCGGCATGCTCCAGCGCGGCTCGCAGAGGCGGAAGAACCCCACCAGTCCACGGCGGATCAGCTGGGACTTGAGGTTCGACACCGTGAACCGCGCCAGGAGGGGCGCGCTCTCCTCGTCCACCAGCTCCTCGAGCTCGGGCCGGCTCATCGGCCGCTGGCCGATGCCCTCGACGTCGTCGCGCCGCAGCATGATCTTGGGCAGCAGCAGGGCGGCGAGCAGTGCGGTGTCGGGCAGCTCGCGGCCGGAGGTGATCAGGCGGTCGATGACCGGCAGGATCTGGCCGAAGCTGCCGAGGCCGCGCTCGTCGGCGGCGAGCATCGCGTAGGCCTCCGGCAGCAGCACCTCGAGCAGCCCCAGCTCGAGCATCCACTGCATGGCGGCGCCGGCATGCCCGCAGCGCAGCAGTTGCACGATCTCTTCGGTCACCCGTGCCGGCGAAGCCTTTTCGAGCTCGCGCCGGTGATGGTGGATGGCCTCCTGAGTGCCGGCCTCGATGCTGAACCCGAGGCGGCCGGCAAACTCGCAGGCGCGGAGCATGCGCACCGGGTCCTCGCGGAAGCGGACGCCGGGATCGCCGATCGCGCGCACCAGCTTCTTCTGCAGGTCGTCGATGCCGCCGGTGTAGTCGATGACGGTGTAGTCGGCGATGTTGTAGAACAGGGCGTTGATGGTGAAGTCGCGGCGAAAGGCGTCCTGGCGGGGGGTGCCGTAGGTGTTGTCGCTGGTGATCAGCAGCTCGCCCGGGGCGGACTGCTCGTCGGGCTCGGGATCGCGGCGGAAGGTGGAGACGTCGATCACGTCGCCGTCCTGGAAGTAGACGTGAACCAGGCGGAAGCGGCGGCCGATGATGCGCGAGTTGCCGAACAGCCGGCGCACCTCGTTGGGCCGCGCGTCGGTCCCGACGTCGAAGTCCTTGGGCCGCCGGCCGAGCATGAGGTCGCGCACCCCGCCTCCCACCAGGTAGGACATGTAGCCTGCCTTGTGCAGCCGGTAGAGGACTTTGACCGCGTTGGTGTCGATGTCGCCGCGGGAGATGGGGTGCTCGGAACGCGGCACGATCCGCGCCAGGTCGGCGTCACTCACGGCACGATTATACGGGCGGGCGCTGCGCTTGCCGGCTAAATAAAAAGTGGCCGGGGCGGGCGGAGGGTTGAAACCCGCCCCGGCGCTTGGGAGAGGAGACTGCTCGTGTCGCGTACCGCGCTGGTCCTTCGGCTCAGCGGGCCGTCGGGCCGCCTGCGCCTGCCAAGAACCGGGCGAGAGAGAGACGGGATGCGCTCCGCGCCACCGTCGCCGCCGCGGCCGCCCTCCGGTTAGGCACCGGGAGGATGGGGAAGCGGTCACGGTTCAGCGTCGATTGGCGGTGCGTTGTCATCTCGTTCTTCCTCGTCCGCAGGGGGTATAGACCAAGATTCGTGCCACCTCCGGTCCGATCAGCTAAACACGGCAACTGCAAGGCTTGTACGATCGAGACGGCAGAATCGACGCCTTCTTGCCGGCCGGCGCGTCTCCCGGCGTGGACGGCCCTGATCCCTGAAGAGGTCTCGGGGTGGGGGGAGGGGGGCGCGACCGCGGCGGTGTCGTCGCCGGCGACGGCTTGCCATGCGGCCGGGCCGAGGGGGGGCGGGTTCCCGTGGACCGCGACGCCAACGCTCGCTGAGGACGTGTCGCCTCGATGCGCGTTCCTTGCCTCGCGTTTTGAGTCGCGGTCCGCGGGAACCCGCCCCCAGGGGCCCTCCTGTCTACCCTCCGGCGACCGGTGGTCGAAACGGCGCAGGACGGTCGTCGGTCGCGCCGGATGGGGTGTGGGCCGATCTGAGAGAAGGGCCGGTGCTACCATCGAGCAATGGCACGTGAAAAGGTCGATTTCCCTGGCTCGCTGGGGGCGCGGCTGGCCGGACGGCTCGAGGCTCCCGACGGAGCGCCGGCCGCCTATGCCCTGTTCGCTCACTGCTTCACCTGCTCGAAGGACCTCAAGTCGGCGGGCGGCATCTGCCGGGAGCTGCTGGCGCACGGCATCGCCGTGCTGCGCTTCGACTTCACCGGCGTGGGCGAGAGCGGGGGCGACTTCGCCGACACGAACTTCTCGTCCAACGTCGAGGACCTGATCGCCGCCGCCGACTTCCTGCGGCGGGAACGGCAGGCGCCGGCGCTGCTGGTCGGCCACAGCCTTGGCGGCACGGCAATGCTGGCGGCGGCGGCCCGCATCCCCGAGGCGGCGGCCGTGGCGACCATCGGGGCGCCGAGCGACACCGGGCTGCTGCGCGCCAAGCTGGCGGCGCGCCTGGCGAAGCCCGCCGGCCCGCCGGACGATGACACCTCCTTCGAGCTGGACCTCGGCGGCGTGCGGCCGGTCCGCATCCGCCGCCAGCTGCTCGACGATCTGGCGGGCGACCACCTGCGCGGCGTGCTGGCGTCGCTGGGCAAGGCGCTGCTGATCTTCCACTCGCCGGTCGACCGCATCGTCGGCATCGAGCACGCCGAGCGGCTCTTCCTGGCGGCCCGCCACCCCAAGAGCTTCGTCTCGCTCGGCACCGCCGATCATCTGCTCTCCGATCCGCGCGATGCCGCTCACGTGGGCGCGGTGCTCGCCGCCTGGGCCGGCCGCTACCTGCAGGCGGGCGCCGGCATCCCGGCGACAGCGGCGGATCCCGCCGCCTCGGGCCTCGCGGCCGGCAGCGCTCCGGCCGGCGCGGCGGCTCGCCCACTGGCGGCCGGCGAGGTCGAGGTGTCAGGCACCGCACACTCCCTGCGCCAGGAGATCAGGGCGGGCGGCCACCACCTGGTGGCCGACGAGCCGGCAGCCGACGGCGGCACCGACGCCGGCCCGACTCCCTACGCCATGCTGCTGGCCGGCCTGGGCGCCTGCTCCGGCATTACCATGAGGCTCTACGCCGACCGCAAGGGGTGGCCGCTGGCCGGCACCCGCGTGCGCCTGCGGCACTCCCGCGACCACAAGGCCGATTGCGAGACCTGCGCCGAGAACGGTGCCAGCCTCGAGCGCATCGATCGCGAGCTGGAGCTGCTCGGACCCTTGACCGCCGAGCAGCGCGCCCGCCTGGCGGCGATCGCCGAGCGCTGCCCGGTCCACCGCACCCTCGGCTCTGGTGTCGAGATCGTAACAACTCTGCGTTAGCGGCGGTTCGTGCCGGCGGCACGACCGCCGGCCCCCGCCGCTGCGGATACACTACGCCCGTGCCCGCCGCCGCCGAGACCCGGATGGCCGCGCTCGAGGTCGTCGAGGTCGGCAAGACCTGGGGCGACGGCACCCGCGCCCTGTCGGGTGTCAGCTTCACCGTCGCCGCCGGCGAGACCCTGGCGCTGGTCGGCGAGAGCGGGAGCGGCAAGACCACCCTGCTGCGGCTGTTCAATCGCCTCGTCGAGCCCACCTCGGGCGAGGTGCGCATCGGCGGCCAGCCGGCCGCCCGGCTCGATCCCATCGTCTTGCGCCGGGGAATCGGCTACGTGCCGCAGGATGGCGGCCTGCTTCCCCACTGGCGCGTCGCGCGCAACGTCGAGCTGGTGCCCAGGCTGCTCGGCTGGGACCGCCCGCGGCGCGGCGAGCGCGCCCGCGAGATGCTGGAGCTGGTGGGCCTCGACCCCGCCGCCCATGCCGGCCGCTATCCGGCCGAGCTGTCCGGCGGCCAGCGCCAGCGCGTCGCCTTCGCCCGCGCGCTCGCCGCCGACCCGCCGGTGGTGCTGCTCGACGAGCCCTTCGGGGCCCTCGACGCGCTCACCCGCCTCGAGCTGCACCGCCAGTTCCTCGAGCTCAAGCGCCGGCTCGGCAAGACCACCGTCCTGGTCACGCACGACCTTGGCGAGGCCTTCCGCCTGGCCGACCGCATCGGCGTGATGCGCGCCGGCAGGCTGCTGCAGCTCGGCCGGCCGGAGGAGCTGGTCGCGGCCCCCGCCCACGAGTACGTGCGCGAGCTCCTGGCGCTGCGGACCGGGCTGCCGTCCCGGCCGGCGGCCTTCACCGGCCCTGACCGCGCCGGGCTCCGTGAAGCGGAGCGTCCCTCTAAATCGGTGCCGGCGCCCTGACCCTCCCGCGCGTAGCCGACCGACCCGACCGCCGCCCCATGCGACCCCGCCGCCGACCGCCTGCTTTCCTCTTCGCCGCCGCCATCGTGCTTAGCTGCGTCCTGGCGGGAATGGCCGGCCGCAACGGCCGCGCCAGCCAGGGCGGGGGAGCCGGCACCGGGCGGCCGGCGCCGGCGCGCCTCGGCTCCCCGCTGCGCCGCCTCGGCACGCCGCCGCGCCCCGGGGAGAGCGCCGGCACGGTGGTGGTGGGCTCCAAGAACTTCGAGGAGAGCCGGCTGCTCGGCGAGATGTTCGCCCAGCTGATCGAGACGCGCACCTGGCTGCGGGCCGAGCGCCGCCTGGGCCTGGCGGGCACCCAGATCTGCTTCGAGGCGCTGAAGAGCGGCGCCATCGACGTCTACCCCGAGTACACCGGCACCGGCCTGGTGTCGATCCTCGGCCAGCCGGCGGGCGGCGGCGCCGGCGAGGCGCTGCGGCGCGTGCGCACCGAGTTCCTCGCCCGCTGGGACCTGTGGTGGATCGCGCCGCTCGGCTTCCAGAACGCCTACGAGATCGCGGTGCCGAGCGAGCTGGCGCAGCGCGAGCGCCTGGCGACCCTGACCGACCTGGCGCGCCTGGCCCCGCGCCTGCGGGCCGCCTTCGGCCACGAGTTCCTGCAGCGCGACGACGGGCTCCCCGGGCTGACGCGGGCCTACGGCATCCATTTCGCCTCGGTACAATCGATGCAGGAGACGCTCAAGTACCAGGCCGTCCGGGCCGGCGGCATCGACGTGCTCGACGTCTACACGACCGACGCCCGGCTGCTGCTCTACCACCTCACCGTGCTCCGCGACGACCGCGGCTTCTTCCCGCCCTACGAAGCGGCGCCGCTGGCGCGCGGCGCGACGCTGGCCGCCCACCCCGAGCTCGGCGCCGTCCTCGGACTGCTTGCCGGCGCCTTCGACGAGGCCTCCATGCGCCGGCTCAACCTGCGGCTGCAAGAGGGCAAGGAGAGCGAGGTGACGGTCGCGCGCGACGCCCTGGCGGCACTCGGGCTGGTGCCCGGCCCCGCCGCGTCCGGCGCGCACGCTGCGAGCGGCGTGCGGGCAACCGCGGCAGGCGGCGCTGAAGGGCCGGGGAGCCCGGCAGGCCGAGGCAGCCTCGCCGGCGCTGATCAGAGCGCCGGGCAACGGGCCGCCGGGCGCCGCGCCGCCGGGTTCGTCGAGATCCTCTGGCGTGATCGCGCGGCCATGGCGCGGCGGGTATGGACCCACCTCGAGCTGTGCGGGGTGGCGCTGCTGCTCGGGGCGCTGCTCGCCATCCCGCTCGGCCTGGTCCTCGAGCGTCACCGGCGTGCCGCGGAGCCGGTGATCGGAATCCTGGGGCTGACCCAGACCGTCCCGTCGCTCGCCCTGCTGGCGTTCATGATCCCGTTGCTCGGGGTCGGCGCGCTGCCGGCGGTGGCGGCGCTCTGGCTCTACTCGCTGTTTCCCATGGTGCGCAACACCTACACGGGCGTGCGCGACGCCGACCCGCGAGCGGTCGAGGCCGCCACCGCCCTGGGCATGACGCCCGGCCAGGTGTTGCGCCTGGTGCGGTTGCCGCTCGCCGCGCCGGTGCTGATGGCCGGCGTGCGCACCGCCGCGGTGATCACCGTCGGCACGGCGACGCTCGCCGCCTTCATCGGCGCCGGCGGGCTGGGCGAGCCGATCGTCACCGGCTTGCAGCTGGCCAACACCGGCATGATCCTGTCCGGGGCCATCCCGGCGGCGGCACTGGCTTTGCTTGTCGATATCGGTCTTGCCGCCCTCGAGCGGGCAGTGCGCCCGGCCGGGCTCGAAGGCCCCGGCGCCGCCGGCGCGGGGACGACGCCTGCCGGGGGAGGAAGCGGCTGAAGGAATCGACGGGATGCGGGGGGCGTTTCATGTCCTGGGGTCCTCGGCGCCTCCCTGCCGGACCCGGCTGGCCCCATCGGGCGCGCCGGCCAAACGCAGCGCGCTTGGGGGGGTGAGCAGCCGTGGTACTCGCGACTTCAGAACGCGTCCTGGTGACGGTCCACAACCGCGACGGGCAGGTCGCCCGCGACCGCGACGAGCTGCGGGCGGCGCTCCTGCGCTCGCCGCGTGAGATCCCGTCGCGGTTCTTCTACGACGACCGCGGCTCGCGGTTGTTCGAGCGCATCACCGAGCTTCCCGAGTATTACCAGACCCGCACCGAGCACGCCCTGCTGCGCGCCATCGCCGACCGCGTGGCGGCGGTGTCGCGGGCCAGCCAGCTGGTCGAGATCGGCTCCGGCGCCGCCACCAAGACGCGGGTGCTGCTCGACGCGATGGCCCGCGCCGGGCGGTTGCAGCTCTACGTGCCGGTTGACGTCGCCGAGGGCACGGTGCGGCGGGTCGCCGACGAGCTGACCGCGGAGTACCCGGATCTCGCCGTCCAGGGCATCGTCGCCGACTTCAACGAGGATCTCTCGCTGCTGCCGCCGCTGGGGCCGGAAGCCGCGGGCCGGCGAGACGGCGATGGCGGCGCGGCTGGGGAGCCTGCCGGCGGTGCCGCCGGCGCGGCCGCCCTTGGCGGCGGCGGGCGCCGTCTGGTCATCTTCCTGGGCGGCACGATCGGCAACCTCAAGCCGGCCGAGGCTGCCGAGTTCCTGGCGACCCGGCGCCGCGAGATGGCGCCGGGCGATCATTTCCTGCTGGGCGTCGATCTCGTCAAGCCGGTGGCCCGGCTCGAGGCCGCCTACAACGACGCCGCCGGGATCACCGCCGAGTTCAACCGCAACATCCTGAAGGTCGCCAACCATTGCGCCGAGGGCGACTTCGAGCCGGCGGCCTTCAGCCATCACGCCTTCTACGACGCCGCCCGGCGCTGGATCGAAATGCGCCTGCGGTCCAACCGCCGGCAGCGGGTCCATCTGCCCGCCATCGGCCTAGAGCTGGAGTTCGAGGAGGGCGAAGAGATCCGCACCGAGATCAGCGCCAAGTACGACCGTACGAGCGCCGAGTCCCTCTTGACTAGCGCCGGTTTCGAGCCGGTGGCCTGGTTCACCGACCCGGAGCACCTTTTCGGCCTGGCCCTGGCGCGCCATCCGGCCAGGTGATGTGCCTACAGCGCAGCCGGAGGATTCAGCCTGTCGGGGAAGGTTCGCGGACGTCCCGGCTCATGGCCAGGGCCTGGTCCAGGCGGGCCTGGTTCTCCAGCCGCAACCAGCCAGATGCTGCGCCCGGAGGGATGCGGCAGCAGCACGAGATCGAAGACGGTGACGCCGCCGAGATAGGCCGCGGCCACCTGCCGCCAGAGGTTGACCTGGCGTGTCCCTTGGGCTTAGCGTAGCCCAGCGGACTTGAGAGAACTACAACACGATGACATGCCTCGATGTCGCCCCAGGCTGGCGCGAGGGCTTCTGAGGGCGGGAACGCAGGGAGAGTCGCTGATGGTGGATCTCGAGGCGAAGCCAGGCTTCCGCGAGAAGGTTCCGAGGTGGTTGAAGATCGCGCTAGTTGCCGGATGCGTCGCGCTCATCTGGGCCGTCTCCTTCTACATCGTGATCGCCGCATTGAGACTTGGGGTTCCCTCGGACGAGCTTCCCGGTATCGGAGACCTCGCGACGCTGCTCTTTGGTGCCGCTTCGCTGGCGCTCTTCATCTTCTCGATCCTCATCGCCGGGGTCGCCATCATCGGTTATCAGACACTCAGGGAGGGGGCGCGCAGGGACATCGAAGCGGCGATGCGTGAACGGATCGAGATGCTCGAAAAGGAGCTCCGGGGCCGGGTGCTTTCCGTGATCGGCTTCATGATAGGGACTCTGCACTCGACACCCGATCAGCTGGACCAGACTGAGCACAAACACTTCCTCTCGGAGGCTGCTTGGTACTGCCGAGAGGGGTACGACATCTTGAAGGACCTGACAGGGAAGGGCCAGGGACGTTACATGGCTCTCATCAACCTCGTTTACTACTCATGCCTTCATGGCGACGATCTGCGGCGAGATGAGCTCATGATCCAAGCGCGGGAGGTGAAGAAGGTCGGACAGCAGTACGCGAACCCCCCCGCCCTCCTGACCTATTGTCGCGCAGTCCTCCAATATGGCTCACGAGAGGATCTCCACGACGCCCTCTCCGTAGCAAAGCTGACCCAGGAGATGGAGCTCACCGAGCGCCAAAAGAAAGAGGCCACGTTCTACGTGGCCTCCCTCACCGATAAACTGGCTACGCTACAGGGAACAACGACTTAAGACTTCTGACCGTCGGGATCTGTACCAGTACCGCCCATCGAAAGTCCTCCTTTGAAGGTGATGATTCCTAACCGTCCGGATCTCTGCCCGTCCCTTCGTCGGGGCGGATTGGCGGAGCCAGGCTCTGCCAGAAACCACAGGCAGGCTGACCATGTGCCCGCACAGCGGGCATGCTCTTGTCAGAAGTCATGAGCAACTGGATTTTCAGCGCGAGGAACAACATGAGCCAGATCACTCTCCCGGTTACCTCCTTTCATGGCTCTGGGCGAAACGCGCCCTTCAGCCGGATCTCTGCTATCTAGACACGAGACGGCCGCATACGGGTCAGTCCGCGCTAGACGATCATCCCAGGAGCAATCCTCTGGCATCCGATCCAGCCCCGCGCAATCGAGTAACTGCCAACCCTGTCGGTGTAGAGCGAGGTGTTGGCG
>DASZHY010000226.1:0-7881 GCA_035949675.1 Thermoanaerobaculia bacterium
CCGGCTCTTAAACCATCTCCCCCCTACCCGACCCAGGCGTTCCGGAACTATGGCTACGGCTCCCAGTCGGGCTCGAACTCCACTATCGAAAGCCTCAACAGCAGCGTGCTCACCTACCTGCCAGCGAATTCGGTGTGGCAATACTTCTTCCTCGTCGGAGCGGTGTGGACAACCGGCGGCACAACCGCCCTGCCGGCGGTGCCGCCGAATCCGCCGGTGACACCGGCCGCGGGAACCACTCCAAACGAGGTCGGGTCCATTTTCCTCGCCAACGCCACGATGGAGACATTCCAACAGTGGCCCAACACCACCCCCCCGTCGTCGGGCACGCAGCTCAACTGTTTCAGCTGTCACAACACCTTCCCCGGCGTCAATACCGCCCCCTTCAACGTCAGCCACGGCATCGGCGCTAATGCAATCGACACCTGCCCCTACACCTCCGGCACCGCGCTGCCCGCGGCCTGTCTGGACACGCAGAAAACGGTCCCCGCGCACGGCTCCAATCCCTGACCAGCCAGGGCAGCCGCCGCTCGCGCCACGGACCACGTGGGGGCCGGGCCCGCAAGGACCCGCCCCCTCCGTCTGCAACGCAGCAGCGCCCCCTCCTACCGGTTCCACCTGCTCTATGACAAGCTCTGCCCCGAGGATCTCCCGGGGCAAGGCATCAAGGTATGATCGAGGAAATGCTGCTCGAGACGCGTGGGCTGAGGAAGGAGTTCCAGGGCTTCGTCGCGGTCGACGGCGTCGACCTGCGCGTCCGCAACGGCACGATCCACGCGCTGATCGGTCCGAACGGCGCCGGCAAGACGACGGTCTTCAACCTGCTGACCCGCTTTCTGCCCGCGACCTCGGGCGCCATCGTCTACAAGGGCCAGGATGTGACCCGGCTGCGTCCGGCGGAGGTGGCGCGGCAGGGGCTCGTCCGCTCGTTTCAGATCTCGGCGGTGTTTCCGAAGTTGACGGTGCTCGAGAACGTGCGGGTCGCCCTGCAGCGGCGGCTGGGGACGTCGTTCCACTTCTGGCGCTCCCAGCGCAGCCTCGAGGTGCTGAACGAGCGGGCCATGGAGCTGCTCGCGGCGGTCGACCTCGCCGGCCAGGCGCGAGCGACCACCGTCGAGCTCTCCTATGGCCGCAAGCGAGCGCTCGAGCTGGCGACGACCCTGGCGCTCGAGCCCGAGCTGATGCTCCTCGACGAGCCGACCCAGGGGATGGGCCGCGAGGACGTCGGCCGGGTCGTGGCGCTGATCCGCAAGCTGTCCGCCGGGCGCACCGTCCTCATGGTGGAGCACAACCTGTCGGTCGTCGCCGACCTCTCGGACACCATCACCGTGCTGGCGCGCGGCAGCGTGCTCGCCGAGGGCAGCTACGCCGAGGTCTCCCGCGATCCGGCCGTGCTCGAGGCCTACGTGGGGACCGAGCCGTGACCAGCGCCTTTACGCCGCATCACGAGCTGCTGCGGGTGACCGACCTGCATGCCTTCTACGGCGAATCGCACATCCTCCACGGCATCGACCTCGAGGTGCGGACGGGGGAGATCGTGACGCTGCTCGGCCGCAACGGCTCGGGGCGGACGACCACGCTCAAGTCCGTTCTCGGCCTCGTCCCGCGCCGGACGGGCTCGATCATGATGAACGGCCGCGAGACGATCGGCCTGCCGCCCCACCGCGTCGTCCGCCTGGGCATCGGCTACTGTCCCGAGGAACGTGGTATATTCGCCAGCCTCTCAACCGAGGAGAACCTGACATTGCTCCCGAAGGTCGGGTCCGGCGGCATGACCGACGAGGCGATCTACGGCATGTTCCCGAACCTGCTGGAGCGGCGGAAGAGCCAGGGGACGCGCCTTTCCGGCGGCGAGCAGCAGATGCTGGCGATGGCCCGCATCCTCCGCGTCGGCGCGCGCCTGCTGCTGCTCGACGAGATCACCGAAGGGCTCGCCCCGGTGATCGTGCAGACGCTCGGACGCGTGGTGCGGACGCTGAAAGAGCAGGGTTTCACGATGATCCTGGTCGAGCAGAATTTCCGCTTCGTCGCTCCGCTCGCCGACCGCCATTATCTGATCGAGCACGGCCGCATCGTCGACATGATCCCGAAAGACGGGCTCGCGGGAAGCATGGACGCGCTGCATCGATTCCTCGGCGTCTGAGTCCCGTCGAAACATTCAACGAAAGGGAGGACCCATGGCACGAACCAACCGGAACCTCGCCCTCGCTCTGACAACCGCCGCGCTGCTGTTTTGCGCCGCCGGATCGGCTTCAGCGCAGATCTCGGACGGGGTCGTGAAGGTGGGGGTGCTCACCGACATGACCGGCGCGTACTCGGACCTTGCCGGGCCCGGCTCGGTCATCGCTGCCCAGATGGCGGCGGAGGACTTCGGCGGCAAGGTGCTCGGCAAGCCGATCGTCGTCATCAGCGCCGATCATCAGAACAAGGCCGACATCGCCTCGGGCATCGCGCGCAAGTGGTTCGACGAGCAGCAGGTGGACGCCATCGCCGACCTGGTCTCGAGCTCCACGGCGCTGGCGGTGATGCCGGTGGCCGCGGAGAAGAAGCGGATCACCTTGCTCTCCGGCCCCGGCTCGACGCCGATCGTCGGCGACAAGTGCACTCCCTACAACGTTCATTACACCTACAACACCTACGCCATGGCGGCAGGCACCGGCCGCGCGGTGGTGCGCCAGGGCGGCAAGACCTGGTTCTTCATCACCGCCGACTACGTGTTCGGCAAGTCGCTCGAGTCGGACACCTCGAAAGTGGTCGAGGCGGAGGGCGGCAAGATCCTGGGCAGCGTCAAGGCGCCGTTCCCCACGACCGACTTCTCCTCCTATCTGCTGCAGGCGCAGGCCTCCGGCGCGAAGATCGTCGGCCTCGCCAACGCCGGCGCGGACACGATCAATGCCATCAAGCAGGCGAACGAGTTCGGCCTCACCAAGAAGCAGAACCTGGCGGGGCTGCTCGTGTTCCTGTCGGACGTCCACAGCCTCGGCCTGCCGACGGCGAAGGGAATGTACCTGACCACGGCGTTCTACTGGGACCGCGACGACGCCAGCCGCAAGTGGTCCAAGCGGTTCTTCGAGCGCCACAAGAAGATGCCCACCATGGTCCAGGCAGGCGTCTACTCGGAGCTGATGCACTACTTCGAGGCCATCAAGGCCGCGGGCACCGACGACCCGGACAAGGTGATGGCCAAGATGCGCGAGATGCCGGTGAACGACTTCTTTGCCAAGAATGGCAAGATCGGCGCCGACGGGCTGCATCGGCACGACATGTACCTCGTTCAGGTCAAGTCGCCCGAGGACTCCAAGTATCCTTGGGATTATTACAAGATCGTCAAGACGATCCCGGCAGCCGAGGCTTTCGAGCCGCCCAGCACCGCCTGCCCGCTCGTGAAGAAGTAATAAGGGTGAGGCGGCGGCCCGCATGATCCAGGTCCTGAGCGGCCAGCTCCTCATCGGCCTGATCAACGGCTCGTTCTACGCGCTGCTCAGCCTGGGTCTGGCCATCATCTTCGGGCTGCTGAACGTCGTCAACTTCGCGCACGGCGCCCAGTACATGCTGGGCGCCTTCGTCGCCTGGATGGGCCTGCATTACCTCGGGGTCGGCTACTGGTGGTTGCTGATCCTGGCGCCGCTCGTGGTGGGCCTCTGCGGCATGGTGTTCGAGCGGCTCTGCCTGCGACGCCTCCGCGGCCTCGATCCGCTCTACGGCCTGCTGCTAACTTTCGGCCTCGCCCTCGTGCTCGAGGGGATCTTCCAGCACATCTTCGGGATCTCAGGCAACTCCTATCCGGTGCCGGCGGCGCTGCAAGGAGGAACGAACCTGGGCTTCATGTACCTGCCGCTGTACCGGGCCTGGGTCGTCCTGGTGTCGATGACGGTGTGCTTCGGGAGCTGGTTCGTCATCGAGAAGACACGGCTCGGGGCGTACCTGCGGGCCGGCACCGAGAACCCGGCTTTGCTGCAGGCCTTCGGCGTCAACGTGCCGCTGATGTTCAGCCTCACCTATGGCTTCGGCGCGGCGCTGGCGGCCTTCGCCGGCGTCATGGCGGCGCCCATCTATCAGGTGACGCCGCTCATGGGCTCGAACGTCATCATGGTGGTCTTCGCGGTGGTGGTCATCGGCGGCATGGGGTCGATCGGCGGCTCGATCCTCACCGGCCTGGGGCTGGGGCTGGTCGAGGGGCTGACCAAGTTCCTCTATCCGCCGGCCTCCGACGTCGTGGTGTTCGTCGTCATGGCGTTCGTCCTGCTGCTGCGTCCGGCCGGTTTGTTCGGGAGGCCGCGATGAGAGCGGCGAGGGCGGCGCGGCCGAGGCTCGGCGGGGTGAGCGCCTCGGCCTGGGCGTACGCGCTGCTGGTCGTGCTCGGGCTGTCGGCCCCCCGCTTCGTCTACCCGGTCTTCGCGATGAACGTGCTTTGCCTGGCGCTCTTCGCGAGCGCCTTCAACCTCCTCCTCGGGTACGCGGGGCTCCTCTCCTTCGGCCACGCCGCCTTCCTCGGCTCGGCGGCGTACCTGACGGGCCAGGCGGTGAAGGTCTGGGGGCTGCCGGTCGAGCTCGGGATCCTGGCCGGCACCGCGGTGGCGGCGCTGCTCGGACTGATCTTCGGCGCCCTGGCGATCCGCCGCTCCGGGATCTACTTTGCGATGATCACGCTGGGCTTCGCGCAAATGATCTATTTCCTCGTGCTGCAGGCGCCCTGGACGGGCGGCGAGGATGGGCTGCAAGGGATCCCGCGCAGCAAGCTGCTCGGCGTCCTGGGGCTGTCGGGCAACCTGCCCATGTACTACTTCGTGTTTGGCCTCTTCCTCGTTGGTTTCTGGGTGATCCATCGGACCATTCACTCGCCTTTCGGTCAGGTGCTGCGCGCGATCCGCGAGAACGAGCCTCGTGCCGTGTCGCTCGGCTACGACGTCGACCGCTACAAGCTCGTCGCCTTCGTCATCTCGGCCGCCCTCTCCGGTCTGGCAGGATCGATGAAGGCGCTGGTCTTTCAGTCGGCCACGCTCTCCGACGTTCATTGGCACCGCTCGGGCCAGGTCGTCTTGATGACACTGCTGGGGGGGATGGGCACGCCCCTGGGACCAACGGTGGGCGCGCTCGTCGTCGTCGCGCTCGAAAACTACCTTGCCGGCTACGGCTCGTGGGTCACCGTCATCACCGGCGGGGTCTTCATGGCCTGCGTGCTGGCTTTCCGGCGCGGCATCGTGGGCGAGATCCTGGCGCTTCTGAAACGCTCGTTCTAGCGCCGAGCTCCCGGACGAAGCAGGGGAGAGCAGCATGCCAAGGACCCTCGAGAACCGCAGCGCTTTCGTGACCGGCGCCGCCAGCGGCATCGGCTTGCGGATCGCCGAGGACTTCGCTCGCGAGGGCGCGCGCGTTTGCGTCGCCGACCTGAACGAGCCTGCCGCCCTGGCGGCGGCCGCCGCGATCCGCAATGCCGGCGGGCAGGCGATCGGGGTGCGCTGCGACGTGACCAGCGAGCCGGAGATCGACGCCGCCCTCGACCGGGCGGTCGCCGCCTGGGGACGGATCGACATCCTGGTCAACAACGCCGGGCTGCAGTTCGTGTCGCCGCTCGAAGAGCTCCCCGCCGAGAAGTTCGAGCTGCTGCTGCGGGTGATGCTGATCGCGCCGTTCCTGCTGACCAAGAAGGTCTTGCCGCTGATGAAGCGCGAGCGCTACGGCCGCATCTTGAACATGGCATCGATCAACGGCCTGGTCGGGTTCGCCGGCAAGGCGGCCTACAACAGCGCCAAGCACGGCTTGATCGGACTCACCCGGGTCGCCGCCCTGGAAGGCGCAGCGCACGGGATCACGGTCAACGCGCTCTGCCCGGGATACGTCGACACGCCGCTGGTGAAGAACCAGCTGGGAGACCTCGCCAGGACCCGGGACGTCCCGTTGGACCGCGTGCTCGAGGACGTCATCTACCCCCTGGTGCCGATCCGCCGCCTGCTGACGCCGCAGGAGATCGCCGCCTACGCCGTCTTCCTGGTCGGCGAGCAGGCCGGCGGAGTGACGGGGCAGCCGGTGGTGATCGACGGCGGATATACGGCCCAGTGATGACGTGGCAGCGATGAGATCCGGCATAGCAAGGCGGGTAGGATCCGGGGTGGCGGTGCCGCGCTCGCGCGGCGGGAGGTTCTGATGGCTAAGAAGAGCGGTTCTGCAACCCCGGGCGGGAAGGGCGGCGCGGCGCCAGGGAAATCGACGCCGAGCCAAGCGACGCCAGGCGGAGCGCCAGGGAAAACGGCGCCGGCCAAAGCGAAGCCGGGCGGAGCGCCTGGGAAACCGGCGCCGGGCGGAGCGCCGGCGAAGGCGGCCCAGCCGCCGGCGGCCCTCGTTGCGACGAGACCGGGGGTTCCGGCCGGTGCGGCCGGTGCGGCGGGTGACACCTCGGATGCCGACGGGCCGTGCTTCGAGTTCCGCCAGGTCATCGACGAGGACGGCAACCCGGTGCTGCGCAAGTTCGAGGTGCCCTGTCCCGAGAAGTGAGCTGCCGTCAAATCTCCGCGAGGGCCATGATGAAACATGAGCGATCGGATTGCCTCACCAGCCGGGCCGCGGCTCCGACAAGCAACGAGTGTCGCGACTGGCGACCATCGGAGCCGCGACCGCCTGTCGCCTGTCGCGGCACTCGTTGCTCGTCGCTCCTGACCCTGGCGGTGGCCGCCGCCTGCTGCGTCCTCGGGGGCTGCACCTCGCACATGGCTTATCGCGCGAAGGCGGGCTACCTGCGCAAGCCGGCACCGGGAGTCACCGTCTCGGTCATCGAGCTCGACGATCACGGCGAGCTGTGGAGCCGCCCGCAGGTGAACAAGGCGCTCGGCGTGATCAATCAGGCGCAAGGCTGCACGGAGGGCCCCGGCGCGATCGTCGTGGTCTTCGTCCACGGCTGGCAGAACAACGCGTCGCATGGCAACGAGGACGACCCGAACGGCAACCTCTACAAGTTCAAGGAGACCCTCAAGAGGGTGAGGGACCTCGAGGTGCAGAGCACCGCGGCGAACGAGGTGCCGCGCAACGTGGCGGGGGTCTACATCGGCTGGCGGGGCGAGTCGATCCACCCGTTCCTGGGCGTCCAGCTGCTCTCCTTCTACAACCGCTACAACACGGCCCGCCGCGTCGCGGCGTCGCCGGCCCCGACCGAGGCGATCCTCTCGGTGCTCAAGGTCGGAAACGCCAACCCGCGCTCGCGGACCGTGGTGATCGGCCACTCCTTCGGCGGGCTGATCGTCGAGAAGGCGCTCTCCCAGCCGCTGGTCGAGCTCGCGACCACTTCCGCCCTCGCGCAGCTCAACGCTCAGGGCACCTCTCCCGTCGCTCCCGTGCAGTTCCCCGCCGACCTCATCGTGCTGGTGAACCCGGCCTCGCCGGCGCTCTTCTCCCGCAGCCTCCTCAGCTCCTTGGAGGCCTGGGGCGTTTCGGCGCAGGAACGCGTCGACGCGCGCTTCGCCTGCAGGGGAACGCCGCGCTGGCGGCCGCTCATCGTCTCCGTGACCTCCAAGGGCGACTCGGCCACCGGCACCGCCTTCCCGCTCGGCACGACGCTCGGCTATTCGCTCCAGCGCTACCGCGGCTACGACGGCAAGGGACTCGACGACGCACCGGCCGACAACGCCAAGCAGGGCCAGCGCTATTACGCCACGCACACCGAGGGCCACGTCGAGCAGCTGTTCAGCCACACGCTCGATCACCAGAGCGCCGCCCCGATCTCCGGCGAGGCCCAGCCCTGCGACGACAACCCCTGCGCCCACCCCGACGTGCTCTGCTACCGCTCGGGCGGCTCCCGCTTCACCCTCACCCGGCGGACCGGCACGAACAACGTGAACAGTCCCTACTGGATCATGCAGGCGCCGGTCTCCCTCATCGCCGATCACAGCG
>DASZHY010000227.1:0-26673 GCA_035949675.1 Thermoanaerobaculia bacterium
GCGCTCGGCGCCACGGAGTCGGCACTCGAGGTGACGGTGAGCCTGCCGGCGGACGTCCTGTTCGATTTCGACAAGGCCGAGATCCGGCCCGACGCGGCGGCGGCGCTGGCGCGCCTGGCGACGGTGATACGCGCCTATCCGGCCGGCCGCGCCGAGATCCAGGGGCATACCGACGCCAAGGGCAACGCCGCCTACAACCAAGCCCTCTCGGAGCGCCGCGCCGAGGCGGTGAAACGCTGGCTCGTCGAGCGGGAGAAGATCGCGGCCGATCATCTCGCCACGCACGGCTTCGGCAAGAGCCGACCGGTGGCCGACAACGGCACCGAAGCCGGGAGACAGAAGAACCGCCGCGTCGAGGTCGTGGTGCAGAAAGGGCGCTGACCCGCCGCGGAGGAGATTCGAGGTGCGCAAGCTGGAGTGGGGGGCGGGTGCGCTGCTTGGATTGGCGGCGCTATGGGCGCACGGGCTGCGCTTCGTTCATGCCGGCGGCTTGTGGCGGGACGAGGCGGGGCTGGTGCGCTGCGCCACCCTGCCCTCGCTCGGGGCGCTGTGGCGGCTGTTTCCGCGCGAGTCGTTCCCGATGCCGGTGGTGCTGGCCCTGCGCCTGTATGTCCGGATCGCCGGCGGGGGCGACCTGGCGCTGCGCGGCCTGGGCATGGCGGTGGGTTTGGCGATCGCGGGCGCGTTTTGGCTGGCGGCGCGGTCGACCGGGCGCACCCTGCCGCTGCTCTCGCTGGCGCTGGTCGAAACGAATGCCGCGTTCGTGGTGTTCGGCGATTCGATCCGCGGCTACGGACTGGGCAGCCTGTGCATCCTGCTGAGCTTCGCCGCGATGGCGTGGCTGCTGGCGCATCCCGGTCCCTTGGCCCCCGCCGGCACCGCCGCCCTGCTCGCCGCGCTCGCCGCCGTCGCCGCCGTGCACAGCCTGTTCGGCAACGCGGTGCTGGTCGCGGCGCTCTGCGCGGCGGCGGCGATCGCGGCGCTATGGAGCGGACGGCGGCGCGTCGCGGTCGCGGCGGCCGCCATCGCTGTCGCCGCGGCGCTGTCGCTGCTGCCTTACGCGGCTGCCGTGCAGGCGGCCCGCTCCTGGACCGTGCTGGTGAGCCATCCCATCGACCGGTGGCAGTCCGCGCAGGTGCTGGCGGCGGTCCTCGGCCCGGCGGCGCCCGCCTGGCTGGTCCTGGTGGGGCTGGGACTGGCGGGCGCGGCGTGGCGGCTCGTGCGCTGCCGCCGCTCGGCCGCCGCGCCCGATGCCGGTCCGGACGCGGGCGACCGCCGGGACGGCGCGCTGCGGCTGTTCAGCGCCCTGGTCATCGTGCTCGGCATCGCGGCCCAGCTGCTCTTCCTGGGCTTCCTGAGCTACACGCCGCGGGCCTGGTACGACCTGCCGCTGCTCGCGCTGGTCGGCGCCGCGCTCGAGACGCTCATCGCGGACCTTTGCCGCGCGCGGTGGGCGCGCCTGGCCCGCGCCGGTTTCGCGCTGGCGCTCGCGGCGGTGCTGCTGGTGGCCGCTTTGCCGCGGCTGCGGATGCGCATGACCAACGCCGACCTGGTGGCGCGCCGGCTGGCGCAGGCGGCGTCCGGCGGCGACCTGGTGGTCGTGTTCCCGTGGCACTTCGGCATCAGCTTCGACCGCTACTACCGCGGCCCGGCAAGCTGGATGACGCTGCCGCAGCTGGCGGACCACCAGATGCACCGTTACGACCTGCTGAAGGAGCGGCTGGCCGCCTCCGGGCCGATCGACGACGTGCTGCAGAGCGTGCGCGGGGCCCTCGCCGGCGGCCGCCGCGTCTGGCTGGTCGGGGAGCTGCGCATCCCGCCCCCGGGCCGGCCGCCGCCAATCTTTGCGCCGGCTCCCGGCACTCCGTGGGGGTGGGACGACTACCCCTACGGCGTCTCCTGGCAGCTGCAGCTCGGCGCGCTGCTGCGCGATCATGCCGCCGCGCTGCGCGCCGTGCCGGTGCCTTCGGCCGATCCGGTCAGCCCGCTCGAGAACATGCGGCTGGCGGCCGCGGACGGCTGGCGCGGGCAGAGGTGAGGATCAACCGGTCTCGCCAGCGACCCCTTCGTAAACGTCGGCCAGGGAAAGCTCGCAGGCGATCGAGGCCAGCGGGAGACGGTCCTCCAGCCGGCTGGCCTCGAAGAGGAGCCAACCACCCTCCGGTTGGCGCGAGAAGCGCTCCACCCTGGACCCGCTCCTGGGACACCAGCACCACCTCGGCCAGCGACTCGATCGTCCGGTAGTGAGCGAACTTCCTGCCGCGGTCCGTGGCCTCGGTCGAGGGGGAGAGGACCTCGACGATCAGGGTAGGGTTCAACAGCGTGTCGAGATGGGCGTCTGCCAGCTGCGGCTCACCGCAGACGACCACCAGGTCGGGGTAAGTGTAGAGCCCGGTCGCCGTGACCCGGAGCCGCAGGTCGGCGACGAAGGCTTCGCAGGGGCGGCCGCGCAGCTCGTTGTAGAAGATCCCAGCGAGGTTGCTGACGATCCCGTTGTGTCCGAGGCTGCCGCTGGTCATGGCGAAGACCTCGCCATTCAAATACTCATGCCTGATGTCCGACTGGCGCTCCATGGCCAGGTACTCCTCGACGCTCAGGCGAGGGTAGGGTTCGGCCATGCGACCAGGCTAGCACGCCAAGGCGCGGCCATGCTCGAGCGCGGCCGGCGGCAGGGGAAAAGGCCCGCCCTCGTCCGTCTGAAACACCAAGCCACCCATCGGTGAGCAGCCTCGGCTAGAAGGAGGGACGATCATGCCAGCCGGAAAACTATCGCCGCGAGATCGCGCGGTTGCGGCGGAACCCGCATGCAGAAAACCAGGCTCACGTCGTTGGCGATCTGGCACGCCGGCCTGGCAGTCGTTTGCCTTGCTGGTAGCACTTCTCGCCGCCGCCGCCGGCGCCGCGCATGCCGCCGGCGAGGGGATCACGTGTGTCGGCAAGAACATAACCGTCGAGCTCAAGGGCGAGATCGGTGTTCCCCTGGACGACACCGGAATTGCCGACCAGCGCCTGGTCAACCCACGCCGCCCGTTTTCCGTGCTCCAGCTGGTTTCAGGCAAGGATCTAGGCAAGGAGGAGTCCGCCGACATCTGGCGGGATTGCGCAAAGTGGGTGGGAGACCTCAAGATCGTGCTCATCAATCGCACCGCACGCATCTTCGGTCTCCAATTCAACCTCGTCATTCCCGACGCCAAGGCGGAGGTCGGGGCAGCGTATAAGAACCTGCTCTTCCAGATGGAGCGCAAGCCCGGCTCGAACCCTGCTGCCTATGAGGAGGTCCTGACGGCTCTCAAACGCTCGTCCGCGGAGGATGGATCTTGTCAGAAAGCCATCGCGGGGCTCGATCCGGTTCCTTCAAACGACAAGGTAAAGAATCTCAGGCCGGCCTGCGTCGATGAGGTGCAGCGTCTGCTGGACCAGGACGTGCCAGCGCTCAAGGCGGCGAAGGCACCGCCTGACAAGTCGAAGCCGGCGCCGGACGCGGCAACCCTGGCACTCCTCGAAGCGATGGATGAGATGAGCTCCGTGATCGACAGGGTGGAGCGGTCACTGAATCCGGCCGTAAGCCGGCCTCCCGGAGCCTGTAAGTACGAGGCGGCGGCCCTGCGGTGCTCCCTGAAAATGATCATTCCGCCGGGAGGGAGGGTGCCTGTGCCTCAGACGATCATGGCCTATCCACCGCAGAATGGGGTGCTTACCTTCACCGCGAGCTTCGCCGACACCGCGGACATCCCGTCCAACTCGACGGGTTATCTGCAAATGGCCAAGGAGGTGGTGGAAGCTCCCGACTCGACCCAGTGGCGGTACTCCGCTCAGCTCGGCGCCTCCTGGGACCCCGACACTGGCAAGGCCGCCGAGATGAAGACATTCAATCCCGATCAGCCGTATGCGGGTGAAACGCTGCAGCACTTCGCAGGCGCCGGCAATCTCAAGATTTCGCAGAGACTGGGCAACCGCGCCAGTGCCTCGGCGACCCTTGGCTTCAAGAAGGGAGACCTCGGCGAGAAGGACACGACTCGCCAGGTCACCGTTCCCGAATATACGCTCAACCTCTATGGTGAAGGTGGCGAGCAGCTTCTCTTCGGGAAATACACGCTGGCCGCGCCGAGCAGTGGCATTGCGGTGAACGTCGTGGGCGAGGGATTCGAGCTGCGTAACGGCACGTTCTCGATCGGCCACCTCATTCAGCGTGAGAGTGCGACAGGTGAGGCTGACCGCAGCAATCGGGATAACCGCCTCTTTATCGCGCAGATGAAAAACCGCCCCTTTTTCAAGCTGGGACAGCCGTTCTTTCGGACACTGACCCTGGTGGGGCTCTACGGCAGCGAGGGTGCAGCACGGCTCACCATTCCAAATGCGAGCTCCAACCCATTGCCTGACGACCCGGCATGCGAGAACCCGGCTCCGGCGACGGGCTCGACTCCCGCAACCCGCCAGCTCTGCTATGGCTACCGCTACTGGACGGGCGGCTTCGAGCTTTCCTTTGCGCACGAAGCACAGCCCGAACTGAGCCCGTCGACCTACTACCCATGGAGCGTCTCGGGAACCCTCTCCGGCTACTACAGCGGTCGAAACCTCAACAGTTCGGCTGTCAACCATATTGGAGACCTCGTCAAGGACGGTCGCGGCGGAACCGAGCTCGTCAATGTCAACTTCATTCGGTTCAGAAAACTGCACGACCACGAGGAAGGGCTCGAACAGGAGTACTTGCTCGGGCTGCTGGTCGGCTATGGCACAGGCGATAACCCCGCGGACAGAAGGGTGGATCGCGGCTACCTCGGCGAGAGCACCGCGTTTGCTCCTGATCAAATCTTCCTCAGCCGGCTTGCCGGGCATCTGACTGACCGGGCGGCGAGCGCCAGTGGTCCACAGCCGGTGTCCCTGTTGCAGCCCGGACTTAGCAACAAGCTTTACGAAGGCATCACCTTCACTTACAACCACCCGTCGCCCGGTCCTGGAACCTTTGAGTCGCCTCTCTGGTATCTCGTCAACTCCCTCTTCAAGGGTGACACCGTACCGGTGAGCCAGCTCTCCACCTTCCGGATCCATAACTACAGCTTCAATCAGCCCGTCTTCGGCCGGCGGGAGGCAGGAACGGAGTTGGACCTGGAGCTCTCTATGGAGGTACCGAAGGGGATCACCACCACTGTTGACTGCGGCAAACTCTTTGCCGGTAGTGCCCTCCGGCCGGTGATCTCGAGAGACCCTTGGCTGGTAACGGCAACAATCAAAGTGGATCTGTAAGACCACCCGGTCCTCGGGCTTTGTCCAGATGACGCCTTTCCAGCCTCGCGGCTCGGCAATTGCAGCACGGCAGTCCTAGCCTCCGAGTCGACGAGCATGCGAGTCTCGTGGCATGGGCGCGGCCAGTGCAGCCGCCCTGCGTCTCCCTTCCCCTTGATCGCGGCTTGGTGAGGCGCGGCGGTTGTGCCAGGATGGCCGCCGTGCCGTCTGGGAGAGAAAGGAGCGCACATGCGTCCAGGTCTGCTTGCTCTCGGGGCTCCGCTGGCTCTGATCGTTCTGACCGGCCTGATGGCTGCCGCGCCGGCAGCCGGCGGCGTGGGCGGCAAGGAGGGCAAGGCGCCGCCTCGCCCGGCCTCCTCGTCGGCGGCGCCGGCTTCGCCGGGAGCGCCGGGACCAGCGGCCGCGCCGGCGTCCGGCGGGGTCCGGCCCGTGGATGACGTCGACAAGCGGGTGGCGCAGTACTCGCCCACGCCGCTGTCGGCCGATCTCTCGGCCCTGGGCGAGAAGGAGCGGCGGGTGCTGGGCGAGCTGGCGGCCGCCGCCAAACCGCTCGACCAGATCTTCCTGCGGCAGGCGTGGACCGGCAACCCGGAGCTGCGGCGCGAGCTCGCCGCCTACCAGGGGCCGCACGCCGCGGCGGCGCTGGACTATTTCGACGTCAACTTCGGCCCCTGGGACCGCCTGGCCGAATGGCAGCCGTTCATCGGCGACCGGCCCCGCCCGGCGGGCGCCGGCTTCTATCCCGAGGACTTGACGCGCGAGCAGCTCGAGAGCTGGGTGGCGAATCACCCCGGCGACAAGGCGAGCTTCACCTCGACCACCACCGTGATCCGCCGGCAGGGCGCCAACCTGGTCGCGGTCCCCTACTCACGCGAGTACGCGCCCTGGCTGCAGCCGGCCGCCGATCACCTGCGCCGGGCGGCGAGCCTGACCGGCAACGCCTCGCTGCGGCGCTTCCTCGAGTCGCGCGCCGCGGCGTTCGCCAGCGACGACTACTACGCGAGCGACGTGGACTGGATGGACCTCGACTCGCCGATCGAGATCACCATCGGCCCCTACGAGACTTACGAGGACACCCTGTTCGGCTACAAAGCGGCCTTCGAAGCCTACCTGACGGTGGCGCTGCCGGCCGAGTCCGCGGCGCTGGCGCGGTACAAGGAGCGCCTGCCGTGGCTCGAGCGCAACCTGCCGATCCCCGACGCCTGGAAGAACCTGAGCCGCGGGACCGCCAGCCCCATCCGCGTGGTGGATCTCGTCTGCGGCGCCGGCGAAGCCCAGGCCGCCGTGCAGACGCTGGCCTTCAACCTCCCCAACGACGAGCGGGTGCGGGAAGCCAAGGGCTCGAAGAAAGTGCTGCTGCGCAACGTCATGCGCGCGAAGTACGACAAGATCCTGCTGCCGATCGCGCGGCTGGTGCTGGACCCGGCCCAAGTGTCGTCGGTGGCGTTCGACGCCTACTTCGACCACGTCCTGCATCACGAGCTGGGACACGGCCTTGGCCCCGGCTCGATCACCGTCGACGGGCGCAAGACCGAGGTGCGGCTCGAGCTCAAGGATCTGTTCTCGACGCTCGAGGAAGCCAAGGCCGACGTCATGGGCGTCTACGACATCCTGGCCCTGGTCGAGCGCGGCGAGATGCCGGCCGAGCTGCGCCGCACGCTCGAGCCGACGTACGTCGCGGGCCTCTTCCGCGCCGCCCGCTTCGGGCTCCACGAGGCCCACGGCAAGGGCGTGATCTCCCAGTTCAACTACTTGATGGCGAAAGGCGCCCTGGTGGTAGACGCCGCAAACCACTTCCGCACGGTGCCCGCGAAGTTCCCGGGAGCGATCCGCGATCTGCTGGCCGAGATGCTGACGCTGCAGGCAAAGGGGGACTACGCGGGCACGCAGAAGTTCCTGGACACTTACGGCAAAGCCACCCCGAGCCTCACCGCCGCCGTGGCGCGGCTCGCCGGCGTGCCGGTCGACATCCGGCCTCTCTACTCGCCGCCGGCCCCGGAATCCTGACCGAGGCGGGGCGGCCGCGCGCGGGCCGCGAGCCCCGGCGGCGCCGGGCGGCGGCGACCGGTTGGCCGCGGTCCGCCGCCCGGTGCGAGGCTGGCTGCGTCACATCACGCGGCGCTCGACGGCGATGCCCTCCTGGGCGATGCCCTCTTGCGCGATGCCTTCCTGAGCGATGCCTTCCTGGGCGATGCCCTCCTGCGCGATGCCTTCCTGCGCGCGGCGCTCGACGGCAATGCCCTCCTGGGCGATGCCCTCTTGCGCGATGCCCTCCTGAGCGATCCCTTCCTGGGCGATCCCTTCCTGGGCGATGCCCTCCTGGGCGCGGCGCTCGACGGCGATGCCCTCCTGCGCGATGCCCTCCTGCGCAATGCCCTCTTGCGCGATGCCCTCCTGCGCGATGCCCTCCTGGGCGATGCCCTCCTGGGCGATGCCTTCCTGGGCGGCGCGGCCGAGGGCCGGGTGGTACTGGACGCGTACCGGGTGGGACACGCCTGCATCCTTGATCATGACGGACTCCTTTCAGCGGCCGGCTCCATGGGCAGGAGTACGCCGGCCTGCAGTAGCTCCCCCAGCATGGCGGGTGGCACCTCCACCTCGCCGTTGCCGGAGGCATTGATATTTTGCAGCGTCGCGGCAAGCGGGGAATCCAGCTCGAAGTAGCGGATCCTCTTGTCCTGCCGCAACAACAAATAGGGTTGTGCCGGAGACTCCGCCGCCGGCAGCGGCATGATGCGATCGAACTCCCGCGGCGCGCCGGGCAGATCGATCACCTTGAAGTGCGCCGCGCGATAGCGCCGCACCTCGTCCGCGCTGCGAATGGCGACCGCCGGCTCGGGCTGGTTGCAGCCCAGGCGCAGCTCGGCGGTCTCGAGCTCGAGGGCGCCGCGAGTCGCCACGGAGAGCGGCAGGCGCGGGAAGTCGTGCAGGAACTGCTCGCGCTCGGTCGGGCGCCGCATCACCGGCGGCAGCCGCGTGAGATCTCCCAGGCGATCCGCCACGCGGTCGAGCAGGCCCCACAGCGAGCCGCCGTCGACCAGCACGTATTGCAGCAGAGTGCGCGGGAAGCTGGTGAAGAGGGTGTAGGCCACGTGCATGCCGCTGACGAAGCGCCGGTAGAGCGGCAGCGGCAGATAGGTGTTGTGGAACGGGAACAGCTCCGGGCGCTCGCGCGCGAAGGGGTTGTCGTGCAGCGGCTCGGCGGTATCGAGCAGCAGGCGGGGCTTCAGGTTGGTATAGGTCCTGCCCTGCGTGCCGGCGGCGAGCGCGCTGGGGGTCTCGTTGTACAGCGTCAAGGTGTTGAGGCGGATGCCGCAGCCCAGGTTGCGGGCGAACAGAGCGGTGGTCAGCGTGACGTCGGTCAGGTGGTGGTCCTCGCCGGGAGTGTCGACCATGAAGGCGCAGGTCGGCACCATGCCGCGGTCGAGGCAGCCGCGCAGCCGCTCGCTGAGCTTCTCCCAGCCCCTGAAGAAAGGTTTTCCGAAGGCCTTCTGCGCCGTGTTCGAGACCGCGTCGACGCCGATGAAGACGGCGCGGCAGCCGGCGGCGGCGAGATCGTCGAGGAATTCCGGCAGCAGGTGCGGCAGGGTGGCATAACAGTTCCAGGTCATGCCGGTGCGGGCCGCGGCCAGCGTCTGGCAGATGCTCCTGGCGGTGGCCTTCGAGTTCGGGAAGTTGTCCTGCACGAAGAACAGGTGGCGCGCCCCCAGCGCGTAGAGCTCGGCCACCTCGCGCACGATGCGCTCGACCTCCTTGACCTGCTCGCCCTGCCCCCAGTGGACCGGGCTGTAGCAGAACGAGCAGTTGAAGATGCAGCCGCGGCCGTGCTCGTAGTCGAGCAGCCGCAGCGGGTTCTTCGCGAAATACCGCGACAGGTCGACCAGGTGGTACGCCGGGCGCGGCAGCCCGGCCATGGTGTCGAGTGGCTTCAAGCGGCGATCCAGGTCGACACCGCCGTCGCCGCGGCGCGCGACGTTCACCAGGTCGCCGCGGGGGGGAAGTCCGGCCAGGCGGCGCAGCAGCTGGCACATGGCGCTCTCGCCCTCGCCGGTGATCACATAGTCGACCCACGGATAGAGCTCGAGCGCAGTGCGCGCCATGGCGGAGAAGTGCGGGCCGCCGAAGACGGTGACCACCGCCGGATCCTCGCCTTTGAGGCGCCGCGCCAGCTCGAGGCAGACATGGGACTCGACCGCCATCGAGGTGAATCCGACGACGTCGGGTCCGGTGGCGGCGATGGCGCGCACCGCGCGGTCGTAGAAATCGGCGCGGTTCCAGCTGTGGTCGCTGATCATCTCGAGGTTGAGGTCGAGCACGGCGACCTCGAACCCCTGCTCTTCGATGGCGCCGGCCACCGTCAGCAGGCCGAGCGGGGGTGCCAGGTCGAACGTGTCGTGAAGGCCGTTGGGAGGCTGGACCAGGGTGACCTTCATGCATGGAACTCTATGAGTCATGAGAGTGTCTGTCAAGTATCGCTATAACACTTAAAAACTGACGCATCAGCCTGAGAAACTGACGCCTGCCGGCGAAGGGCTGCCGCCGGGCGCCGGCAGATCCGAGCGAGGGGCCCCGGTCTCGCCCGTGCCGCCGTCGGTATGTTCACGAAAGGCGCGCGCGCGCCCGAGCCATTCGATCGTGCCGTCCGGCAAGCGGCGGGCGCGGTCGCCGGTGGCCTGCAACCGTGCGCGGTCCCCCGAACCGTTGCCGGACGCCGTCAGCTCGACGTGCACCTCGCCGGCCACGCCGATGGGCGCCTCCTGGCCATAGCGGTCCAGGATGTGGAGCCGCTGCCCGTCTGCCGAAGCCGCTCGCCACTCGAGCAGCTGCTGCCGTTCCGCGGCGCTGAGCCAGGGCAAGGCGTCGATGCCGCGCTCGGCGGCCGGCGGTCTGGAGGCGCCCGCGGCAATTAGATCGGAAGCGCCTGCGGCGATTTGATCGGAAGCGCCTGCGGCGCTATGGCCGGCGGCGGCGGCGGCGATTTGACCAGAGGCGCCTGCGGCGCTGGCGGCGAGCGTGTCGGCGGCTGCCGCGAGCAGGGTCAGGTAGTGTGCCAGCAGCCGCTTGACGGTGGCCGCGTCGAAGCGGGCCCGGCTGTATTCGAAGCTCACCGCGAGCCCGGCCGAGGTCTCGACCGCCGCCACCGTGAGGTCGAGCTTGGCGATGACGACCTCGAGCGGGTCGAGCCGCATCGAGACGCCCGCGGCATGGGCGCCGGACCAGCCTGCCAGCGCCAGCAGCTGGACCTGGAACAGCGGCGTCGCGCGATCGCGCCGCGGCGCCAGGGCCCCGAGGACGAGGTCGAACGGCAGACCCTGGTGCGCGTATGCCTCCAGGCTCGCCTGGCGCACCCGCGCCAGGAGCTGCCGGAAGCTCGGCCGGCCGCCGAGATCGATGCGCAGCGCCATCACGTTGGTGACGGGGCCGATCGTCGACTCGAGCTCCAGGCGCTCGCGGTTGGCGACCGGCGATCCGACCACCACGTCGCTCTGCCCCGTGGCGCGGTGCAGCAGCACGTCGAAGGCGGCGAGCAGCAGCATGAACAGCGTCGCGCCTCCCTGCCGCCCGGCGCGGCGCAGCTCGGCCGCGGCCGCGGGCGGCAGCAGCGCCGAGACGCGCCCGCC
This sequence comes from Thermoanaerobaculia bacterium, assembly GCA_035949675.1. GTDB lineage: Bacteria > Acidobacteriota > Thermoanaerobaculia > Multivoradales > UBA5704 > JASLEW01. Next base: position 10,866 of record DASZHY010000227.1, read on the forward strand.
CGCGAAGCTGCGCACGGCAGGCGGCGGCCGGTCGGCCGGCAGCTCCAGGCGGTCCGGCGCCCCCGCCAGGGCGCGGCGCCAGTAGTCCAGGTGAGGGGCGAAACCGTCGCCCGCCAGCCAGGCGCGTTCCCACCGGGCATAGTCGGGGTACTGCACCGGCAGCTCGGGGAGGCCGCCGCCGCCCCGGCGACCGGCGCCGGTGCCGGCTCCGGTCCGCGACGCAGCGCCGGCGCCGGCGCCCACTCCGGCCCGCGACGCGGCGCCGCCGGCGGCGAACGCCTGGTAGAGCGCGATCAGCTCGCGCAGCAGGACCAGCAGCGACCAGCCGTCGGCGACGATGTGGTGCAGTACCAGCACCAGCCGATGCTCGTGCGGCGCCAGGCGCAGCAGGGCGGCGCGCAGCAGCGGCCCGGTCTCGAGGTTGAAGAGCCGCAGGGCCAAGTCGCGGCCGATGCGGCGCGCGGCCGCCTCGGCCGCCGTCCCGGTCCCTGCCTCGCCCGCCGCTCCCCCGGCGGGCGTTCCGAGGCGCGACAGGTCGACGAGCGGCAAGGCGAGGTCGAGCCGCGGCGCCACCACCAGCGAGGGCTTTCCGGCCACCTCCGGGTAGGACGAGCGCAGCACCTGGTGGCGGCGCACGATCTCGCGCAAGCTCCGGCCGAGCGCGCCGACGTCCAACCGGCCCGAGAGGCGCAGGGCGTTCGGCAGGTTGTACGCAGCGCTGCCCCGGGTCAGCCGCTCGAGGAACCAGATGCGCTCCTGGGAGAAGGAGACGACGAGGTCCTCGCCGCCGGCACGGCGCGCGAGCGGCGGCGCCAAGGCCGCGACCGGCGACGGCGGCGCCGGGCGCCTCGCTCGCGGCGCCCCCGTGGCCAGCAGCCGCGCGGTGACGTCGCGCGCCTGTGCCGACAGCACCGGCAGCTCGAAGATCCGCCGCAGCGGCAGGTCGACGCCGAAGGCGGCCTGCACCCGCGCCACCAGCTGCGCGGCGAGCAGCGAATGGCCTCCGAGCGCGAAGAAGTCGTCGCCGGCGCCGGCAGGCGCCACTCCCAGCACCTGGGCCCACAGGTCCGCCAGCAGCTCCTCGACCGGCGTCCGCAGCGGCATGGCGCCGCTGTTGCCGCCGCCGTCGCCGTCACCATCGCCGTGACCGGCGGCGCGGCCCCATTCGGGGGCTGGCAGCGCCTTGCGGTCGAGCTTGCCGCTGGGGGTGAGAGGCAGGCGATCGAGGAACACGAAGGCGGCGGGCACCATGTAATCCGGCAGGCTCCCCCCGAGCGCCAGGCGCAGCTCGTCGCGGCCGGGCGCAGGCTTGCCGCGCGCCACCACCCAGGCCACCAGGCGCTGCTCGCCGCCGGCAGCGCCGGCCGCCGCGCCGCCCGCCGGCGGGACCGTGCGGAGACCGGCCGCCGCGGCGGCGACCGCCGGGTGGGCCGCGAGCGCCGCCTCGATCTCGCCGAGCTCGATGCGCAAGCCGCGGAGCTTGACCTGGTGGTCAATGCGGCCCAGGTACTCGACGGCACCGTCGGGCAGGTAGCGGGCCAGGTCTCCGGTGCGGTAGAGCCGAGCTCCGGGCTCGCAGCCGGCGGCCGCCGCGAACGGGTCGGGGACGAAGCGCTCGGCGGTGAGGCCGGGGCGCCCGAGATAGCCGCGCGAGACCTGCACGCCGCCGATGTGCAGCTCGGCAGGCACCCCGATCGGCACCTCGACGCCGTGGCGGTCGACCAGGTGGATGCGGGTGTTTGCCACCGGCCGCCCGATCGGCACCAGCTGCCGCCCGTCCACCGGATCGCAAGCCCAAAAGGTGACGTCGACCGCCGCCTCGGTCGGGCCATAGAGATTGGCCAGCGGCGCGGCGCAGGCGGCGTGGTACCGCTGCAGCAGCTCGTACGGGAGCGCCTCGCCGCTGGCGATGACCTGGCGCAATGGCAGGGCGCGCCGGCGCTCGGCGGCGGCCAGGAACGCCCGCAGCATCGACGGCACGAAATGGGCGATGCCGATGCGGTGCCTGACGATGGCCGCGCGCAGGTAGGCGCCGTCGCGGTGGCCGCCGGGGCGGGCCATGACCAGCCGCGCGCCGGCGAGCAGCGGCCAGAACAGCTCCCACACCGAGACGTCGAAGCTGAACGGCGTCTTCTGCAGCACTCGCTCGCCGGCCTGCAGGCGGTACTCCTGCTGCATCCACAGCAACCGGTTGACGATGCCGCGATGGGTGTTCATCGTCCCCTTTGGCCGCCCGGTCGAGCCCGAGGTGTAGATCACGTAGGCCAGGTTGTCCGGCGCGACCCCGCCGTCGAGCCCCCCTGCAAGGAGCCTGGCCGCCGCCTCCCGTGGCCTGGCGGCGCCCTCGCGCTTGCCGTCCGGCGCGCCGTCCAGCATCAGGGTCAGCGCCGCCCGCGCGCTCGAGCGCGGCAGCGCCGAGGCGGCGAGGCGCTCCTGGATCAGCAGCACCCTGGCGCCGGCGTCCTCGAGCATGAAGCGCAGCCGCTCGCTCGGGTACTCCGGATCGAGCGGCAGGTAAGCGCCGCCGGCCGCCAGGATGGCGAGCAGGCCGACCACCATCGCGGTGGAGCGCTCGGCGCAGATCGCCACCACCGATTCCGGCCCCACGCCTGCACGGCGCAGGCGCCGCGCCAGGCGCTCGGCGCGCGCGGCGAGCTCGCCGTAGGTGAGTCTCTCGCCGCTGAGATCGTCGACGACCGCCACCGCCCGAGGGCGGCGCCCCGCCTGCTCGGCGATCAGCCGGTGCAGGCAGGCGTCCGCTCCGTACCGCTCGCCGGTGGCGTTCCACTCGCGCAGCTGCTGCCGCTCGGCGGCGGCGAGCAGCGGCAGCTCGTCGATCGGGACGGGGGGAACGGGCGGAACGGGGGAGACGGCGGGGACGGCTGGGCCGCCCGCATCGTCCGCGGCGAGGGAGCCAGCCATCTCGAGCAAGACGGCGAGCTGGCCGGACAGCCGCTTGACGGTGGCGCGGTCGAAGAGGTCGCGACTGTATTCGAACGCCAGCTGCAGCCCCTCGGGCACCTCCATCGCCGCCAGCGTGAGGTCGAACTTGGCGGCACCGACCTCGAGGTCCCAGAAGTCCACCGCCAGCCCCGCCGCGGCGGCCGGCGCGTCCTGGCGGGGGCGGTGCGGGCCGGGCCTTTCGTTGTGCAGCACCAGCATCACCTGGAACAGCGGCGCGGCGGTCAGGTCGCGGTCCGGCGCCAGGTCGGAGACCAGCTTCTCGAAGGGCAGGTCCTGATGCGCGAACGCCGCGAGGCTCGCCAGCCGCGCCCGCTCCAGCAGCTCGCGGAAGCCGGGGCGGCCGGAGAGGTCGAGCCGCAGCGCCAGCGTGTTGACGAAGCAACCGATCAGGTTTTCGGTGGCGAGGTGCTGGCGGTTGGCGATCGGCGTGCCCACCACCAGGTCGTCCTGGCCCGAGGCGCGCGCCAGCAGCGCGTCGAAAGCGGCGAGCAGGGCCATGAACAGCGTGGCGCCCTGCAGCTGGGCGGCGCGGCGCAGCCGCTCGAGCTGCGCCGCCGGCAGGAGCGCCGTGGTGCGGCCGCCGCGGAAGCTCGGCGCCGGCGGGCGCGGCCGGTCGGCCGGCAGCGACAGCAGTGCGGGGGCCCCGGCCAGCGTCCGCCGCCAGTGCGCGAGCTGCGACGCGAGCGTCTCGCCCGCCAGCCAGGCGCGCTGCCAGCGTGCGAAGTCGGAGTACTGGAGCGGCGGCTCGGCGAGCGGCGAGGGTTCGCCGCCGGCGAACGCCGCATACAGCGTCGCGAGCTCGCGCAGGAAGACGCCCACCGACCAGCCGTCGGCGACGATGTGGTGCAGCGCCAGGACCAGCAGGTGGTCGGCGGCGCCGAGCCGCAGCAGGGCCGCCCGCGCCAGCGGCCCGGCGGCGAGGTCGAAGGGCTGGCGGCAGAAGGCGCCGCCGGCGGCGCGGCCCACGGCGGCGGCGGCGTCTCCCAGGGCCGTGAGGTCGACGACCGGCAGGTCCAGGGTGCCGCGCTGCAGGGCTGCCTGCACCGGCCCGGTGGCGGCGGCCGGGTAGACCGAGCCCAGCACCTGGTGGCGCCGCACGATCTCGCCGAGGCTCCTGGCCAGCACGGCGGCGTCGAGCGGCCCGCGCAGGTGCAGCGCCCCGGGGAGGTTGTAGGCGGCGCTTTCCGGGGCCAGCTGATGCAGCAGCCAGATCCGCTCCTGGGCATAGGAGAGCACCCCGGCGCCCTCGCCGGCGGGGAGCCGCACCAGCGGCGGCGGCGGCGCGTCCGGCGCGCCGGGCAGAGCGGTCGCGGCGGCGTCCGCGCGCGCGCCGGCACTGGCGGCGCTGGCGGCGGCAATGGCGGCGATCTCCGCGGCCAGCTGCCCGAGCACCGGCAGCTCGAAGACCCGGCGCAGTGGCAGGTCTACTCCGAAGGCGCCGCGTACCCGCGCCACCATCTGGGCGGCGAGCAGGGAGTGGCCGCCGAGATCGAAGAAGCTGTCGCCGGCGCCGATCGGCGCGATCTCCAGCAGCTCGCTCCAGATCGCCGCCAGCCCTTTCTCGACGCCGGTCCGCGGCGGCGCCGCGCGCGCGCCGGCACCGTCGGCGCCGTTGGCGGCATCGGCGCTGTCCGCGCCATCGGCGCCCATGGCGCCGTCCGCGCCCTTGGCGGTATCGGCGCTCGCTCCCGGCTCCGGTCCGGGGAGTGCCTGGCGGCGGACCGGCTCGGCCGCTGCGTCGCGGTCCGGCACGCCGCCGGCGGCCGGCTGCCGCGCGATGCGGCGGAGCAGCGTGCCGGCGCCCGCCGGCGGGTCGAAGGCGGCGCCCTCCGCGCTCCACTCGATCAGCTGCTGCCGCTCGCCGGCGCCGAGCAGCGGCAGCTCGGCGATGTCGCGCCCGGGCTCGGCGGCCGCCGCGCGCAGCAAGGTCAGGAGGTGGCCGGCCAGCCGCTTGACGGTGACCGCGTCGAAGAGGTCGCGGCTGTAGTCGAACACCAGGTCCATGGCCGCCTGCCGCGGCAGCGCCAGCAGCGTCACGTCGAACTTGGCGGTCGCCGCTTCCAGCTGCAGGAGCTCCATCGTCAGGCCGCCGGCCGCGGCTGCCTGATCCCGGCGCCCATCACCCTGGGGCGCCGGGAACCGGCGCCCATCACCCTGGGGCGCCGGGAACCGGCGCCCCAGGGTGGTGCCGGTCCAGGCGTTCTGCAGCGCCAGGAAGACCTGGAACAGCGGCGTCGTTCCCAGGTCGCGCCGGGGCGCCAGCTCCTCGACCAGCTTCTCGAACGGCATGTCCTGGTGCGCGAAGGCCGCCACGCACGCCTGCCGCACCCGCGCCAGCAGCTCGGCGAAGCTGGGCCGGCCCGACAGGTCGGCGCGCAGCGCCAGGGTGTTGACGAAGCAGCCGATCAACCCCTCGTCCTCCAGCCGCTCGCGGTTGGCGACTGGCGTGCCGACCACCAGGTCCTCCTGCCCGGTCCAGCGGTACAGGAGCACGTCGAGGGCGGCGAGCAGCAGCATGAACAGGGTGGCGCCGCCGCCCCGCGCGGCGCGGTGCAGCTCGGCCACCAGCTCGGGCTCGGCCGGCACGGCGACGCGCGCTCCGCGGTGGGTCGGCACCGCCGGGCGCGGCCGGTCGGCCGGCAAGTCCAGGCGGCCGGGGGCACCGGCGAGCGCCTGGCGCCAGTACGCGCGCCGCCGCTCCAACACGTCGCCGCGCAGCCAGCCGCGCTGCCAGCGCGCGTAGTCCGAGTACTGCACCGGCAGCGGCGGCAGGACGGCTGCGGTGCCGGTGGCGGCAGGCCGGACGTAGGCGGCGTAGTGCGCCTCGAGCTCGCGCAGGAAGACCGCCACCGACCAGCCGTCCGCGGCGATGTGGTGCAGCGTCAAGAGCAGCAGGTGCTCGCGGGCTCCCAGGCGCAGCAGGGCGGTGCGGACCGGCGGCGCGGCGGCAAGCTCGAAGGGGCGATTGCCCAGCCGCAGGGCCAGCCCTCGGCCCGCGGCTGCCGCCGGCGCGGAGAGCGCCGCCAGGTCGACGAGCGGCAGGTCGAGCGCCGGCCTCGTCACCACCGCCGGCACCGGCCTGCCCAGCACCACCGGGTAGGTGGTGCGCAGGACCTCGTGGCGGCGCACGATCTGGCCCAGGCTGCGGCGCAGCGCGTCGGCGTCGAGCTCGCCACGCAGCAGCAAAGTTGCCGGGAGGTTGTAGGCGGTGCTCTCCGGCGCCAGCTGCTGCAGGAACCACAGGCGCTCCTGCGCGAACGACAGCACGAGCTCCGGCGCTGACGGCGTCTCCGGGAAGACGGGCTCGGCGAGGCCGCCGCGGCCGGCCGGGGAAGCCGCCGAGCCAGGCCGCGGGCCACGCTGCGGGTCGAGCTGCGGGTCGAGCTGAGGGTCAGGCGGCGCGCCAGCCTGCAGCGCGGCGATCTCCTCCGCCATCCTGCCGAGCGCCGGCGCTTCGAAAACGCGGCGCAGCGGCAGCTCCACGCCGAGCTCCCGGCGCACACGCGACACCAGCTGGGCGGCGAGCAGCGAGTGGCCGCCGAGCTCGAAGAAGTTGGCCTCGAGACCCGCCCCCTCGAACCCCAGCAGCTCGGCCCAGATCCGCGCCAGGCTCCCGGCAATCGGCGCGGCCGGCGGCGACAGCCCGGGCGGGGCTGCCGGCGGTGCCGGCGCGAGCGATGCGGCGGCTCCGGCGGCTCCGCCGGCGGTGGCCGCGGCGCGAGCGGTCGGCACCGGCAGCGCCCGCCGGTCGACCTTGCCGTTGGGGGTGAGCGGCAGCGCGGCGAGCTCGACCCAGGCGGTCGGGATCATGTACTCGGGCAGCGTCCGCGCCAGGTGCGCGCGCAGCGAGGTGACGGCGATCGCCGTCGCCTCTGGGCTCGCCGCGGGCACGCGCGGCACCAGGTAGGCGATCAGCCGGCCGCCGCCCGCGCCGTCGGCGGCCGCCACCGCCCGCGCCACCTCCGGATGTGACTCGAGCGCCGCCTCCACCTCGCCAAGCTCGATGCGGAAGCCGCGCACCTTGACCTGATTGCCGAGGCGCCCCAGGAACTCGAGCCGGCCGCGGCGGTCGTAGCGCGCCAGGTCGCCGGTGCGGTACAGGCGTCCACCCGGCGCGCCGCCGAACGGGTCCGGCAGGAAACGCTCCGCGGTCAGGTCCGGGCGGCCGCGGTAGCCGCGCGCGACGCCGTCGCCGCCGATCCACAGCTCGCCGGGCACCCCCGGCGGCACCGGCCGCAGCGCCCGGTCCAGCAGGTAGAGCGCATTGTTGGCGAGCGGCGCGCCCAGGTGCACCGGCTCGCCAGGCGCCAGGCGGCCGCCGGACGACCAGACCGTGGTCTCGGTCGGACCGTAGAGGTTCCAGACCTCGCCGGCCCGCGCCAGCAAGTCATCGGCCAGCCGCGGCGGCAGCGCCTCGCCGCCGCACAGGGCCTTGAACGTGGGGCCGCCGCCGAAGCCCTCCTCGACGAGCAGCCGCCAGGTCGCCGGCGTGGCCTGCAGCAGCGTGGCGCCCGACCCCGCGAGCCGCGCCGCCAGGCGGCTGCCGTCGGCGGCCGCCTCCCGCTCCACCAGCTCGATGCGCGCTCCCAGGAGCAGCGGCAGGTGGATCTCCACGGCGGCGATGTCGAACGACAGCGAGGTCACCGCCGGCACCACGTCCGCGCCGGTCAGGCCGGTGCGCTCGGCCATGGCGCGCAGGAAGTTGAGCAGCGCCCCGTGCGGTACCTCCACCCCTTTCGGCCGGCCCGTCGAGCCCGAGGTATAGAGGATGTAGGCCAGGTCCAGCGGATCGCCGCTCGGCGAGGACGCCGCGAGCTTCGCCGGCGTGCCGCCAACGAAGCCCGGGGCTGCCGTGGCCGCCGCCGGCTCAGCTGCGGCTGCGACCCGGGTTACCGCGGCCGCCGCCGGCACGGCTGCGGCTGCGACCAGGGCTGCCGCGGCCGCCGCCGGCACCGCCTCGGCTGAGCTCCCCGCCGGTGCCGGCGGCGGCTCCGCCTTGACCCACTCGACTGCCGGGGCGCGCGCCAGCAGGGCCGGGGGCGTCGTCTCGTCGGCCAGCAGCAGCCGGCAGCCGGCGTCCGCCAGCATGTAGAGCAGGCGCTCCTCCGGGTAGCCGGGATCCATCGGCACGTAGGCGGCTCCGGCCCGCCACACCGCCAGCAGCGCCTCGGGCAGCAGGGGCGAGCGGCCCAGCGCCACCGCCACCGCGTCGCCGCGCGCCACCCCGGCGGCGCGCAGGCGCGAGGCCAGACGGGCAGCGCCGGCCTGCAGCTCGCCATAGGTCCGCCGGCCGCGCTCGGAGACGACGGCGACGGCGCCGGGACGGCTTGCCGCCACTCCTTCCACCAGCTCGTCCACGCGCCCCTGCCAGGGGATGGCGGCGGCGGCGTCCTGCCACTCGCGCAGCAGCTGCTGCCGCTCCGGCTCGCTCATCGACGGCAGCTCGGCGAGCGGCAGCTGCGGCGCGGCCAGCGCCGCCGCCAGCAGCCGCTCGAAGTGCCCGGCGAGGCGCGCCGCCGTCGGCTTCGCGAACAGCTCGGCGTCGTACTCGAGCGTGCCCGCGAGCCCGTCGCCGCCTTCTTCCAGCGTCAGGGTCAGCTCGAACTTCGCCGTGCCGCTGTCGATCTCCCAGCGCCTGGCAGCCAGCCCGGGCAGCTCCCAGGTCTCGGGCGGCGTGTTCTGCAGCGCCAGCATCACCTGGAAGAGCGGCGAGCGCGACAGGTCGCGCCGCGGCTGCAGGTGCTCGACCAGCATCTCGAACGGCAGGTCCTGGTGGGCGTAGGCCCCGAGCGCCGTCTCCCGCACCCGGCCCAGAAGCTCGCGCAGGCCTGGCCGGCCGTGCAGGTTGCCGCGCAGCACCAGCGTGTTGACGAAGAACCCGATGAGCCCCTCGAGCTCGGAGCGCCGCCGGTTGGCGACCGGCGTGCCGACCGCCAGGTCGTCCTGTCCCGACCAGCGCCCGAGCAGCGCCAGCAAGCCGGCCAGCAGCAGCATGAACGGCGTCGCTCCCGCCTCGCGGGCCAGCGCGCGCATCGCCGACCAGGGCGCCGCCGGCAGCCGCACCGGCACCCGCCCGCCCGGGTGCCGCGGGCGCGCCGGCCGCGGCCGGTCCGGCATCAGCTCGAGCGCCGCCGGCAGTCCCGCCAGCTGTTCCCGCCAGTACGACAGCTGGGCTTGCAGGACGTCGCCGCGCAGCCACTGCCGCTGCCAGACCGCGAAATCGGCGTACTGCACCGGCAGCGGCGCCAGGCCGGCGACGGCCGCTTGCGGCAAGGCGGCCGCGGCCGCATCCAGCAAGCCGGCGGCGGCGGCATCGGCCGCGCCGGCGCCGGCGAAGGCCCGGTAAAGGCTTGCCGCCTCGCGCACCAGCACCCCGACCGACCAGGCGTCGGCGGCGATGTGGTGCAGGGTCACCAGCAGCAGATGGTCGGCGGCGCCGAGCCGCAGCAGCGCCGCCCGCAGCAGCGGCGCGCGGCCGAGGTCGAACGGACGCCGCGCCTCGGCTGCCGCCAGGCGCTGCGCGGCGGGCTCCCGGCGTCTCTCGGGGAGCGCCGCGAGGTCGAGGAGCGGCAGGGCGAGGCCGGAACCGCCGGCCGGCGAGCCTGCCGCCCGCGGCGCGCGCGGCGCGCACGGCGCCCCGGACGCTGGGGGCGCCCCGGACGCGGGGGACGCCCCAGACACGGGGAACGCCGGAGGCGCCGGAGGCGCCGGAAAATGAACGACCTGCAGCGGCTGGTCGTCCACCACCACGAAGCTGGTGCGCAGCGCCTCGTGCCGCCGCACCACCTCCGTCAGGCTGCGCGCCAGCGCCGCGCCGTCCAGGCGGCCGGTGAAGCGCAGCGCCGCCGGCATGTTGTAGAGCGCGCTGCCGGGCTCCAGGCGGTCCAGGAACCAGAGGCGCTGCTGCGCGAACGACAGCGGCATCCCGGCGGCGGCGCGTGCCGCCGGCGCCAGGGGCGGTGGCGCCGGTTGCGGCACCGCTCGCGCGGCGGCGATCAGCGTCGCTTGCGCGCCGACCGTCGGGTGGTCGAAGACGGCGCGCACCGGCAGCTCGACGGCGAAGACCTCCCGCACCCGCGAGGCGAGCTGCGTGGCGAGCAGCGAGTGGCCGCCGAGAGCGAAGAAGTCCTGATCGCTGCCTATCCGCTCGCGCCCCAGCAGCTGCGCCCACAGCCCGGCCAGCAGCTCCTCGACCGGATCGCGAGGAGGCGACCCGCGGGCTGCCTCGCCGATTTCGCCGTCCTCGGGTCCATCCGCCGCCAGCCCGGGAGGCGGCAGCGCGGCGCGGTCGAGCTTGCCGTTGGCGGTGAGCGGCAGGTGCGGCAGGCGGACGAAGACGGCCGGCACCATGTAGGCGGGAAGCCGTGCGGCGAGGAAGGCGCGCAGCCGGCCGGGCGCGAGCGCCGCGGGGTCGGCGCCGGCGCGCGCCACCAGGTAGGCGGCCAGCTGCTTGCCGGCGGCGCCAGGCCCGTCGCAGTCGACGACCGCCGCCGCGGCCACGGCCGGGTGGCGGGCGAGCGCCGCCTCCACCTCGCCCGGCTCCAGCCGGAAGCCGCGGATCTTCACCTGGCGGTCGCTGCGCCCCAGGAACTCGATCACGCCGCCGGCGCGGTGGCGCGCCAGGTCGCCGCTGCGATACAGGCGGCCGCCCGCCTCCTGCGGCAGGCGGGCGAACGGGTCGGGGACGAAGGCCGCGGCGGTCAGGTCCGGCTGCGCGAGATAGCCGCGCGCCAGGCAGACGCCGGCGATGCACAGCTCGCCGGCCGCGCCCGGCGGCACCTCGCGCAGCTCGCGGTCGAGCAGGTACAGGCGGGCGCCGGCGATCGGCCGCCCCAGGGGCACGTTGGGCGCCGCCGGCGGCTCGCTGCCGCACCGCTGCTCGCTCACCGAGACGGTGGCCTCGGTGGGGCCATAGCGCGCCACCAGCGCCGGCGCGGGCGCCCCCATGGCGGCGAAGAACCGCCGCGGCAGGTCGCCCGGCACGCGGTCGCCGCCAACGACCACCCGGCGCAGCGCGGGGGAGGAGCGGAAGGCGGCCTCGGCCAGCAGCGGCGGCACCAGTGCAGGCGGCGCGTTGAGGTGGGTGACTCGCTCCGCGGCGATCAGGCGCGCCAGGTAGGCCGCGTCCTGGCGGCCTGCCGCGCCGGCCAGCACCAGGGTGGCTCCCGCCCAGAGCGGCGCGAAGAGCTCGACGATCGAGACGTCGAAGCCGATGCGGGTGCGTTGCAGCACGCGCGCGTCCGGCCCGAGGTCGGCGGCGAGCTGGAACCGCAAGCGGTTGACCACGGCGCGGTGGGAGACCACCACCCCCTTGGGCTCGCCGGTCGAGCCGGAGGTATAGAGGACGTAGGCGGCGTTGTCCGGGTGCGCCGGCGGCGCCTGGCCCGGGCCGGTCTGCGCCTCTCGGCGGGTGGCCGGCTGCCGCGAGTCGTCGGCTGCCGGCGGCGCCGCCGGGCGCGCCCGCGCCTTGCCGCCGCGCCGGCGGTCCTCGAGGCGCAGCACCGGCGCCGCCGCGGGCAGGCGATCGGCGAGCGCCGCGGCGGCCAGCACCAGCCGCGCACCCGAGCCGGCGAGCTGCTGCGCCAGCCGTGCGGGAGGATGCTCGGGGTCGAGAGGCAGGTAGGCCGCGCCGGCCTTGAGGATGGCGAGCAGGCCCGCCAGCAGCTCGAACGACGGTTCGGCGAAGACGCCGACGACAGCTTCGGGGCCGATCCCCCGCGCCCGCAGGGCCTGCGCCAGCCGGTCGGCGCGCGCGTCGAGCTGGCCGTAGGTGAGCGCCGGCCGGCGCCGCCGCGGGTCGACCACGGCCACCGCGGCCGGGCGGCGGGCCGCCTGGCGCGCGAAGGGCGCGTGGAGGAGATCGTCGCCGCCGGGCTCGAAGATGCCGTCGTTCCACTCCACCAGCAGCTGGTGGCGCTCGGCCGCGGAGAGGAGCGGCAGCTCGGAGAGACGGCGCCGGTCGCCGCCGCTGCCGCTGCCGGCGCCACTGGCGGCGCTGGCGCTGCCGGTGCCGGTGCCGCTGCCGGCGCCGGTGGCGTGGGCGGAGATCGCCGCGAGCAGGGTCCGCAGCTGCCTGCCGAGCCGCGCGACGGTCGCCGCATCGAACAGGTCGGTGCGGTAGGTCCAGGCGCCTGCCAGCGCACCCGTCTCCTGCCGCGAGACGGCGAGCGAGAGGTCGAACTTGGCGGCGCCGCTGTAAACGTCCAGGTGCTCGACCGCCAGGCCGGGGAGCGACAGCGGCGGCGGCGCCGGCTGCACCGCCAGCAGCACCTGGAAGAACGGCATCGCCGCCGCCGCGCCGCGCCGCGGCGTCAGCTCGCCGGCCAGCTGATCGAAGGGCAGGTCGCGGTGGGCATAGGCGGCGAGAGCCGTCCGGCGCGCGCGCGCCAGCAGCTCGCCGACGGTGGGGTCGCCGGCGAGGTCGAGCCGCAGCACCAGGGTGTTGACGAACGGACCGATCAACGGCTCGGTCGCCGCCTGATCGCGGTTGGCCACCACCGTGCCGACCGCGACGTCGGTCTGGCCGCTGTAGCGCCACAGCAGAGTGTCGAACGCCGCCAGCAGGGCCATGAACTGAGTGGCGGCGTGGCGGCGGGCCACCTCCGCCACCGCCGCCGCGAGCGGCGCGGGGATGGCGAGCGGCAGGCGGGCGCCGCGCCAGCTCGCCGCCGCCGGGCGCTGCCGGTCCAGCGGCAGATCGAGCCACGGCGGCTCGCCGCGCTCGCCGGCGAGGCGCTCGCGCCACCAGGCCAGCTCGGCGGCCAGGGTGTCGCCGCGCAACCATGCGCGCTGCCAGTGGGCGAAATCGGCATACTGCACGGGCAGGGCGGGCAGCGCGCCCGGCGGCGGCGCCGTGCCGCGGACGCCCGCGGCGTAGAGGACGGCGAGCTCGCGCGCCAGCACTTCGAGCGACCAGCCGTCGGTGACCGCGTGGTGCATGTTGAGCAGCAGGACGTGCTCGGCCGCGGTAGGCGCCGCGACGGTGCCATCGGCGGGCGCCTCCGCGGCGGCGGGAGAGCCGAGCGCCAGCAGGATGGCGCGCAGCGGTGGCGCGGCAGCGAGGTCGAACGGCCGCCGCGCCTGCTCCGCCAGCAACCGGCCCGCGGCCGCCGCGCGGCGGCAGGCGGGCAGGGCCGAGAGATCGGCCCGCGGCAGGACGGCGTCCGCGGCGGCAGGCTCGGGAGCCGCAACCGCGGCGACCGTTGCGGTCGGCGTGCCCGTGGCGGCCGCCGCGGCCGGCGGGGCGGCGCGCGCCACGAAGCGGGTGCGCAGCACCTCGTGCCGGCGGCGGATCTCGAGCAGGGCGGCGGCGAGCGCCGGCGCGTGCAGAGGCCCCGTCAGGCGCAGGGCCTTCGGCTCGTTGTAGGCCGCGCTCCCGGGCTCGAGCTGCTCGAGGAACCACAGGCGCTCCTGGGCGAACGACGGGGCCGACACGAACGGCAGCCCCGGCGGGCGCGGCAGGGGGCGGATGGCGGCCGGGCGCGGCCGCTCGGCGCCGCTCTGGCGCTCCACCTCGCGGGCCAGCTCCCCCAGCCGCGGCAGTTGCAGGAGCCTGGGGAGCGGCAGCTCGACGCCCAGGGCCTCGCGCAGTCTCGCCGCCACCCGCACCGCCAGCAGCGAGTGGCCGCCGAGCCGGAAGAAGTCGTCCTCCGGCCCCAGCCGTTCGGCGTCGGCGCCCAGCGCCTCGGCCCACAGGCCCGCCACCAGCTCCTCGGTGGGGGTGCGGCGAGCGGCGGCGGCGAAGCCGGCGGCGGCGCCCCCGCTCGCGGCGGCGCCGGGCGGCGTCCCGGCCGGCGCCGGCGGCGCCGGCAGCGCGGCCAGCGCCCGGCGGTCGACCTTGCCGCTCGGGTTGAGCGGCAGGCGCTCGAGGACCCTGAAGTCGGCGGGCACCATGTAGTCCGGGAGGCTGCGGCGCAGGTGCTCCCGCAGCTCGGCGGCGGCGGGCGCGGCGTGCCGCGGCACCAGGCAGGCGACCAGGCGGCGGTCGGCGGCGCCGCCGCTCGCGGTCACCACCGCCTGGGCGACCGCCGGATGGCGCAGCAGCACCGCCTCGATCTCGCCCAGCTCGATGCGGAAGCCGCGCACCTTCACCTGGTGGTCGATCCGTCCCAGGAACTCGAGGTCGCCGTCCGCGCGATGCCGCACCAGGTCGCCGGTCCGGTACAGCCGCGCCCCGCCTGCCGCGCCGAAGCGGTCCGGGATGAAGCGCTCGGCCGTCAGCTCCGGCCGGCCCCAGTAGCCTCGCGCCACTCCCGCCCCGCCGATCAGCAGCTCGCCGGCGACGCCAGGCGGCGCCAGCTCGCCGTCGCGGCTGGCGACGTAGAAGCGCTCGCCGGCGAGCGGCCGCCCCAGGGGCACCGCCGCGGCACTTGCCGGCAGGAGGACCGCCGGCGCCGCCGCGTCCGGCGAGTCCGCCCCCGGAGCGGCAACCGGCGCGACGGGACGGCTGGCCGACCAGATCGCCGTCTCGGTGGGACCGTAGACGTTCCACAGGCGCAGCCCGCGCGCCAGCAGCTCCGCGGCCAGCTGGTGCGGCAGCGCCTCGCCGCCGCAGAGCGCCAGCATCCCGGGCCGTCCCTCCCATCCGGAGTCCAGCAGCAGGCGCCAGGTGGCGGGCGTCGCCTGCATCGCCGTGACGCCCGCCGCCGCCAGCCGCGCCGCCAGCCGGGCGCCGTCGGCGGCCGCCGCGGTGGACAGCATCTCGACCCGGCCGCCCACCGCCAGCGGCAGGTAGATCTCGAGGCCCGCGATGTCGAACGCCAGCGTGGTCAGCGCCGGCACCACGTCGCCGGGCCCCAGCCCGGGCCGGGCCGCCATGGCGCGCAGGAAGCTCGCGACGGCTCGGTGCGGCAGGACGACGCCCTTGGGCCGGCCGGTCGAGCCCGAGGTGTGGATCAGGTAGGCAGCGCTCTCGGCCAGCCCGGGGGCCGCGGGGGCCGTGCCCTCCTCGGCATCGATCCAGCCCCGCTCGCGGTCCAGGCAGACGACGTAGGAGCCGGTGGCGGCGGCGGCGTCCTCGTCGATTCCCAGCCGCGGCAGCCATCGCTCCTCGGTGACCAGCACCGCCGCCGCGCTGTCGGCGAGCACCAGGCGCAGCCGCTCGGCGGGGTGGCCGGGGTCCAGCGGCACGTACGCCCCGCCGGCCTTGAGGATCGCGAGCAGCGCCACGACCATCTCCGGCGACCGCTCGACGCACAGCCCCACCCGCACTTCCGGTCCTACCCCGAGGCGGAGCAGATAGCGCGCCAGGCGATTGGCCCGCGTCTCGACCTCGCCGTAGGTGAGCGTTGCGCCCTGGCCGGCCACCGCCGCGGCCGCCGGCCGGCGCGCCGCCTGCCACTCGAAGAGCGTGTGCACGGTGGCCGCCGCGGCTCCGACCAGCAACGAGTGTCGCGACTGGCGACAATCGGAGCCGCGACCGCCTGTCGCCTGTCGCGGCCGACGCACGGCCAGGGTGGCCATGCGGCATTCCCCTGAGGGCTCTCCTGGCTGGTCGTTCCACTCCCGGACCAGCTGGTGGCGCTCCGCCGCGCCGAGCAGCGGCAGCTCGCCGATGGCCCGCCGTGCGGCGATGCCGGCCGCCTCGGCCCCTCCCGGCGTCGCCGGGGCAGCCAGCGCCTCGGTCAGCGCGCGCAGCTGGCCGAGCATGCGCTCCGCGGTGGCGGCGTCGAGCAGGTCGCGGTTGTACTCGAGCACGGCGGACAGCGCGCCGCCGGCCTCGGCCATCATCAGCGTCAGGTCGAGCTGGGCGGCGCGCCGCGGCAGGCGCACCGACTCGAGCACCAGGCCGCCGAGGTCGAGGGTCGCTCCCGGCTCGCGCAGGGCCAGGCCGCCGAGGCCGCGC
>DASZHY010000228.1:0-10044 GCA_035949675.1 Thermoanaerobaculia bacterium
TGACCTACGGCCAGGTCCGGCACCAGGAAGAGGTCGAGCTCTCCCGCTACTACTTCGAGGTCGCGGACGTCGGCTTCGCCCAGCAGCAGTTCGACGGCATGGAGCGCGAGTCGCTGCGCTGCCTCGACGCCGGCCTGGTGCTGCCCGCCTACGAATGCGCACTCAAGTGCTCGCACCTGTTCAACGTCCTGGACGCCCGGGGCGCCGTCTCGGTGACCGAGCGCGTCGGCCTGATGAAGCGCGTGCGCGACCTCGCCGTGGCCTGCGCCAATGCCTACGTTGAAAGCCGGAAGCGCCTCGGTTTCCCGCTGCTCCGGAATACGGATGGCTCCAGCTGGATCGCCACCGTGCGCCAAGACGCAGGTCCGGCGCCTACCGCCCAGGTCGCTCCGGAGGTGACTGATGGCGCACGGTGAGTACCTGCTCGAGGTGCGCTGCGAGGAGATCCCGGCGCGCATGCTGGCGGCCGGCGTCCGCGAGCTTGCCACCCGCGTCTTCGAGGAGCTGACGGGCCGTGGCCTGGGTCCGAGCGAGATCGAGACCGGCTTCACGCCGCGTCGCCTGGTGGTGCGGATGAGCGGCGTGCCGGCGCGCGAGCCCGACCGCGAGGAGCAGGTCATGGGGCCGCCGATGCGCGCCGCCGATGCCGGCGACGGTTCGCCGACCCCCGCGCTGCTCGGCTTCGCCCGGCGTTGCGGGGTCGAGCCGGAGCAGCTGTCGCGGGTCGCGACCGAGAAGGGTGAATACCTGGCCGCCACCAGGCGCACCGCCGGCCGCCCCGCCGCCGAGGTGCTCGCCGAGCTGGTGCCCCGCATCCTGACCGGCATCTCGTGGCCGAAGACCATGCGCTGGGGCGCCGGCGAGGGGCCCTGGGTGCGGCCGGTGCACGGCCTGGTGTCGCTGCTCGACGGCGAGGTGGTGCCGTTCGAGCTCTTCGGCGTTGCCGCCGGCGACTCCACGATCGGCCATCCGCTGCTGTCGCCGCGGCTGTTCAAGGTGCGCGGCGGCGCCGACTACCGCCGCAAGCTGGCGTCGCGCCAGCTCGAGGTCGACCCCAAGCGCCGGCGCGCCGCGCTCGCCGCCGCCATGCACGCCCGCGCCGCCGCGCTCGGCGGCCGGCTGGTCGAGGATGCGCCGCTGCTCGACAAGCTGGCGGCGCTGTGCGAGATCCCGGGGGTGGTCGAAGGCAGCTTCGATCCCGCCTTCCTCGAGCTGCCGGAGGAGGTGCTGTCGACCAGCCTGCGCGACCACCAGAGCGCCCTGACCGTGGAGTCGCCGCACGCGCCGCATCATGCGCAGGGGGCCCGGCTGCTGCCGTGCTTCTTGACGGTGATGGACCGGCCTGACGACCCGGCCGGACGCACCCGGGCGGGCAACGAGTGGGTGGTGGCGGCGCGCCTGGCCGACGCGCGCTTCTTCTACGCCGAGGACCTGGCGGCGGGCCTCGAGCGCCGCGCCGAACAGCTGAAGCGCCTCGCCTTCCACGAGCGTCTGGGCAGCTACGCCGAGAAGGCCGAGCGGCTGGCGGCGCTGGCCGCGACGCTCTGTACCGAGCTCGGCTGGCGCGACGCGGCGCCGGCGGCGGTCGCGGCGGCCCGCCTGCTCAAGGCGGACCTGGCGACCGAGATGGTCAAGGAGTTCACCTCGCTGCAGGGCGTGATGGGCGGGCTGTACGCCCGCCACGAAGGTCACCCCGAGGAGGTGTGGCAGGCGCTCTACGACCAGTACCTGCCGGCCTCCGCGGAAGACCGCATCCCGCGCGGCCGCGCCGGTCTGGTGACCGGCCTTGCCGACCGCTTCGACACGCTGGTGGGCATGTTCGGCTGCGGCCTGGTGCCGACCGGGAGCAAGGATCCGCTGGGCCTGCGCCGCGCCGCCCAGGGGGCGGTGCGCATCGCCTTCGAGGGCGGCCTGGCGGTGGACTTCGAGCGCCTCACGGCGGCGGCGGCGGCGCTCTACGGCGACCGTCTGGACCGCGGCGCCCCGGCGGTGTGGGCGAGCTTGCGGCCGTTCCTGGACGACCGCATCCGCTACCTGCTCGGGCTCAACGGCTACGCCTACGACGAGATCGAGGCGGCGCTCGCCGCCGGCGCCGCCAACTTGCCGGACCTGCGCGCCCGCGTCGACGCCATCCACCGGGTGCGCGGCGACGCGGACTTCCTGTCGGTGGTGCTGGCGGCCAAGCGCATCGCCAACATCGTCAAGGACGTGCCCGACCAGACGTTCGCCCCCGAGCGTCTGCTCGAGATGGCGGCGCCCGCCGAGCGTGACCTGGCTGCCGCCTTCGCCGGCCTGCGCGCCGAGGTCGAGGCAGCGGCCGCGGCCGGCGACTACGACCGCGCCCTGCGCCGCATCGCCGAGCTGGCGCCGGTGCTCGACCGCTTCTTCGTCGAGGTGCTGGTGATGGATCCCGACGAGCGGGTGCGCGCCGGCCGCATCGCGCTGTTGCAGGCGATCCTGCGCACCGTCAGCCGCACCGCCCGGCTGACCGAGGTGGTGGTCGACCGCGCCGAGCACCGCGCCCGCGCCGGCGCTTGAGCGCTGAGTGAGCCGCAGGCCGTACCATGGCAACCCGTACTACTTCCACGGTCGCGGGAAACGTCGGGCACGTGAAGTGGATTCAGAAGCTGTGGCAGCGGGTGCGGGACCGGGCGGAGCCGTCGGGCTTTCAGATCCGCGACCTGCATTACTATAGATGACGGACGGGTCGCAGGTGGCGTGCTGTTCACGAGGACAGATGGTACAGGCACCAAACACAGCAGCTAAGGCGGATCGGGCGGAATGGACCAGATCGTAAACTACGTAACGTGCTTCGCCGCCGTCGGGCTTTTCATCGCCACCTGCGCTCTTGTAGGAGTGACCGTTCACCACGCACGCTCCGCCGAGAAGCTGGCAGCTGCTGCTCACGACCTCGGGCTTATACTGAGGGCCCAAGGGACTGCACTCGCGAAGGTGGCTGAGCTTAACGCGCTGGTCAACGCGCTTGCTGCCGACCATGTGGTCAAGGGCGGCCCCCGTTTCTCGGAACTTGCCAGTATTATCAACAGGCTTTACCCCGCTTGGCTCGATGGCACTGAGCGGTGAAGAAGCGGAGGTGATGGGGAATGGCCAAGATCCGTGTAACATTACGCGCCTAAAATGGTCGCTGCGCTTTCTTTCGTTCTCCCTGTTGGTTTTCTCACTGCTGTCGGTCGGCTGCGCCTCCACTGGAAAGGCCGTCGCTAAGCTGGAGCCTGGTATGACGAAGCAGCAGGTTCTCTCCATTCTCGGATCTCCGGCCGACCGCTCCTTCCGTGAAAAGGACGAGGCTTGGCAATACCGCGAAATGCTTTGCCGATCGCACGAACTCGGCCCGATGGGCCTCCAACGACGCCGCGATGCGATATCGGATCTCGGAGCCGAAAGCTGCTAGGGATGCTGGCCGTGCCTGCTGGGAACGGCGAAATGCCTGCAAGGCTGACGGCGATGTGCTGGCTGATCGACTCCTCGATCGGGCGTGCCGACAGCCTGGGGACCTCGGGCGCTTAAACTACTTGTGCCGCAGCTTGGTATATGACCAAGAGCGGTTAAGTGAGGTCGTGGCAGGGGCAGCAGCGGCCTATGCGGAAGATCGTGGGTGCGGCTTAGCCGCCAGCGTCGTCGCCAGCCTCGCCAACCAAGAAACGTAGCTCCTCAGCGCTTGCGGAGCTCGCCGACCACCTCGATGCGTACCGGCACGCCGTCAAGGTCATCGGGGAGGCTGGCGCCAGGGCGGGGCGCCTCGCGCAAGTTTACCTTGATGCCGTAGCCGCCGTCGATCTGGGTAATGCCGACTCCCACCACGTCGGCCTTCGCGGCGAAGATCTTCATTGCCTTGGCCTTAGCACCTCGGGCTTGGTCCAGAGTGGCGAGGTTCGTCGTCGTTTGCATGGCACCGCCTGATTCCTGGCGATTCTACTCCTGGTCTTGGCTCTCAGTCCAAGAGGTCCACCTCGAGAGCGTCCAGCACCGGCCGCAAGGGCTGGCGTAGGTGAGCCCCTTGCCGTTGGCGCCGTCATGGTCGCCGCCGGCAAAAAGGAGCGCCAACCCCCGTCCTGCCTCATCGACGATTATAGAGCCGCTGTCCCCGCCGGCACTGAAGGGATCTGTGTCGGCACCCTCGATCTCGATCTGCTGGTCGAACCGAAGGTTCCCGGAGTCGTAGGCAATGCTGAGGTTGTCGACCTCGATCGCCGTAATCCGCCCGCGGGTGGCACCAGTCGTGCGCCCTGCCTTGAGCACATTCTTCATGGTGAGTTGGATCTCGCCGACTCCGGTCAACCGGCCCGTACCGGCGCCCAGGTGATCAGAGTCGATCTGGATACCTTCGGCCACTGTCGCCGTGGCACAATCGAGGCGGTTCGCCGAGGCTCTCTTGAGCCGCACGAACTTCCAAAGCGCGCCGACTACGTCACCCGGGGCCTCGCCGCCGTCGAGGCGTCCTGGCTGAGTGATCGCGTCACCCCGCTTGGCGCGGTTCTCATTCGCCAGGACGTGGTTGTTCGACAAGATGAGCGGCGCGCCGTCAGCACGTGAGCGGACGAAGCCGCCAAGCGTGCCGGCGGTGATCTTGAAATGGCCAATGGAGCTCCCGCTGCGCAGCGGCCTCACTCGGGTCCGGAACCAGGGAATCTTGGTGCGCTTGACCAGGCGCCCGATGTAGCGGAAATTGGCTTCCCCCTTTGCCAGTTTGCGAATCGCTTCGACCGAGGGGTGGCTTTCGAGAGCCCGCCGCTGCAAGCGTACGGCCAGCTCGTAGCCCCCGCCGCGAAGTGGAGCAATGCCAAGTGCCAGGGTGGGAGATGGCGCCTCGGCAGCCGCCATTGGCCCGGCGGGAAGACCAAAGGCACGGACTTGGAGCGGTTCCGCCAGAGAAGGAAGCAACGTCGTCGCCAGCGTCGCCTTCAACTCCCGCACCGAGTCGATCTGCATTCCCGCCTCCTTTTCGCCCCACCTGGCATCCCCATTCAATGAGAGTCTATATCGCTGTGTTCGCGACATTGCGCCCGGCGGCCTGGCCCTTTTCGAGGTCAGCCGGGACGGCGTAGCGTCGGCTCTGACGGCACCCCGATCGGTTATGCTCGCGCCCTACGAGATCGGAGGGCGCATGGCCAAGCACATCTATGCCTTCGGCGGCGGCACCGCGGACGGCAGGGGCGATCAGAAGGCACTGCTGGGCGGCAAGGGAGCCGGGCTCGCGGAGATGAGCCGGCTCGGCATTCCGGTGCCTCCCGGCTTCACCCTGACCACCGAAGTCTGCACTTACTTCCAGGAGCACGACGGGACCTACCCGCCGGGGCTCGAGCGCGAGCTCGAGGAACACCTGCGGCTGCTCGAGGAGCGGACCGGGCAGCGCTTCGGCGACGCCGCCAACCCGCTGCTGGTGTCGGTGCGTTCAGGCGCTCCCATGTCGATGCCGGGGATGATGGACACGGTCCTCAATCTCGGGCTGACGCAGCAGCTCGTCGAGGCCTGGACCGAGCGCGGGGCCGACGCCCGCTTCGTGCTCGACGCCTGGCGGCGGCTGCTCACCATGTACGGCGACGTCGTGCTGGGAGTCGAGCACGCGGCTTTCGAGGAGATCCTCGCCGCGGCGCGCGCCGAGCACCAGGCCGCCAGCGACAACGAGCTGCCGCCCGCCGCCCTGCGCGGGGTCGCCGACCGCTTCAAGAAGCTCATCGCCGAGCACGGCCGCCCCTTCCCGGAGGAGCCGCGCGAGCAGCTGGCGGGCGCCATCGGCGCGGTGTTCGCGAGCTGGAACAACCGCCGGGCGCGCGAGTACCGGCGCATCAACGGCATCTCCGACCGCCTGGGCACCGCCGTCAACGTGCAGGCCATGGTGTTCGGCAACCGCGGCAACGACTGCGCGACCGGAGTGGCGTTCACCCGCAACCCGGCCACCGGCGAGGCGCGCGTCTACGGCGAGTACCTGGTCAACGCCCAGGGCGAGGACGTGGTGGCGGGCATCCGCACGCCGCTCCCGATCGTCGGCCTGGACGGCGGCCGCGGGCTGGCCGAGGACTTCCCGCAGGCCGACCGCGAGCTGCGCGAGGTCTGCGCCCGCCTCGAGCGCCACTACCGCGACATGCAGGACGTCGAGTTCACCATCCAGCACGACCGCCTGTACATGCTGCAGACGCGCGGCGGCAAGCGCACCGGCCCCGCCGCCGTGCGCATCGCGGCCGAGCTGGTGGACGAAGGGATCATCTCGCCGCGCGAGGCGGTGTCGCGGGTCAAGCCGCAGGACCTGGTGCAGGTGCTGGCGCCCGAGTTCGATCCGCGGGAAAAGGCCAAGGCGGTGGCCGAGGGGAGGCTGCTCGCCCACGGGCTGCCCGCCGGCCCGGGCGCCGCGTCCGGCCGCATGGTGCTGTCGGCCGACCGC
This sequence comes from Thermoanaerobaculia bacterium, assembly GCA_035949675.1. Classification (GTDB taxonomy): domain Bacteria; phylum Acidobacteriota; class Thermoanaerobaculia; order Multivoradales; family UBA5704; genus JASLEW01. The sequence goes on from DASZHY010000228.1 coordinate 6,401, forward strand.
GCCGCCGAGCTTGCCGCGTCGGGTCCGGTCATCCTGGTGCGCGCCGAGACCTCGCCGGAAGACATCGTCGGCATGCACGCCGCTGCCGGCATCCTCACCTCGCGCGGCGGCATGACCTCGCACGCCGCGGTGGTGGCGCGCGGCATGGGCAAGCCGTGCCTGGTCGGCGCCGGCGACCTCGACGTGGACGAGCGCGAGGGAGTCGTGCGTGCGGGCCGTCACGTGCTGCGCGAGGGAGACCAGATCTCGATCGACGGCACCACCGGCGAGGTGATCGCCGGCGGGCTCGCCACCAGTCCCTCGCAGGTGCTGCGGACGCTGGTGGCGGGCACGGACGCCAAGGAGGCGCCGCCCGACCGGGAGGCCGCGGCGGCACTGGAAAAAGCCGCCGCCTCGCCCGCGGTCGTCACCTTTCGCAAGCTCCTGGGCTGGGCCGACGAGCTGCGGCGTCTGCGGGTGCGCGCCAATGCCGACACGCCGACCGACGCCAGGGTGGCGCGCGCGCTGGGGGCCGAGGGCATCGGCCTGTGCCGCACCGAGCACATGTTCTTCGAAGAGGAACGCATTCCCTGGGTGCGCCGGATGATCCTCGCCGACAACGACGCTGACCGGGCCGAGGCGCTTCAGCACCTGCTGCCGATGCAGCAGAAGGACTTCGAGGGCATCTTTGCCGCCCTCTCCGGCCTGCCGGTGACGGTGCGCCTGCTGGACCCGCCGCTGCACGAGTTCCTGCCGCACGGCGAAAAGGCGCTGGAGGGCCTGGCCAAGCAGATGGGGGTGCCGGCGGCGCGGGTCGCGGCGCGGGCGGCGGCGCTCGCCGAGGCCAATCCGATGCTCGGCCACCGCGGCTGCCGTCTCGGCATGACCGCGCCGGAGATCTACGAGATGCAGGTCGAGGCGATCACCCGCGCCGCCTGCGTGCGGACCCGCGCGGGCGACCACGTCGAGGCCGAGATCATGGTGCCGCTGGTGGGTGCCGAGCAGGAAATGATCCGGCTGCGGCAGCGCATCGCGGCCACCGTCGAGCGGGTGCTGGCGGCGGAGAAGATGCGCCTGCCGGTCGCCATCGGCACCATGATCGAGGTGCCGCGGGCGGCGCTGATCGCCGACCGGATCGCGGTCCACGCCGACTTCTTCTCCTTCGGCACCAACGACCTCACCCAGATGACCTACGGCTACTCGCGCGACGACATCGGCCGTTTCCTGCCGCAGTACCTCGAATCGGGCGTCCTGCCCTACGATCCGTTCGCGCGTCTGGACGACGAGGGAGTCGGGCAGCTGGTGCGGCTGGCCTGCGAGCGCGGCCGCCAGGCCCGGCCCGATCTCCACCTCGGAGTCTGCGGCGAGCATGGCGGCGACCCCGACTCGATCGATTTCTTCGAGCGTGCCGGCCTCGACTATGTCTCGTGCTCGCCGTACCGCGTGCCGGTCGCCCGCCTGGCCGCGGCGCGCGCCGCCCTGGCGCACCCCGGCGAGCCGGCCGCCGCGAGCCGGCCGAGCGAGGCCGCGGTGCTCTCCGCAGGAGCGGCGCGCGGCGGCGGCCGGCCGGAGGATGCCGCGGCGGTAGACTGACGAGGTGGGGGAGGACGACAAGCGGCGGCTGGATGCGTTCTGGGACGGCAGCCGCGAGTACTACGCCCAGGCTGCCGCCGCCAACCGCGAGGCGTCGCCGGAGCGGCGCGCCCTGCTCGTTCATCTGCACGGCGGCGAGCGCGTGCTCGATCTCGGGTGCGGCTCGTGCGAGAACGCGCTCTGGCTCCCGGCCGGCTGCCGCTACGTCGGCTTCGACGTCTCGACCGCGGCGCTGGTCATGGCGGCGGAGTGGGGGCGGCCGGGCTGGCGCGTGCGGGGAGACGGCGAGAACCTGCCGTTCGTCTCCGGGTGCTTCGACGCCGTGCTCTCGACCTACGCCCTGGAGCACTTCCACGACCCCGGCCGCACCCTGCTCGAGGCGGCGCGGGTGCTGCGTCCCGGCGGCCTGCTGCTGCTCGTCGGCTCGGCCTGGGACCTGCCCTACGAGATGCCGCCCAGCCTGCAGCCCAGCCGGCGGCTGGAGGTCGCCCTGCGGCGCCTCGGCCGCCAGCTGCTGTCGTCGCTCGACGGCCGCCACCGTTTCGATCGCGTTCGCAACCCGCGCGTGCTGACCGAGGGCTACGTCCCGGACGCCGACGCCGTCCACGTTGCTCAATCCCACCTGCTGGCCCGCTTCCTGCGCGCCGCCGGCCTCGAAGTCCTCGAGCATCGCACGCTGCCGCACCGCCCCGATCCCACCGGTCCCCGCGCCCTGGTGCGCCGCCTGCTGCGCACCGTGCCCCTCTGGCGCCGCGCCTGGGGCAACACCCTGATCGTGGCCCGCCGCGGCGCCGATCTGCGCCACCCCGCCTACCGGCTGCTGCCGCTCTGACCGAAGGCAGGTTGGCTGCCGGTTCGCTGCCGGTCCGCACACCGCAGGCCGTGAGCACCGCCGAGGCCTGAGTTGGGTCTGCGCTACAATCGAACCGCGATGGCCAGACCGCACCCGCTCCCTATCGCCCTCACCTACGAGGACTATCTCGGCTTCCCGAACGACGGCAACCGCCATGAGATCCTGGAGGGCGAGCACGCAATGACGCCGGCGCCCAGCCCCGACCACCAGTTCGTGGTCGGGCGGTTCCTCTATTTCTTCGGCTTGCAGGCGCGGGGCGGGGTGGCCTACGGGGCGCCGATCGACGTCCTCCTCGGCCCGACCACCATCGTGCAGCCCGACGTTTGCTACCTCGGCGAGGACAAGCTCTCCTTCGTCACGCGACGCGGTATCGAGGGCGCTCCGGACATCGTGGTCGAGGTGCTCTCTCCGAGCACGTCGCAGGTCGACCAGGTCACGAAGCGGCATCTCTACGCCAAGCACGGAGTCGGGGAGTACTGGATCGTCGACGCCGAGCGTGCAGCCGTACGCATCTGTACGTGGAGCGAATCTGGATACCGCCCCGAGGCCGATCGCCTGGTCGCGGGCGCCGAGCGGATCACCTCACCGCTTGCTCCGGAGCTGGACGTGCCGGTGGTCGAGCTGTTCTGGACCTCGGCGACGCGGCGGCGATAATCGGTCTCATCAGCTCGCCCGTGGCGACATGACGGGTTAGAGAGCAGAAGCGGTCTCGCGCCGGGGCGGCGCGAGACCGCGGAAAGCTACCGGCTGAAGAGGTCGGACATGACCTCGACGTTGCTGTCACAGGCGTGATTCAGGCAGGGCAGGCCAAAAACCCCTTCGAGCGTCCTGAGCAGCGAGAAGTGGTTGTAGAGGATCGGGCTCTGGATGCCGTGCTTGCCGTAATTGGTGTACACGATCAGCAGCACCTTGTTGACGTTGGGCGCCAGGCTGTAGTCGTTCTCGTCCCACCACACGACGATGGCGTTGTCGCCGACCTTCCATGCGGGGGACGCCCAGATCGCCTGCACGAGCCGCTGCAAGGTGACGTCGCCGCGGTAGATCAGGGCCGGGTTGAGACCGGCCTGCGTGCCGTTCGAGCTCGGGTCGAAGTTGCAGGTGGCGCCGCCGTTGCCGCGCCCATGCTGATCGTTGCACTGGTTCGGCACGATGAACGAGAAGCTCGGCACGTGCCCGCTGCGCAGGTCGCCATACAGGCCGTTGTCTCCCTCGAAGGCGA
>DASZHY010000229.1:0-5366 GCA_035949675.1 Thermoanaerobaculia bacterium
CGAGTCTCCATGCCGTCAAGGAGACGGCTGTCGCCAAGACCCGGCAACTCACCATCCCGAGCCTTCAGCCCCAACCGCGCGCCGTCTCAGCCTTCCGCGGCCCGGCGCGCGGCCTGCCGGCAGCCGGCGAGCGCCGGGCGCCTGGCGTCCGCCTGCCAAGCGCCGCGCAGGTCGGCGCCGAGCTGACGCGCGTCACCGCCCGGCTCGGCGCCTGCCGGCAAGCCGTGCGGGGCGCGCAGGACGCCCTCGAGACCGCCGTCCGCGCCATGGGGCGCACCACGCTCGACAGCGCCCTGCTGCTCTTGCCGCCGAATCTGGCGCTGCCGGTGGACGTCGCCGTCCGCGCCGTCGCGCGCGCCCTCGATCGCGGCCTCGACCTCGGCCTGGGACGGTGACGGGCTGGCTGGCGCGGCTCCCTTCAGAAACGTCGGCGACGGCGCAAGCGCCGCGGGGCCGGGGAGACCGTCCAAGCTCCCCCCGGCCGCGCGCGCCTCCCGCCCTTCTTTCCCTCCTAATCGCCGCCTGGCCCCGTCGGGTCCGCCCCCTGGACCCGCTCCGCCTTCAGGCCGCCCTTGACCATCGCCAGCTGCGCCGCCTGAAGCGCCGCCGGCGCCTGCCGCTGCTGCTTGTCACGCTTTCGATCGCCGATCTTCATGCGCTGCCCCTTTCTGGGAAGGACGTCCGCGGCCGCAGATCGCGGTCGCTTCAGTCCATCGCATGATATGGTCATAGAATGTCTATGTCAAGCACTATGGATGGTCGAGGATCGCACCCGTCTTCCCCTGGGTCCCCCCGGGGCACCCCCGGCGGCACGGGCGCGACCCCGGCGCGGCCCCGCCGCCGCCCGGGAGCACCGCGGGCGCACCCGCCGCCGCCGCCCTGTGCGACAATGCCGCTCGTGCCGCACCGGCCCCCGGCCGAGCGCGTGCCCGGGTGCGCCGGCCGCGGAGCCGCACCAGCCGCACCGCCGTTCTCAGGATCCGAAAGGGGAGAATGCCCATGGCAGGCAGGCTCGATCGGCTAGCCTCAGCCGCGCTGATGACGACGCTGCTGGCGGCGACCGCCGCCGCGGCGGACACCGCTCCGCTCCTCACGCTCAAGTTCACGCCGCAGGAAGGCACCCATGCCAGCAGCCCCGACATCCCGCCGGCGCTGCTCTCCACGCCGCTCGCGGTCGTGTTCGAGGACGACCGTCAGGGAGTGGACCCCAAGGTCGTCGGCGAGGTCGTCGAAGACGAGAAGAGCGACCCCGTGCGGGCGGCCAACGACGTCGCCGCCTTCACCAAGGACGTCTTGCTGCGTGTCGCCGGGGAATGGGGATTGAAGGTGGTTCCGGGCTCACCCCGGGTGCTCAAGGTCAGGTGCATCCGCTTCTTCGTCACGCAGAACCACAAGACGATCGGCGCCATGTTCGCCAGCGAAGCGCGCTTCGTCTTCAACCTCGCCGAGCGGGGACGGGTGCTCTGGGAGGGCACCGTCTCCGGCAGCGCGCATCGCTATGGCAAGCGCAACGAGGAAAACCTCAACGAGGTGCTGAGCGACGCGCTCAAGGAGGCCTACGCCAACGGCATCTCCGATCCCTCCCTGGTGGCGGCGATGAGCTCAGGCGGCCGCGGCGCCGGCCGCGGCGCCGGCGGTGGCGCCGGCAGCGCCGCCGCGAGCCCGCCGGCCCGCGCCGAAGGCATCACTCCCGCGCAGCTGCTGACGGAGCTCGTGGACCTCAAGAAGCAGGGGTTCACCACCGACCTCCTGGTGCAGTACGTCAACCAGAAAACCCTGTCAGCCGAGATGAGCGGCAAGGACATGGCGGAGTGGAAGCAGTCCGGGATGCCGCCCGCGGTGATCAAGGCGGCCCTCGCCCGCTCCCCCGGCGCGAAGCAGCCCTGAACACGGTCCCCGGCCCGCCGCCGCGGGCCTGGTGTCTTGTCCTGCCCGCTCGCGCGCCATGTAGTACCTTCTCCTACAGGTGCCAACGCTTCACCGTTGACACGAAACCCTAGCCTGCGGGTGATATTCCAACACCGCTGAATCTACTAAGCTGGGGCACGAAATCGAGTGCAAGGAGTTGCCCCATGAACCAGCCCGGTCGCTGGTCGTACCGGAGGTGCCATCCCACGTCGCTGCCAAGCAAGCTGGTCCGCCGCGGACCGGTTCCGATCGAGGCTGCAAAGGCGGCTCAACCGTCCAGGATGCTCATGCCAGCCCCGTCGTTCGCTCCGCACGGCAATGCGGTCCACGCCCGCTTCGCCAGGAACTTGTGTTGCATCCTTGTCGGCAAACGCTTCGGCCGCCATTGGCGCCGCCATGTCCAGGATTCACCTCTCGAGATCGCCATCCCGGCCTGCCGGCCCCTGGCGATTCAGGTGCGGCGCCCATGGCCGGGCCGTCACCGCCGGGGCCGCGCCGCTACTCGTACTTCAACGCCTGTTGCGGCTCTATGAAGGCGGCCCGCCGGGCGGGGATGAAGCTCGCCGCGAGGGCCACCACCGCCAGCAGCGCCGGCACCAGCAGGAAGGTGAGCGGGTCGGTGGCGCTGACCCCGAACAGCAGCTTCGCCAGCACGCGCGTGCAGACGAAGGCGCCCGCCAGGCCCAGCCCGATCCCTGCCAGGGCGAGGTTGGCGCCCTGGCCGACGACCAGGCGCAGGACCTGGGCGCGGCCGGCGCCGAGCGCCATGCGCAGGCCGATCTCGTGGGTGCGCTGCGCGACCGAGTAGGCGATGACGCCGTAGATGCCGATCGCCGCCAGCAGGACTGCGACGGCGGCAAACGCGGCCAGCAGCACGGTGCGGAAGCGCGGTTGCGCGACCGAGTCCCACAACGCCTGCTCCATCGTGCCGACGGCGCCGACGACCACGTCGCGATCGATCGCCTGCACCTCGCGGCGCAGGAGCGGCGCCAGGCTCGCGGCGGCCACCGCCGAGCGCACCACCAGGAACTGCTTCTGGCCGCCGTTCTGGGCCCACGACTGGTAATAGGCGGCGGCCAGCGGGCTGGCGAGCCCCAGGTACTTGGTGTCGCCGACCACGCCGACGATCTCCATGTAGGGACTGTCGTTGAGGTCGGGGCCGCTCGCCTTCAGCCGCTCGCCGATCGGGTTGCGGCCGGGAAAGTCGCGGCGCGCCATGCCCTCGCTGACGATCGCCACCGGCCGTGAGCCCTGCCGGTCGCCCTGGTCGAAGAAGCGCCCCCGCCGCAGCGGGATGCCCAGCGCGCGGAAGTAGTCGGCGCTCACCGTCGGCACCGAGGTGATGGGGTTCAGCTCTCCGGGGGCGAGCGGCCGGCCGGCGATCACATAGGTGTCGGCGTTGCCCTCCCGATCGGGCGGCAGGCTGTCGGCGACCGCCGCCGCCTCGACGCCCGGCAGCTGCCGCACCCGGTCGAGCAGCCGCTGATAGAAGGCGATGCTCGCCTTGTCGTCGCGGTACTTCGCGGCGCTGGGCGAGATCTGCATCGTGAGCACCCGCGCCGGCGGCGCCAGCAACCCGGTCTCGACCTGCTGCAGCCGGACGAAACTGTGCAGCAGGAGCGCGGCGCCGGCGAGCAGCAGCAGCGACAGGGCGAGCTCGGCGACCACCAGCGCGGCGCGGGTGCGGCGGCGCCCCGCGCTCGCGGAGCTGCCCCGGCCGCCGGTCTTGAGCGCCGCCGCCAGGTCGGCGCGGCTGCTCTGGAGCGCCGGCGCCAGCCCGAACACCACCCCGGTCAGCAGCGAGAGCAGCAGGGTGAAGCCGAGCACGCGGGCGTCGAGGTGGACCTCCTCGATGCGCGGCAGGTTGCCGGGGTTCCATGCCCGCAACAGGCCGATGCCCGAGGCGGCCACCGCCACCCCCGCCCCGCCGCCCGCCAGCGCCAGCAATCCGCTCTCGGTGAGCAGTTGGCGCAGCAGGCGCCCGCGGCCGGCCCCCAGGCCCAGGCGCACCGCCATCTCGCGCTCGCGGCCCGTCGCCCGCGCCAGCAGCAGGTTGGCCACGTTGACCGCGGCGATCAGCAGCACCAAGGTGACGGCGCCGAACAGGACCAGCAGCGCCGGCCGCGCGTCGCCCACGATTGCCTCGCGCAGCGGCTGCATCGGGAAGGTGAGCCCCGCGGTCCACCGGTCCCCCAGCTCGATGCGGCGGGCGATCGCGTTGAGCTCGGTCTGCGCCTGCGCCGGCGTGACGCCGGGCGCGAGGCGCGCCAGGCCGCGGTAGAAGAACGGTCCGCGCCGCGCCGGCGGCGGAAACACGAGGTTGGTCCACACCTCGCTGTCCGGACGCGGGAAATGGAATGACGACGGCAGCACGCCGATCACGGTCGAGCGGTTGCCGTCCAGGTCGATCGCCTGGCCGATCACCCCGGGGTTGCCGCCGAAGCGCCGGCGCCACAGCGACTCGGAGATGACCGCCAGCCCCTCCCTGGCCGGTCCGTCCTCGCCGGCGCGGAAGACCCGGCCCAGCAGCGGGCGCACCCTCAGGGCCGAGAAGAAGCCGACCGTCACCGCGGCGCCGCCGACCTGTTCCGGCTCGCCCGCGCCGGTCAGGTCGAAGCGGCGCCGGTTGAAGACCGCCGGGTCCTCGAAGGCGCGATTCCCCGCCCGCCAGTCGACGTAGTCGGCGAGGCACAGGTTGCCGTACGGGAAAGTCGATCGCGAGAAGTGTCTGGAGACCAGGACCAGGCGGCCGGCGTCCGGGTAGGGCAAGGGACGGAGCAGCACGCCGTCGACGACGCTGAAGATCGCCGTATTGGCGCCGATGCCGAGCGCCAGGGCCAGCAGCGCGACAGTGGTGAAGCCCGGGCTCCTTATCAGCATGCGGAGGCCATAGCGCAGGTCCAGCGCCAGGGTATCGAGGAAGGCCCCGCTTCTCACCGCCCGCACCTGCTCCTTGACCTGCTCGACGCCGCCGAGCTCGAGGCGGGCCGCCCGGCGTGCAGCCTCCGGGCTCATGCCCGCCCGCATCTTCTCCTCGGCCAGCAGCTCGAGGTAGGACGCGACGTCGTCATCCAGGTCGCGTTCGACGCGGTCGCGATGCGTCAGGTTCTGCCACCAGCTGGCAAGCCGGGCCAGGATCGGCAAGGAGCGTGTCCTTTCCAAGCGGCCGCGTCGAAGCGGCCACGTCAAAGCGGCTAGGTGGCCGCGAGAGCGCTGGCGATCGCCAGCGAGACCCGCCGCCAGTGCGCGGTCTCGGTCTCCAGCTGCCGCTGCCCCGTCCGCGACAGCCGGTAGTACTTGGCCCGGCGCCGGTTCTCCGACTCGCCCCACGACGAGGTGAGCCATCCCGCCTCTTCCATGCGGTACAGGGCGGGAAACAGGGAGCCGGGCTTGACCTGGAAGGTCCCCTGAGTGATCTGCTCGATGCGGCGCGAGATCCCGAACCCATGCATCTCTCC
>DASZHY010000230.1:0-10526 GCA_035949675.1 Thermoanaerobaculia bacterium
CGCCGCGAGCTCGCCACGGAAGACCGTCACCGCCTGGCCGCCGAGCCGGACGCGGTCGCCGGCCAGCTCCATCCGGACCAGGCCGCCGCGGGCCGAGGCCTGGTAGCCGACGAGCGGGTTCTTGCCCAGGCGCCCGCTCCAGTAGGGTCCGACGCAGCAGTGGGCGGAGCCGGTGACCGGGTCCTCGGCGACGCCCGCGGCCGGAGCGAAGAAGCGGGAAACCACGTCGTAGCCGCGCGCCTGGGCCGCCGAGGCGCGCGCGGTGACCAGGATGCCGCGGTAGGGCAAGGCGGCGAGCCGCCGGACGTCGGGAGCGAGCGACCGCACCGCCGCCTCGTCCGCGAGCTCGACGACCAGGTCGAAGCGATTGGCCCCGACCCACACCGGCTGCGCCCCGAGCAGGCCGGCCAGCCCCTGCGGCGGCTCCGCCAGCGCGCTCGCCGGCTCGGCCGGGAAGTCGAGCTCGATCCAGTCGCCGCGCCGCTCCGCGCTCAGCACCCCGGAAAGCGTCTGGAAGCGGATCGGCGACGCCGCCGCCGCGGCGCCGGTCTCCCACAGCACGTGCGCCGAGGCCAGGGTCGCATGGCCGCACAGCTCGACCTCGACGGCCGGAGTGAACCAGCGCAAGCCAAACTCGGCAATGTCGCCGCCGTCACCGCCCGGGCCGCCCTGGGCGCCTTGGCTGCGGTCGGCGCGGTCGGCGGGGCCGCCGCGGCACACCAAAAAAGCAGTCTCCGAGAGATTCATCTCCGCCGCCAGGGCCTGCATCCAGCCAGCCTCGGGGAAGGAAGCCTCGGGCAGCAGGCAGACCGCCGCCGGGTTGCCGGCGAAGGCTCGGTCGGTGAATGCATCGACCTGGAAGATTTCGAGTACCATGGCATCTCCTGCTGGAAGCGAAAGCGTACGCGACGGCGAAAGCGTACCCGACGGCAGCACCTGCCGGCGCAGCACTGCCGTGAGGACGTCCGGGCTTGGCCGGGCGAGGTCTTGCTCTGTAACAATTCCGCCAGCCGCCTCGCCGCATAGGCTGGGTTGAAACGGGCGGACGCTTGTCGCGTCTGGCCGTCAGTTGCGCCAGAAAGAGGAGCCGCTCATGAGCAACGTCGTCGCAGCGCGATCCTACCGGAACGCTCTGATCACCGCCTGCTTCGTTCTGCTGCTGGGGGCGCCCGCGGCGCTCTCGGCGCAGCCCTTCGGACTGTGGACCGCCTTTGCCGGCGATGGGCTCTCGGACTCCAGCAACGGCAGGCTCCAGATCCCTGACAGCCCGGCGCTGAACCCGACCAGCGCCATTACCATCGAGGCCTGGGTGGCCCTGAGCGTGCCGTCCGCCAATCAATCCTGCCGCAGCATCGTCGGCAAGGACTACCACACGGCGTACTGGGTCGGCTACTGCAACTCCGGCTCCGGCGCGAGGCTGCGGTCGTACGTGCATGGCACTGCCTCTTTGTTCGACGGCGGCGTCATTCCGAACGGCCCCTGGATCCATGTCGCGGTGACCTCGGACGGCTTCACGCGCAACCACTACATCGACGGCGAGCTGGTGGCGACCCACGCCGAGACCGGGCCGCCGACAGGGAGCACGGCGGCGCTCGAGATCGGCGGCGATGCGAGCTGGGTCTACAGCCCGCACGGCCTGGTCAACGAGGTGCGCCTGTGGAACGTCGCCCGCACTCAGGACGAGATCCGGTCGACGATCAACGTTCCCGTGCGGAGCGCCCAGCCCGGACTGGTGGCGGTCTGGCCGATGTTCACTCCCAATGACGCCCTGGGGGCGCACAACGGCACCTTCATGGGCAACATCCCACCGGTCCTCGGCCCGCCGGCAGAATTCAGTTGCGGCTCCTCGACCACGTCGGCGCTCTGTCTGCAGGGGAAGTTCGCCATCAACGCGACCTGGCGCACCGGACCTCCCGGCACGGGGACCACCGGCAACGCCAGCGTCGCGGTGGCCAGCCCGGGCTCCGGCATCTTCTGGTTCTTCGATGCCAGCAACTGGGAGGTGATGGTCAAGGTCATCAACGGCTGCGCGCTCAACAACCAGTGGTGGGTGTTCAGCGCCGCCACCACCAACGTCTACTACCAGATGAACGTCACCGACGTGCAGAGCGGGCAAACCAAGATCTACTTCAACTACCCGGGTCCGCCGGCCCCGGCGGTCACCGACGTCGCTGCCTTCCCCTGCCCGTAGACAAAGCCCTTCCGGGCCGCCCACCTCTCCGCCGCGAGGGGCGGGCGGCCACGGCCGGCGCCTATTCCGCCGGGCTGGTGACGACGAAGAGGTTCAGCACCGCAACCGGCTGGTGCACGGCGATCCGGGCCGAGCCGGTGAAGCTGAAGACATAGGGCGAGAAGCTCAGGGCGAGGTTGATGCCCAGCGCCTCGACGCTGCCGCCGACGAAGAACTCGTTGCCGCGCACCACGCCGCCCAGCTCCATCTCCTTGACCGGCACCGGACCGCTCAGATCGAGCAGGGCGCCGGACGCATGGCCGTTGCCCAGGTCCTCCACCGTCAGGCTGGCGGTGCCCACGACCTTCTGATCGAAGTCCACGAACTTGGTCTTCCAGATCGCCATGCTAGCTCTCCCTCCCCCGGGTAGCCGGGACGAACGCCGTCAGGTCGCCGGCACGGCCGCTCCGCCGAGCCGCTCTCCGGTGCGCCCGATCATACCTCTCCGCTCAGAGGGTGCGCCGCACGGACCCTGACCCCGCCGAGCGGCAAATCAGGCAAGCCCGCTCCTGGCATCCGCGAGGACTCGATTCACGCGCACGCCGGGGATCCGCTCGAAGTGCTGCAGGTTACCAGTCACCACGGTCAGGCCGTGATGAATGGCTGTGGCCGCGATCTGGAGGTCCGCGTCCGCAATGGTTCTGCCGACTCGCGAAAGGCTCGCCTGGATCTGACCGTAGACACGAGCCACGGCGACGTCGTAGGGCAGAACGGTCACCACGGCCAGGACCCTCGATTCGATGCTCTCCACGTGCCGCAGGGGCTCTGCCGACCTGTATGCACCGCGAAACATCTCACCGATCACAACCGCGCTGGTGAACTGCTCGACACGAGGAAGCTTTTCAATCCACTGAAGATAGAGAGGCGCAGGTCTCTTCTTCAAGACCTCCGAGATCGCGTCGGTGTCAAAGAGGAAGCCCATCGCTGACCATCAGCTGATTCAACGGAGCTTTGGTGTCTTGCGCGGTCTGGACCGGCGGACTTCCATGATCCGCTCCACCAGCTCCTCGGAGCCCTCCCAACCGCCGGCCAGACTCGCGAGCCCCTTCTCAGGACCGGCAGCCCTGAGCCGGGCCAACTGCACCAGATCGGTCGTCGGAACCAGAGCCACCACCGGCTTGCCATGCCGGGTGATGACAACGCTCTCTCCCGCCTCCGCCGCCCGGACCCAGTCGGAGAAATGGGCCTTGACCTCCGCAACGGACGCACTCTTTGGCATCAGGGGCTTACCTCATCTGAAAAGGTCAAAAAGATCATATTGACCTATTCTCAGGGCGTCAAGCTCCCTACGGCACACCGCCGGCGCGACCAGCGCGCCGCTGTCCTGAATCGGCAGGAACGGCTGTTCTGCGGGTTTAAACGTCGGCGCGGCGCGTCGGCGCTTCCGGAGCGGCTGCGCCGCGGCCGGAGGCTCAGCTGGCCTGCTCGGCGTCCTCAGCCAGGGCGCCCAGCTCGGTCTCCACGGTCTCCCAGCTGGCCATCAGCTCCTCGACCTTGGCGGTCAGGCGCTTCTGCTCCTCTTCGAGCTTCCTCACCTGGTCGCGCGAGGTGCGGTCGAAGAAGGTCGGGTCGCAGAACATCTCGTTGATGGCGTGGACCCGCGACTCGGCCTGGTCGACGGCCGCCGTGATCTCGTCGCGGCGCCTGGACAGCTCGCGCTGGCGCTGCTGCCGCTGGCGGTTGTCCAGCGCCGGGGCGGCGGCGCGGCCGGCCGCCTTCTTCTTCTGCTCGCGCCGCATGCGCAAGACGGCCTCGGCGTCGAGGTGGTCGTCGCCCAGGCGCTCCAGGTACTCGTCGTAGGTGCCGGCGAAGTCCTGGATGCCGCGCGGCGAGATCTCGAGCACCCGGTTGGCCAGCTGCGAGACGAACCACCGGTCGTGGGAGACGAAGATGAGCGTGCCGTCGTATTCCTTCAGCCCGGTGACCAGCGCCTCGATGGCCTCCAGGTCGAGGTGGTTCGTGGGCTCGTCGAGGATCAGCACGTTGGGCTTGGTCACCGAGAGCCGGCAAAACACCAGGCGCGCGGCCTCGCCGCCCGACAGGCTGCCGACCGGCTTCTTGACGTCATCGCCCGAGAACAGCACCTGGCCCAGGTTGCCGCGCACGAAGCCGATCGGCTCGCCGGGGACCGCCTCCCACAGCCACGCCTCGACGCTCTGCTTGCTGCCGCTCTTGACCTCGTTGTGGTCCTGCGAGAAGTAGCCGCGATGGGTCTCGTAGCCCCACTCGATCTTGCCGACCTCGGGCTCGACGCCGCCGACCGCGATCTTGAGCAGCGTCGACTTGCCGATGCCGTTGGGGCCGATGATCGCCAGCCGGTCGCCGCGCTGCACCGAGAGCGAGACGCCCGACAGCACCGGCTTGCCGCCATAGGACTTCGCGACGTCCTCGAGGGCAAGCACCTGGCGGCCGCTCGGGCGCACCTGCTGGAACTTGAAGACCGGGTAGCGGCGCGAGCTCAGCGGCAGGCGGTCGATGACGATCCTTTCGATCATCTTGATCTTGCTCTGCGCCTGCCGTGCCTTGGTGGCCTTGGCGCGGAAGCGGTCGACGAACGCCTGGTGATCGGCGATCTGCTTCTCCCGCTTTTCGATCTCCGCCTCCTTGCGCTCGCGCTCGGCGACCTTGGCGGCGGCGAACGCCGTGTAATTGCCGGGATAGAGCGTGATCGTCTCGTAATCCACGTCCACGATGTGGGTGCAGATGTTGTCCAGGAAGCGATGGTCGTGCGAGATGACGATCGCCGTGCCCGAGTAATTCTCGAGGAACTTCTCGAGCCAGCGGATCGACAGGATGTCGAGGTGGTTGGTCGGCTCGTCGAGCAGCAGCGCGTCGGGCTCGGACGCCAGCACCTGTGCCAGCAGCACGCGCAGCTTGAATCCTCCCGAGAGCGTGGACAGCGGCTGGCGGTGCACCTCGGTGGGGATGCCGAGACCCTCCAGCACCTCGCCGGCGCGCGCCTCGAGCGTGTAGCCGTCGTGGTGCAGGATCAGCTCCTCGAGCTCGGAAAACCTTTCCGCGTCGAACTCGATATCCTCCGGGTTCTCCGGGTTCTCCGGGTTCTCCGGGTGCGCCGGGTCCTCCGGGTGGTCGCCGTGGGCGAGCATCCGTTCCTTCTCGACCATCGCCTCCCAGACGTCGTGATTGCCCATCATCGCCACTTCCAGGATGGGCATCGACTCGTAACGGAAGTGGTCCTGCGAGAGGACGCCGAGCTTCAGGCGCTTGGGGATGGACAGCGTGCCGGCGCTGGGTCCTTCCTCGCCGGTCAGGATGCGCAGGAACGTCGACTTCCCCGAGCCGTTCGCCCCCACCAGGCCGTAACGGTTGCCGGGGTTGAACTGGATCGAGACCCCCTCGAACAGCGTCTGGGGTCCATAGGATTTGCCGAGGTCGGATACCGCGATCATAGGGCCCGACATGATAACACCCCGGCCGCCCCCGCTCTTCCGCCTCGGCCCCGGGCCACTCCCCCCCGCCCACCGCCCCGGGCCCGCCGTGCTACCCTTTGGCGAGCGGCCGCGGCTACGACCAGCAAGGAGTGTCGCGATTGGCGACCAACGCGGAGGAAGGGTGTCATGGCGAACGTCACGATCGGGTTTGGCCTGGTGCTGGCGGCGCTCGGCCTGGGGGGCTACGTCGCCACGGGCCGGACCAGCCTCACGGCGCTGATCCCGCTGGGCTTCGGGCTCCTGCTGCTGGTCTGCGGAGTCCTGGCGAGACAGGAGGCTCTGCGCAAGCACGCCATGCACGCCGCGGCCGCGCTCGGCCTGCTCGGCTTCCTCGGTCCGCTGCGCGTGCTGCCGCAGATGCTGCACCTGCTCGGCGGCCAGGACGTGCCGCACCGGACGGCGGTCCTCGACCAGCTGGCGATGATGGTCCTCTGCGGCGTCTTCGTCGTCCTGTGCATCCGCTCGTTCGTCATGGCTCGCCGCGCCCGCGCCGCCTGAGCGCCGGCGCCGTTCCCTCTGTGCACCCGCAACGATGGCCGAATCCCGCACCGCCATGACTTCCGGGGCCTCCGGCACTTCCGGGGTCTCCGGGCCTGCCGGCGGCGCGGGCCGCAGGCCCTGGTGGCGGCGTCGATGGGTGCTCTTTGCGGCCGGCGCCGCCGCGCTCCTCGCCGGTCTCGCCATCTTCTTGCTGCTGCCGTTCTGGAAGGTGTCGAGCCATTTCGAGGAGGTCATCTTCCGCCAGCCGTCACGCCTCTACGCCCAGCCGGCGGAGCTCGAGGCCGGCCGCCCCTACCCGCCGGAGCGGATGCTCAGGTACCTGCTCGGCGAGGGCTACCGCGAGGAGGAGAGCGCGACCGCCACCCTCGCCCCGGGCCGCTTCCGCATCGCCGGCGGCAAGGTGGCGGTCCACCTGCGGAGCTTCTTCCTGCCCGACGGGCGCAAGGGCGGCGGGCTGCTCGAAGTGCGCTTCCAGGGCCCCCGCGTGCTGCACCTGTGGCTCAACGGCCAGCCGCAGCCGAGCGCGGTGCTCGAGCCGCCGCTGCTCGCCTCCTACTACGGCCCGGACCTCCTGGAGCGCCGCCCGGTGGCCGTCGACGACGTCGCCCCCGATCTCATCGAGGCGGTGGTCGCCGCCGAGGACGAGAGCTTCTTCACCCATTCCGGCGTCTCTCCCACCAGCATCCTGCGGGCGCTCTGGGTCAACCTGCGCGGCGGCCAGGTGCGCCAGGGCGGCAGCACCCTGACCCAGCAAGTGGTCAAGAACATCTATCTCACCCAGGAGCGAAAGCTGGCGCGCAAGGTCGAAGAGGCCGTCCTGGCGGTGATGCTCGAGATGCGCTACAGCAAGCGCGAGATCTTGACCGCCTACCTCAACGAGATCTACCTCGGGCGCAGCGGCGGCGTCAACGTCATGGGCATGGGCGCCGCCTCGCGGGCCTACTTCGGCAAGGACGCCAGCCAGCTCAGCCTGCCCGAAGCGGCGACGCTCGCCGGCATCATCCCGGCGCCGGCCTCCTACTCGCCGCTCACCCATCCCGACCGCGCCAAGGAGCGCCGCGACTGGGTGCTGCACCGCCTGGCGGCGCTCGGCCGGATCGACCGGCAGCGCGTCGAGCAGGCGCTTGCGGCCCCGATCGTGACGGCGCCGGAGCCGCTGGCCCGCCGGCGCGCTCCCTACTTCGCCGACGCCGCCGCGGCCGAAGCGGCGAGGCGCTTCAAGGTCGAGGACCTGGAAGACGGCGGCTACTCGCTGTACTCGACCCTCAGTTGGGACGATCAGCAGGCGGCCCAGGCCGCGACCGACGCCGGCCTGGCAGCGGCCGAGAAGGGCTATCAGAAGGGCAACAAGGCCTCGCTGCAGGCGGCGCTGATCTCGATCCAGCCGGCGACCGGCGGCATCCTCGCCTATCTCGGCGGCCGCCGCTACGACCAGAGCCAGTTCGACCGCGTCAGCCAGGCGCTCCGCCAGACCGGCAGCGCCTTCAAGCCCATCGTCTATGCCACCGCCTTCGAGGAGCACCGCGCGACGCCGGCCACCTTCCTCGAGGACGAGCCGCTGACCGTGGAGACCGGCAACGTCTCCTGGAGCCCCAAGAACGACGACGGCGACTTTCACGGCTGGGTCACCGTTAGGACCGCCCTCGAGCACAGCTACAACCCGGCCACCACCCGGCTGGCGCTGCAAGTCGGCATCCCCAAGATCGTGGCCCTCGCCCACGCCCTCGGCATCGTGCAGCCGATGCAGCCCTATCCCGCCGTCGCCCTGGGAGCGACGGCGGTGGCGCCGATCGAGCTCGGGACCGTCTTCGCGAGCCTCGCCGCCGGCGGCGTCCGCCCGCCGGTGCACGGGCTGCTGGCGGTGGTGGACAGCCACGGCAAGCCGGTCGCCGGCAAGCCGCTGCCGGCCCCCGAGCGGGTGCTGTCGCCGCAGTCGGACTTCCTGGTCACCTCGCTGCTGCAGGGAGTGCTCGAGCGCGGCACCGGCGCCGGCGCCGCCCCGCAGCTGCGCGGCAGGCTCGCGGGCAAGACCGGCACCACCAACGACCGCCGCGACAGCTGGTTCGGCGGCTACGCGCCGGAGCGCTCCACCGTGGTCTGGGTCGGCTACGACGACAACGCCGTCACCCGCCTCTCCGGGGCGCGGGCGGCGCTGCCGATCTGGAGCCGCTTCATGACCGCCGTCATGCCGTCCGGCGGCTACTCCACCTTTCCGCAGCCGCCCGGGATCTCGAGCGCGCTCATCGATCCCGAGACTGGCCTGCTGGCCAGCGAGTATTGTCCCCAGGTCTTCACCGAGTTCTTCCGCAAGGAAGACGTCCCGACCGAGCTCTGCAACCTGCACCTGGGCGTCGGCGACCAGTTTGCCTCCGCACCGCCGCCGGCGTCGCTCAGGCCCGGCGCGGACGGTCAGCTGGCGCCCGCACCGCCCGCCGCCAGGCCCGCGGAGCCGCGCCGCAGCGCGCACCCGTTCCGGCACTGGCTGCGGCGCCTGTTCGGCGGCGGCGGCTCCGACTCGGACGCCGACAACGACTCCGGCAACGAGAACGGCGGCAAGGGTAAGGACGGCGGCCGCGGCAAGGGCGGCCGCGGTCAGCGAGACGGCGGCGGCACCGGCACCGAGGGCGGTACCGGCCGCAATGTCCGCGGCGAGGGCGGCCAGGGCGGCGACAGCGACGGCGAGATGCCGCCTTAGTACCAGTTAGTACCAACTCCCGTTTCTTCATCGTTGCCAGGATCGCAGTCTAGCTGTACGGCGACAGTGGCCAGCGGTCGATGGAGGATGCTCCACTGCGCTGGCCGCTCAGTCTTTGCAAGCAGGCGGTAACGGCGTTAGGATGCACTCCAGATTGACCAACTCGGTGGCGAGGGAGGGAAGCGCGTGATCCGCAACCAGCCTGACGTTCGCAGCGGCCGCACTGCTCTGCCGGCGGCAGTCCTCTTGCTGGCCGTCCTGCTGTCTGCATGCGGCGGCGGCCATTCGTCACCCGCGGAGCCCGCGGGCGACAGCCTCATCGCCCTGTCCTCGTCGCCACCCGAGGGCACGGCATTCTCACCAGGGTCACAGTTCAAGGTGCACGTCGTGCTGCAGTACCACCTGGCGAACGGCCCGGGCGGCGAGATCAGGACCGCCGTCCAGCGTGCCGATGGCTCCCCGCTCTACCATCCGCCGATCCCGATCCCTATCTTCGTCGGTTTCCCGATTCCCTTGATTCGAGCGGACGGTACCTGGACCATCGACGACACCGAGAACATACCGGTGGATGCCGGGACGGCGGTCGTGCTTCGCTGCCAGCTCTACCCCAAGGGCGGTTCCCAGCCGACCGCCAGCTTGACCCTCACCTACCCCCTCTCGCAGTAAGGCTCGCCCGGGGAAGTCGCCGAAAACACCAGACGTTATCGCGTATCATGGTCGCTTCGCCCGGGATCGGGCGGCGCCGTCGGTTACCTGTGTACCCGTGCGGGGCCATCTTGGAAACCGGTGACCGCTTCGAGCTGCCGATGCCCGATCAGCCTGCCATCCGGGTCGAAAGAGCCCGCACCCACAACCTCAAGGCGATCAGCTGCCGCGTGCCGCACGGCGCGGTGACCGTGGTCACCGGGCCCTCGGGGGCCGGCAAGTCGTCGCTCGCCTTCGACACCATCTTCGCCGAGGGGCAGCGGCGCTTCGTCGAGTCGATGTCCACCTACGCCCGGCAGTTCCTGGACCAGATGGAGCGCCCGCCGGTCGACGCCATCGACAACATCCTGCCGGCGGTGGCGCTCGAGGCCCGCAACGCGGTGCGCAACGCCCGCTCGACCGTCGGCACGATCACCGAGATCCATGACGTCCTGCGGCTGCTCTTCACGCACCTCGGCGAGGTCGACTGCCCGCGCGGCCACGGCAAGGCGCGCCGCTTCACCCCGGAGGAGGCGGCGCTCGACCTCGCCGCCGGGGCCGCGGGCGACCCGTTCCTGCTGGTGGCGCGCGTGCCGCGGCCGCCGCGCCACGCCGACCAGGCCCTCGCCGAGCTCATCCGCCAGGGCTTCAACCGCCGCCTGCCGGAGGGCGGCGAAGTTCTTCCGGGGGCCGGCCGCGACGCGGTGGCGCGCATGGAGCCGGGCGAGCGCTGGCCCGCCGCCCGCGATCCGCTGCCGCTCGTGCTCGGCCGCTTCCCGGCCAAGGCCGAGGCCGGCGCGCGCCTGCTGGCGACCATCGAGGAGGGATACCGCCTGGCCGGCGGCCGCGTCGAGGCCCACGGCGACGCCGCCATGCGCACCTACAGCCGCGATCTCGCCTGCCCGGCGTGCGGCGAGGGGGTCCGCCGCCCGACGCCGCCACTCTTCTCCTTCAACTCGCCGCT
>DASZHY010000231.1:0-15322 GCA_035949675.1 Thermoanaerobaculia bacterium
CTCGAGCGACAGCGCATACAGCAGGGCCAGGGTCAGCAGCAGCGCCAGGAAGCCGGCGGCTTCTCGACGGGCCGCCGGCCGCCGCCTGCCCAGCAGCCCCCATGCCGCGAGCGTCAGCAGCGCCGCGGCCACCACCCCGAGGGCCGAAGCACGCGGATCGGCGGCCGCCAGGCTGGCGCGAACGCCGAGCCGGGGCGGTGCCGTCACCCCGATTGGCACCCCGATTGGCGCCCCGATTGGCACCCCGATTGGCACCCCGATTGTCACCCACTGCCGGGCGGCGAGCGCCAGCGGTCCGGGGCGGCCGGTTTGCTCGAGGCCGGTGGCGGTCCAGGCGATCTCGGTGCCGGCGGGAAGGGGCACGGAGCTGTCCTTGCGCCGCACCGGCGCCTCGAATCGCAGCTCGCCGGGTGCGGCGACGACTCGTGGGCGGCCCAGCTCGAGCGCCGGGTGCGTTTCGAAGAAGAGATCGGCGCCGCCGGGCGCGGCGTTGACGCCGCGTAGACGCAGCTCGAGCCGCAGTGCGGCAGGCCCGTCGCTGGTGAGCGCGGTCTGGGTGGCGACGCCGCGGGTTCCCGCCAGCGGGACCTGGCGCCACCAGCTGTCGATCAGCGGCGCGGTCTCCGGGTCGGCCTGCGCCCGCTCGCCCAGCGGCTGGTCCAGGCTCAGGTCGTACCGGTAAGGGATGCAGTCGACCTCGCACACCAGGTAGTCGACGTTGGCGGACAGGCGCAGCAGGCCGGTCCCGGGCGCGGCGTCGACCGCAGCCCGCGCCGGGTAGACCACCTCGCCGGCGTAACCGAACGCCTCGAGCCCGCCTGGCAGCTCGAAGCGGTGCGGCGCCGGCCACAGCAGCTCGGGTGGCGCCAGGCCTGGGGCTCGCCGCCAGGTGACCACCGGCGCGAAACCCGCGTCGCCGCTGTTCTTCCAGTAGACGTGCCACTTCGGCGCCACGCGGAACTGCACTCCGAGGCGCAGCTCGCCGTGGCGCGGCGCCACGCTGTCGCCGCTGATGAGGCGGAGCTGTGATTGTGGGTTGCTGATCCAGGGAGAGGCGGCGGCGGCGGCCGGCCCTTCGGCGATCAGCGCCAGCAGCGCCAGCAGCGCGAGCGGCGCAAGCGGCGTCAGCAGCCCGAGCGCCCAGCAGGCGGCGGCCGCCGAACGCGCCATCGCCGCGCCTGGCGGCGAGCCGAGGATGCGCTGATCGATCCGCAAACCCATCCGTTCTCCTGAGCCAGCTCAGCCAGCCGAGCAAGCTGAGCCGGCCGATCCGGCCGAGCCAGCCAAGCCGGCCGCGAGCCTGCCGCTCCTCAACTGAACCTCGGCGCCGACAGCCCGCATTCCGGCAGCGCCAGGACCGCGGTCGCCGCCACCGAAGGTAGGCGCAAGCCCGAGCCGGCGTGACACCCGGCCCCAACACGGCCCCGCGGTCCGGCGCCGCGCGTGACGGGCTAGACTCTCCAGGTGCGGGTGTTCTTCACCAACCTAGGGTGCAAGCTCAACCAGGCCGAAAACGATCGGCTGGCCCGTGATTTTCTGGCGGCGGGGCATCAGCTGGCGGCTGCGCTCGGCGAGGCAGACCTGCACGTGGTCAACTCCTGCACCGTCACCGCCGCCGCCGCCCGCTCCTCGCGTCAGGCGGCGCGCGCGGCCACCCGCGGCGCGCCCGGCCGGCGGCCGCGCACCGTCCTCACCGGCTGCTATGCCACCGCCTCGCCAGCGGAGGCGGCGCGGCTGGCCGGCGTCGACCTGGTGGTGCCGAACGCCGCCAAGGAGCACCTGCTCGAACGGGTGCTGCAGGCGTTCCCCGAGGCGGCGGCGGCGGCGTTGCCCGATGTCCCGGCCACCGCGCGCCTGCCTCACGGCAATACCCGGGCGCTGGTCAAGATCGAGGACGGTTGCGACATGCGCTGCTCCTTCTGCATCATCCCGTCGACCCGCGGCCGCCAGCGCAGCAGGCCGCCGGCAGACGTGGTGAACGAAGTGCGCGGGCTGGCGCTCTCGGGGTACCGCGAGATCGTGCTCACCGGCGTCCAGATCTCGGCCTATCGCGGCGGCACCCTGGGCACGCCGGCGGCCGCGGTCAGGCGGCGCCGCAACGGCCTTGCCGGCCTGGTGCGGGAGGTGCTCGCCGCCCTGCCGGCCGCCGCCGCGATCCCGGCCGCGCGGCTGCGCCTGACCTCGATCGCGCCCTGGGACCTCGACGACGAGCTGCTCGCGCTGTGGGAAGACTGCCGCCTGTGCCGGCACCTCCACCTGTCGCTGCAGAGCGGCGCCACCGCGACCCTGCGGCGCATGCGGCGGCCCTACACCGCCGAGATCTACGGGCGGCTGGTCGAAAAGGTTCGCGCCGCCGTGCCCGGCGTGGCGGTGACCACCGACGTCATCGTCGGCTTCCCCGGGGAGACGGCCGCCGAGCTCGAGGAGAGCCTGGCCACGGTGACGGCGCTCGGTTTCGCCAAGGTGCACGTCTTCCCGTTCTCGCCGCGCCCGGGCACCGCCGCGGCGACGCTGCCCGGCGCCGTGCCGCCGCCGGAGCTGCGGCAGCGGATGGCGCGCATGCTGGCGGTGGCCGCGCGGGCGGAGCTCGCTTTCCGGTTGGCGCACCTCGGCCGCCGAGAGATCGTGCTCTGGGAGCGGCCCAGGGGAGGCACCGGCCAGGGCCTCACGGACAACTACATTCGCGTCTTCAGCCCCGAAGGCGCCGGGCTCTGGAACCGGCTCGGCGAGGTCGAGCTGCTGGCGCTCGCGCCGGGAGGCATGGTCGGTCGGGTGGTTCAGGACGGCGTCAGTTGATGCGCAGGGGAGGGCGTGTCCGCGACTGGCACCCGTTCCATGGCGCGGAATCGCCGCCGGCCGTTGGTGGCGATTCGCTCGACGATGTGGTGCAGCCCGAACTTGGGCAGGCGCATGAACCCTGACCAGGCCGCCGCCGCCAGCGTCCCTTCCGCCAGCCATTCCCGGATCCAGTAGCCGGCGTGCTCCGGCTCGCGCTGCTTCAAGCCGGCGCCGTTCTCGATCGCCCAGCGGCGGTTGTAGCGCTCGTGCATGCCCACGGGGTGCGAGAAGACCAGGGGGATGCCGAGCGCGCCGAAGAAGGTCATCTCGCTGGGCTTGGTCCACAGGATGTCGGTCTCGGCGAGGAGCCGGTTGAAGCCCGCGAAGTAGCCGTCGAGATCGGCGGCGACGAAGATGCGGACGTCGCCCCCGAGGCGGTCGGCGAGGCCGGCCTCGCCGATCCAGCGCGAGAAGCGCGCCGCGGCGTCCGGCCGGACGCCGGCTGCCAGGCACAGGCGCAGCCGGCCGTCGCCGACCAGCGGCGCCATGCTGTGGACCAGCGCTCGCGCCAGCTCGGCCTGCGCGCCGGCGCCGCCCAGGGAGAAGGTGAGCAGCGGCGGCCGCCGCTCCTGGTCCTTGGGCAGCTCGACGCCGAGGAAGTAGTGGATCTCGCTGCGCGCCTGCTCGCGGAAGATGCCCTTGCGATCCAGCCGCACCAGGCGGCCGGCGAGATTCCGGCGCAGCGTTTCCAGGTCGGGTCCACCCAGCAGCTCCCCGGGCAGCGGGAAGCCGGTGAACTCGATCTGGCCGCGCGGCACGCCGTAGGCCTGCAGCCGCTTGAGCCCGCGGCGGGTCGGGGTGAGGAAGACGATCTGGCTGCGCCGCGGGTCCATGGGCACCCAGACGCGGTTGAGGTCGACGTCGGTGACCACGCAGTAGACCGGCTCGCAACCGTGAGCGTCGGCGACGACCGCGGTGGCGAAGTAGGTGGTGAGCAGCGGCGCTCCGGTCTGGCGGAGGCGCTCCACCAGCCCCGCTCCCAGCCCCTTGCGCACCAGGCGGTCGAGCGAGCGCGCCTGCAAGGTGGCCCGCGACAGGTCCCGCTTCGGGTAGAGGTGCGGGATCGAGGTCAGGCTGTCGAGCAGGGCCCGCAGCGGCGCCCCCAGCACCGGCAGCTGCGAAGCCCGCGCCGTGGCCTCGTACAGGCGGCGCGCCGACCGCCACAGGCGCACCTCTTCGGCGCCGGCGACCGGCGGCTGGTCCGCGTGCACGACCGGCGCTCCCAGCGCCCCCGCCAGGGCGTAGGCGGCCCGCAGGTGCCCGTAGCCCATCTCGACCCCGGCGATGATCGGGGCCGGCTTATCCACGATCGCGGCGCCAGGCAGGCATGGGGGAGTCGCTCCGGCCAGCCGACCGGCCTCCCCGGCGTTCATCGAGAGAGAGGTCAGCCGCCCAGCCCGAGCGGGATCAGAGTCAGGCCAGCGTAGCCCAGAAAGACGAGCAGATGGAAGCCGTCGATCAGCAGCCGGGCGACCAGGCCCGAGGCGGCGCCCACCAGCACCCCGGCGGCCACGTCCAGAGGGTAGTGGGCCCCCAGGTAGATCCGGGAGATGGCGATGCCGAAGGCCAGGGCGAGGATGAGCAGGGCGGTGCCGCTGCCCTCGCCGGCGAGCGCCACCGCCACGCCGAAGGCGGCGGCGGTGTGGCCCGAGGGGAAGGAGAAGCGGTCCGGGATCGCCACCAGCGCCGCGAAGCCGAGGATGCCGGTGGTCGGCCGGGGCCGGCAGAACACCCGCTTGAGCACCTGCGAGCAGGCGACTGCCAACCCTGCGCCCGTGCCGAGCAGCCATGCGTAGTGCGCTCCGGCCACGGCGCCGAGCGTCAGCCCCACCACCACCCAGGCCGCGGGATCGCCCATGCGGGTGAGCATCCGCATCAGCCGGGTCATCAGCGCCGACTCCCAGCGGCGGATGCCCAGGAGGATCGCCTCGTCGACCGAGACCACCCACTTCCAGGTCTCCTGGCTGGCGGCGCGCAGCGGGCTCATGCCGACACCTCGAGCCGCGAACCCGCATGCGGCGACTCGAACGCCTCGAGGGCCCCACCAAGCGGGGCCAACGGGGCCAGCGGGGCGAGCTGTGCGAGCGGGGATAGGGCGGCCGGCGGGGCGAGCGGCGCCAGCACGCTGCCGGGGCCGATCCGCAACCGGGTCTGGCGCCACAGGATGGTGGTGCGGAAGGCGCCCGCCAGCCAGACGCCGGCGATCAGCAGGTCCTTGAACGGGATGACGGCCAGGGCGGCGGGCGGCAGCGCCCGGCCGCGCAGCCGCCAGGCCAGCAGCGCGTCGGCGGCGACCTTGAGCGCCAGGCCGGCGGCGGCGAGAATGCCGGCGGCGGCGAGGGCCGGGCCGCCGCGCCAGGCGGCGGCCACCACCACCGCCAGCAGCCAGGGCAGCGGGTTGAGCAGCGGCTCGCAGAAGAAGGCGGGCGACAACCGCCGCCGCATCTGCGCCCAGCGCAGGTGCCTGGCCAGGAACTCGCGCACCGAGCGGTGCTCGTGCATCACCGGCAGGATGTGCGGCGACAGCGTCACCGGCAGCCCGCGGTGCTGGAAGCGGCAGCCGAGCACGTAGTCCTCGGCGAGCACGTCGCGCACGCCCTCGAAGCCGCCGGCGGCGGCCAGGTCGTCCCGCCGGAAGAGCATCGACTTGCCGACCACGCACGGCGAGCGGAACAGCTGCGCGGCGCAAACCGTCCCGGCGACGAAAGAGTTGAGGTGCAGGTTCTCGAGCAGCGCTCCGAGGCTCGCCTCGCCGACCCCGGCCAGGACCGACGACACCATGCCGGCCCGGCTCCTGACCTGCTCGGCGACCAGGGCGCGCAGGTAGCCCGGGCGGGCGCGCACGTTGGAGTCCGAGATCAGCAGCAGCTCGTGGCGGGCATGCCGCGCGAGCGATACGAGGTTGGTGATCTTCGGGTTGTAGCCGAGCGGCGGGGCGCCTGCCACCACCGTGATCGCCACCCGCGGGAACGCCTGCCGCAGCCGCTCGGCCACCGCCAGCGCCGGGTCCTGCGGGTCCTCGGTCCCCAGCACCAGCTCGAACCGGGGGTAGTCCTGGGCCGCCAGCGAGGCAAGGTTCTCGAACAGCCCCTCGTCGAGCCCCTTGAGCGGCTTGAGCACCGAGATCGGCGGCAGGGAGTCGGGAGGGGGCGCCGGGTGGGGGGGCTGGGCCACGATCGGGTCCGCGGCGCCCGCGGCGCCCGCATCGGGCCGGCGCGCCAGCAGCCGCAGAGCGGCGGCGGCGGCGACCAGGGTGACCAGCAGGGACACCGCCGCGATCAGCGCCAAGATCTCCTGCAACAAGGCCATGGCGTCCAAAATCTTGGTTTTCCTCCGCCGGAAGGTTGGCACCGCGCGGTGACGTCGTCGTGGCAGCGCGGTCACGTGCCGGTCAGGAGTGTGCTACAAGAGTATCGCATGTCTGCCGCTCTCGTCGCGGCCGCCGTCCAGATGACCTCCGGCTCGGACGAGGCGGCCAACTGGGAGAACGCCCGCCGCCTGATCGAGCGCGCCGCCGCGCAGGGCGCCCGCCTGGTCGCCACGCCCGAAAACACTCCCTATCTCGGACCCCACGATCAGAAGGTGGCCCGCGCCGAGGCGCTGGACGGCCCGACCGTCGGCCGCTTCGCCGGGCTGGCTCGGCGCCTGGGCATCCACCTGCTCCTCGGCTCCTTCGCCGAGCGCAGCGACGAGCCGTCGCGTTGCTACAACACCAGCGTCCTCCTGGGAGCGGCCGGCGAGGTGCTGGCGGTGTACCGCAAGCTGCACCTGTTCGACGTCGACGTCCCGGGAGGCGTGCGCTTCGCCGAGTCCGCGACCTGCAAGCCCGGGGAGCTGGGCGGACCGGCCGACCCGGGCCGTGGCCTCGTGGTGGCCGAGACTCCCGTCGGGCGGCTCGGGCTGACGATTTGCTACGACCTGCGCTTCGCCGAGCTCTATCGCCGGCTGGCGGATCTCGGCGCCGACGTCCTCGCCGTTCCCTCCGCCTTCACCCTGGCGACCGGCAAGGACCACTGGGAGCCGTTGTTGCGCGCCCGCGCCATCGAGAACCAGTGCTACGTCCTGGCGCCGGCGCAGTACGGCCGGCACGACGACGGCGGCCTGCGCGAGAGCTACGGCCATGCCATGATCGTCGATCCCTGGGGACTGCCGGTGGCGGTGGCCTCCGACGGCCCCGGCCTGGCCCTGGCCGAGATCGACCTCGAGCGGGTGGCGCGGGTGCGGCGCGCCATCCCGGTGCGGCAGCATCGCCGGCTCTGATCGCCGGTGCAAGGGACGCAAGGGGCCTGCGGGGAATCCGCCGCCGCGCCCCCTGGCCGCGGACGAGCGCGGCGAGCGCGGCGGGAATGCGGCGTAGACGGGGCGGTGTTAGGCTACGAAGACCATGCAGCCGCCGAGCCCATTCCAGGACTTTCATCCAGCGGTCGCCGCCTGGTTCATCGCCCGCTTCGGCACCCCGACCGAGCCCCAGGAGCGCGCCTGGCCTTCGATCATGGCCGGACGCCACACGCTGATCGCCGCTCCCACCGGCTCGGGCAAGACCCTGGCGGCGTTCCTGGCCGCCATCGACCAGCTGGTGCGCTCCGCCCTGGCGGGGGAGCTGACCGACGAAACCCGCGTGGTGTACGTGTCGCCGCTCAAGGCGCTGTCGAACGACGTGCAGCGCAACCTCGAGGAGCCCCTGGCCGAGATCCGCCGCGAGCTCGCGGCGCGCGGCCTGCCGGACGCGCCCATCCGGACGCTGGTCCGCACCGGCGACACTCCTGCCAAGGTCCGGACGGCGATGGTGCGACAGCCGCCGCACATCCTGGTGACCACGCCTGAATCCCTGTTCATCCTGCTCACCAGCGAGGGTGGGCGGCGGATGCTGGCGACCGCCCGCACGGTGATCGTCGACGAGATCCACGCCGTCGCGGGCAGCAAGCGCGGCTCCCACCTGGCGCTGTCGCTGGCCCGCCTGGAAGCGCTCTGCCGCGCGCACCGCGCGATGATTTCAGCCAGCGCAGCCAGTGCAGCCAGTGCAGCCAGTGCAGCGGACGCCGGCGGCGGCGGGCCGGAGGGCGGGCCGCCAGGCGGCCGCGCCGGCGCGGCGAGCGCCGAGGGGCGGCTGGTGCGGATCGGGCTGTCCGCCACCCAGCATCCCATCGAAGAGGTGGCGCGGCTGCTGGTCGGCGCCGCGACGGCCGGCACCGCCCCGGCGGGAGCGGACCGGCGGCCGCCCGAGTGCGTGATCGTGGACGCCGGACACAAGCGAGCGCTCGACCTCGGGGTGGAGGTGCCGTCCTCGCCCCTCGAAGCGGTGATGGCGGGCGAGGTCTGGCAGGAGATCTACGATCGCCTGGCGGAGCTCATCCGCGCTCACCGCACGACCCTGGTCTTCGTCAACACCCGCCGCCTCGCCGAGCGCGCCACCCGGCACCTGGCGGACCGCCTGGGCGAGGCGGCGGTGGCCTCGCATCACGGCAGCCTGTCTCGCGAGCAGCGGTTGAGTTGCGAGCAGCGGCTGAAAGCCGGCCAGCTCAAGGCGCTGGTGGCCACCTCGTCGCTCGAGCTGGGGATCGACATCGGCACGGTCGAGCTGGTCTGCCAGCTGGGCTCGACGCGGTCGATCTCCACGTTCCTGCAGCGCGTGGGACGCGCCGGTCACCGGCTCGCCGCCGTGCCCAAGGGGCGGATCTTTCCCACCAGCCGCGACGAGTTGGTGGAGACGGCGGCGCTGCTCGACGCGGTGCGCCGCGGCGAGCTGGATCGCCTGATCATGCCGCCGGCGCCGCTCGACATCCTGGCGCAGCACATCGTCGCGGCGGTGGCCGCTGAGGAGTGGAGCGAGGACGGCCTGTTCGCCCTGGTGCGCGGCGCCCATCCCTACCGCGACCTGTCGCGGGCCGACTTCGACGCCGTGGTGACGATGCTCGCCGAGGGCTTCAGCACCCGCCGCGGCCGCCGCGGCGCCTATCTCCACCAGGATGCGGTCGCCGGCCGGCTGCGCGGCCGCAAGGGGGCGCGGCTGGCGGCCATCACCTCGGGCGGCGCCATTCCCGACACCGCCGACTACCAGGTCGTGCTGCAACCCTCGAACACGCTGCTCGGCACCGTGCACGAGGACTTTGCGGTCGAGAGCATTCCCGGCGACGTCTTCCAGCTGGGCAATGCCGCCTGGCGGATCGACAAGGTCGAGCTGGGACGGGTGCTCGTCGAGGACGCCCACGGCCAGCCGCCGACCATCCCGTTCTGGCTGGGAGAGGCGCCGGCGCGCACCGAGGAGCTGTCGCTGGCGGTGTCGCGGCTGCGCCAGGAGGTGGCCGAGCGGTGTGCCGAGCCGGCGGCCCCGGCGGGCGCCGTAGCCGGCCCGGCGGGCGCCGCCGGCGGCCGGCCGGGCGCCGTCGCCTGGCTGCGCGACGAGGTGGGGGTCGGCGAGGCGGCAGCGGTCCAGCTGGTCTCCTACCTGGCGGCGGCGGCGGCGGCGCTGGGCACGATGCCCTCGCGCACCACGCTGGTCGCCGAGCGGTTCTTCGACGAGGCGGGGGACATGCACCTGGTGGTGCACGCGCCGTTCGGCAGCCGGCTCAACCGGGCCTGGGGCCTGGCCCTGCGCAAGCGCTTCTGCCAGACTTTCAACTTCGAGCTGCAGGCGGCGGCGTCGGAGGACGCGATCATCCTGTCGCTGGGGCCGACCCACAGCTTCCCGCTTGCCGATGCTTTCCACTTCCTGCATTCCGGCAGCGTGCGCAAGGTGGTGACCCAGGCGGTGCTCGACTCGCCGCTCTTCCCGGTGCGCTGGCGCTGGGCGGCCAGCCGCGCGCTCGCCGTGCCGCGCTGGCGGGCGGGCCGCCGGGTGCCGGCGCCGCGGCTGCGGCAGGACGCCGAGGACCTGGTGGCGGTGGTCTTCCCCGACCAGCTGGCCTGCCTCGAGAACATCGTGGGCGAGCGCGAGATCCCCGATCATCCGCTGGTCGCCGAGGCCATGCGCGACTGCCTGGAAGAGGCGATGGACACCACCGGCCTCGAGCGGCTGCTGGGCCGCCTCGAGCGCGGCGAGCTGACGCTTCAGGCCCGTGACGTGACCGAGCCGTCGCCGCTGGCCCACGAGATCCTCGCGGCGCGCCCCTACGCCTTCCTCGACGACGCGCCGCTCGAGGAGCGCCGCACCCAGGCGGTGCGGGTGCGCCGCTGGCTCGACCCGGAGACGGCCTCCGACCTGGGAGCGCTGGACGCGGCCGCCATCGCGCGGGTGCGGGAGGAAGCCTGGCCCGCGGCGGAGACTCCCGACGAGCTGCACGATGCGCTGCTCACCTTGACCTTCGTCACCGCCGAGGAGGGCAGGCGGTCGGGCTGGGAGCCGCTCTTCGCCCAGCTCGCCGAGGCCGGGCGGGCGACGCTGCTGTCCGGCGGGCCGTGGCCCGGCATGTGGCCCGGCATGTGGATATCAGCCGAGCGCCTGGCGCTGAGCACGGCGCTGCGTCCGGACGCGGTGCTGGCGCCGGCGATCACGCCGCCGGCGCGCCATGCCCGCCAGTGGCCGCCCGAGGAGGCGGCGATCGAGATGGTGCGCGGCAGGCTGCAAGGCCTTGGTCCCACCACGGCCGGGGAGCTCGCGGCAGCCGCCGGGCTGCGTCCGGCCGCGGTCGAGGCGGCCCTGGCGGCGCTCGAGGGCGAGGGGTTCGTGCTGCGCGGCCACTTCAGTCCGGCGGCGAACCGGGCGGCGGCGCCGCCGGCGCCGCCGGCGGGCCTTGCGAGGGGAGGGGAGGCCGGCAGAGCCACGGAAACGCGCGAGATCGAATGGTGCGAGCGCCGTTTGCTGGCGCGGATCCACCGCTACACCCTCGAGCGGCTGCGGCGGGAGATCGAGCCTGTCTCCCAGGCCGACTTCATGCGTTTCCTGCTCTCCTGGCACCGGGTTGCCGGCGGCGGCGCCGCGGCGCCCAGGAGCGGGCCGGCGCGGGCGGGCGTTGCGCCTGGCTCCCCGGAGGCCCCGGAGGGCGCAGCCTCGGCGGCGTCGCCCGCGGCGGCGCAAGGTCCGGAGAGCCTGCCGGCGCTGCTGGCGCAGCTCGAGGGTTTCGAGGCCCCTGCCGCTGCCTGGGAAGGCGAGATCCTGCCGGCCCGGTTGCCGGGCTACGACCCGCTGTGGTTCGACGCCCTGTGCCTGGCGGGGCGCTACGTCTGGGGGCGCCTGACGCCGCCAGCCGCCGCGGGTGGGAGCGAGCGCGAGGAGCGGCCACGCGGGCGGCGCCCGGGGCCGGTTCGCGCCACGCCGATCCTGGTGCTGCCGCGCGGCGGCGTGCCGCTCTGGACCGAGCTGGCGCCGGCGGCTGCTGACGGCGCTGACGGCGCC
Source organism: Thermoanaerobaculia bacterium (assembly GCA_035949675.1). Classification (GTDB taxonomy): domain Bacteria; phylum Acidobacteriota; class Thermoanaerobaculia; order Multivoradales; family UBA5704; genus JASLEW01. Next base: position 11,171 of record DASZHY010000231.1, read on the forward strand.
GGCGGCGCTGGCGGCGAGATGCCCCAGCTGTCCTCGGACGCGGCGGCGGTCTACCAGCGGCTGCTCGCGGCCGGCGCCTCGTTCTTCGACGAGCTGGCGGCCGGCGCGCGTCTGCTGCAAACCCAGCTCGAGGCCGCGCTCGCCGAGCTGGTCGCGGCCGGGCTGGTGACCGCCGACAGCTTCACCGGCCTGCGCGCGCTGCTGGTGCCGGCCCACAAGCGGCCGCGCGTCGACCGCCTGCCACGGGCGACGCGGGCCGGCGGCGCCGCCTCGTTGGCCGCCTTCGGTGTGCAGAACGCCGGCCGCTGGTCGCTGCTGCGGCCGCCGGCGCCCGCCGCGCCGGCAGCCGGCGGTGCCGGCGGGTCCGGTCCTGCCGCGCCGGGAAGTGCCGGTGCCGGCGGGACTGGCCCTGCCGCCGACCTTGCTTTCGCGTCGGGCGCCCCGCCTGCAGCGCTCGAGGCCGCGGCGTGGGCGCTGCTGCGCCGCTATGGGGTGGTCTTCAGGCGCCTGCTCGAACGGGAGTCGCTGGCGCCTCCCTGGCGCGACCTGCTGCGCGTCTATCGCCGCCTGGAAGCCCGCGGCGAGATCCGCGGCGGCCGCTTCGTGGACGGCTTTTCGGGCGAGCAGTTCGCGCTGCCGGAGGCCGTCGGGCGCCTGCGGGCGGTGCGGAAGGAGCCGCGCCGCGGCAGCCTGGTGTCGGTGAGCGCGGCCGATCCCCTCAACCTGGTGGGGATCGTCACCCCCGGCGACCGCCTGCCGGCCCTCTCCGGCAACCGCCTGCTGTTCCGGGACGGCGAGCCGATCGCGGTCTGGGAGAGCCGCCAGACCCGCTTCCTGGTCGAGCTGGGAGTGGCCGAGCGCTGGCAGGCCCAGAACGCCCTCACCCGCCGCCCCTTCCAGTCGGCGGCCCCCCGCCTCAGGGCCTACCTGGGGCGGTCGGCATAGCCACGCGGCTACCCTCGAGGCCCGGCCCCGCGGCGGGCGCCGGCCGGCCGGCGCTGCTGCAGCAGCCAATCCCACAGGTCCGGCGAGTTGAAGGTCGGGTCCCAGGCGTCGTGGCCGGTGAAGGGGTACTCGGTGTAGCGCGGGTCGCCGCCCGCTTTCGCCAGCTCTCTCGCCATGCGGCGTGATTCGCCGACCGGAACCACCGGGTCCGCCGCGCCGTGGAAGATCCAGATCGGCAGCTTGGCGACCGCGCGTGCGATCTGTGCGTAGGGGTCGCCCGCGGGATCGGGGACCTTGACCCCCAGGAGCTCCGGCTCCGTCGGTGGCGGCAGCACGCCGGCGCAAACCGGCACGATGGCGGCGAAACGGTCGGGGTGATCCATCGCCAGTTGCCAGGTGCCGTAGCCTCCCATCGACATCCCCACGACGTAGGTGCGGTCGCGGTCCGTTTGCCATTCGCTGTCGACCGCGTCGAGGATGCGCATCACGTCGGCTTCGGTCGCGTCCCGCCAGCGCGCCCCTGCCGGCGCCTGCGGGAAGACGGCCAGCAGCGGGAACCAGTGCGCGTGGGCGCGGATGGCCGGCGCCAGCCCCTCCCGCAGCTGCGCCAGGTTGTCGGCGCCGCGCTCGCCCGAACCGTGGAGGAAGAGCACCACCGGCCAGCTCCGGCGCGGCGTGTACGCGGCCGGAACGTAGACCTGATAACGCAGCTCACGCCCGCTCGCCGGGAGATGGCGCGCCAGAAAACCCGTCGCCGGCGGTTTCGCCGTGGCCGCCAGGGCGACCCATCCAAAGAGGGCGAGCAGCGCTGCGTTGGCCATCCAGCCTCCACGGTCAGGATAGCAGTCAGGTCCGCTCGCCTGCTCCCAAGTCTGCTGACACCACGCTGTCAGGAGGGGGTCTCTAGGCTATCTCCGGATCGGCGGCGCTGCCGCCACAACGAGATCGGAACTAGAAAGGAGAGAATCCATGAGCAACGCACTCGACTGGTTCGAGATCCCGGTCGTCGAGCTGGACCGGGCCATGCGCTTTTACGAGACCTTGCTGCAAACGACACTGCGGGAGGAGGCCTTCAACGGCCAGAGGATGGCGATCCTGCCCTATCGGGACGGCGGGGTCGGCGGCGCTCTGATCGTCGGCGAGCAGCTCGTCCCCAGCACCCAGGGGACGGTCGTCTACCTGGGGGCGGGAGAGGACCTGGACGGCGCGCTGGCCCGCGTGGCGGCGGCCGGCGGCCGGGCGCTCTCGGGCAAGATCCATCTCTCCGACGCCGTCGGCTCGATTGCCTTCTTCATGGACACCGAAGGCAACCGGATCGGCCTCCACTCGCCGCGATAGCGCCGGGCCCGGCCCCCGCCTATGCTTGTAGCGTGCGGCGGGCCGACCGGCTGTTCCAGATCGTGCTCCATCTGCGCCGGCGCCGGATCTCGACGGCTCGGGATCTGGCGCGGGCGCTCGAGGTTTCGGAGCGGACCATCTACCGCGACGTCCAGGACCTGAGCGCCTGCGGCCTGCCGATCGAGGGCGCCGCCGGCGTCGGCTACCGGCTGCGCCGTGGCTTCGACTTGCCGCCGCTGATGTTCGACCGTGAAGAGCTGCTCGCCTTGCGCCTCGGCGCGCGGATGGTGCGTTCGTGGGCCGACGCCGCGCTCTCGCAGGCCGCGGGCAACGCGCTGCGCAAGATCGAGGCGGTGCTGCCCGCGGAGCTGGCCGACCCTGGCGAGACCCTCTTCGCTCCTCACGTGCACCCCTATCCCGTCGGCCTGGTGGGTCTCCTCCGGCATGCCGCCGCGGACCGTCGCAAGGTTCGCTTCGCCTACACCCGCCCTGACCGGGAGACCTCCGTGCGCACCGTCTGGCCGCTCGGTCTCTTCTACTGGGGAGCGGTCTGGACCCTGCTCGCGTGGTGCGAAACGAGGAACGACTTCCGCAACTTCCGCCTCGACCGCATCGGCGATGCCGAGATCTCGGAGGAGCCTTACCCGCTGATGCCGGGGCGGACTCTCGAAGACTTCATGAGGCGGATCGCCGGCGGCAGTGCCGGCCAGGTCTGAGCGCCGGTCTTCGCCGCGGCGGCGGCGACGCCGAGGGAGGCGAGGGTTTCGGCGAGCTTCTGGTCGAAGAGGTCGGGCGCGGTGAGCATCGGGAAGTGGCCGAGCTGCAGGGCCGTGAGGTCGACGGCGTCGAAGCCGGCGGCATGGCGGCGGCCGGCCGCCACGTTGGTCGGCTGCGTGGTGTTGATCGCCCGGATCGGCGCCCGGGTGTGCTCGAAGGCGGCCGCCAGGTCGAGCTCGAACTGGGCGCGCAACAGAGCCAGGGCAATGTCGGGCGGCGCCGCGGCGAATTGGGCCTGCAGGCGCTCCCGGAGCGCGGGGTCGCATCCGGACGGCAGCATGGCGTCCACCATCTGCTGGGCGGTGCCGCCGAAGTCCTTCTCCCAACGTCCCACCAGCGACTGCACCATGGCCGGGTCGATGCGGCGCTCGACGTCATGGAAAGTGTCGATGCCGATCACTCCGACGACCCGCTCCTGCATCCCGCTTGCCGCCGCCAGCGCCACCGGACCGCCCATCGAATGCCCGATCAGCACCACTCGCCGCAAGTCGAGCGCCGCCACCACGGCGCGCACGTCGCCGCCCAGCGACTCGATCGTCCAGTCCTTGCGGTCCCGGCCCGAGTCGCCGTGGCCGGCGAGGTCCAGGGCGATGACCTCGCGGTCGGCGCTGAACCGCGCCACCTGCTCGGCCCAGTGGCTGCGGTCGCAGGACCAGCCATGGATGAAGACCAGCGCCGGCTCGCCGCTGCCCTCGACGTGATAGCGGATGGGCACGCCGTCCGCCGACGCCACGGTGGCGTCGGCGGCATCATGCGACCGCGGCCGCGGCGCCGCGGCCGGCATGGTGGCCGCGGTCTGGCAGGCCAGCAGCGCCAGCGCAGCCAGTGGCGGCAGGGCAGCCAGTGGCGACAGGGCAGCCGGCGCCAACCAGGCAATCTTGCGTGCGTGCATTCCAGGCTCCGGGTCCGCAGGTTGCGCCAACGATAACCCACCTGGTTCGGGAGGAGTAAAATGCGGCCGGCCGGCAGCGCCGCCTCAGGCTGGCGGCGCCAGCGGCGGAGCGGTGGACCGGGGGAGCGGCGGACCGGCAAGCTAAGAGGAGCCAGCATGATGAGCGCGTACCAGAGGCGACAAAGTCGAGCGGCGCACCG
>DASZHY010000232.1:0-6014 GCA_035949675.1 Thermoanaerobaculia bacterium
CCCGTTTGCTGGGCCTGACCCGCGCCCAGCTCTACACCCGGCTCGCCCGCCACGGCCTCGAATAGGGAAGATCCCGTCGCCCCGGTGGCGCCGGGCAGGCGCGGAAGGCCAGCTGTCGATTTTTCGACAGTTCGTCGATTGCGACGCATCTCGATCAGGGGGTTCGCACCGGCGGCCGGGAGCCACCGATCTGTCTCATAAGCCAGCCAGGATCAGCGGTTTATACCAGCAGCCGGGCGATCGGGCGGACGGTGGCACGATGCTTGGAATGAGCCACCTGCCAGGAGGCGCAGCGGGCCGGCGACAGAGCTCCGGCGCCCTAAAACGTAAATGTTGGTCGAAGCGAAGGGGAGGTGGCGTCCCCTTGGCCTCAGGGACATGTCGCATGTCCACCGTGGACATGCGACGCCCCCCCGGAGGGGTGGGAAGGGGATCGAGGGGTTGCGGGGGGAGATCCGATAGACGCTTCGAGTAGTCCTCGAACGCCTGCTACTGGCACCTGTTTCATGGCACGGGATCGCCGGAGGCGTTGGAAACTAGGGGGAAAATGAGCCAGGAAGGAGTGGAGATCGTCATCGGCAGGTTGGCCACCGACGAGGATGCCAGGCGGCGGATGCGCCGCTCGCCGGCGCGCTGGCTCGAGCAGCTGCGGGCAGCCGGCCTGGAGCTGACGGCAATCGAGGCCGAGGCGCTCGCCGGGCTCGATCCGGCGGCGTGCGAGCGGTTCGCCGAAACGATCGATCCGAGGCTGCAGCGCGCCTCGTTGACCCAGCCGGTCGAGTCCGCGAGACGCGCCAGGCGGACTAGAACGAAACGGTTGGCCGAAGCGAAGGGGAGGGGGCGTCCCCTTCCGCCCCGGAGGGGTGGGAAGGGGATCGAGGGGTTGCGGGGGGAGACCCGATAGATGCTTCAAGTAGTCCTCGAACGCCTGCCACTGGCAACTGTTTCATGGCACGGGATCACCGGAGGCCTTGGAGACTAAGAGGCCAGGGATAGGAGCTGACATGAGATTCCTTTTCGAGGTGACGGGCCGCCGGGCGCTGAGGCAAGCGGTGGCGCTGATCGGGCTCACCGCCGGGCTGCTGGCCGGCTGCGCCAAGGAGCAGCATGATGACGTCATCCAGGCCGCCGGCCACGTCGAAGGCACCGACGTGCACGTCGCGGCCAAGGTCGGCGGCCGGCTGTTGCGGTTCACCTTGCAGGAGGGAGATACGGTGAATGCCGGGCAGGTGCTGGCCGAGATCGACACCACCGACAATCGCCTGACCCTGAGGCAGGCCCAGGCCGACCGCGACCAGGCGGCCGCCGAGCTGGACCTGCGGCTCGCCGGATCTCGCCCGGAGGACATTGCCGAGGCCGAGTCGCAGGTGGCTGGCGCGGCCGCCGACCTGGAGGGCGCCCAGAAGGAGCTCGACCGCATGCAGGCGCTGCTCGACCGCGGCTCCGGCACCGCGAAGTCGCGAGACGACGCGCGGACGCGGCGCGACGTCGCCGGGGCTCACCTCCGCGGCACGCGGGACGCGCTGGCGCGCTCCCGCCACGGCAGCCGGCCGCAGGAGATCGCGCAGTCGCGGGCGCGGCTCGCCGGGATGGACGCCCATGCCGCGACGCTCGAGCAGCAGATCAAGGACGCGACGGTGACGAGCCCCTTGACCGGCGTGGTCACCGAGAAGGTGGCGCAGCAGGGCGAGCTGCTCACGGCCGGATCGCCGCTCTGCGTGATCACCGACCTGGCCAATGCCTGGCTCACCGTCTACGTCGCCGAGACCGACCTCGGGCGAATCCGCCTCGGCCAGCCGGCGGTGGTCGTGACCGACGAGGGCCAGCGCCGCTCCGGGCACATCACCTACATCTCCTCCGAGGCCGAGTTCACGCCCAAGAACGTGCAGACCCGCGACGAGCGCGTCAAGCTGGTGTTCAAGGTGAAGGTCGGGCTCGACAACCGCGACGGCCTGTTCAAGCCCGGCATGCCCGCCACCGCGAGGCTCCAAGCGACGGCGAAGGCCGGAGCGCCGAAAACATCGACGGCGAAGGCCGGAGCGCCGAAAACATCGACGGCGAAGGCGCCAGCCGGGGCGGCCGGGGGTGCGTCATGAGCGCCGCTCCCGCACCAACCAGGGAGAGCGCGCACGATGCCGCGGGCCAACCCCCCGCCATGGTGGAGGTCGACCAGCTGGTCCGTCGCTACGGCGAGCTGGTGGCGGTGGTCGGCATCAGCTTCCGGGTCGAGCGCGGCGAGATGTTCGGGCTGATCGGCCCCGACGGCGCCGGCAAGACCACCACCCTGCGCACCATCCTCGGGCTGCTGGCGCCGCAGGGCGGCTCGGTGCGCACCCTCGGCCTCGACCCGATCCGGCGCGGCGCCGAGATCAGCCGGCGGATCGGCTACCTCTCGCAGCGCTTCTCGCTCTACGGCGACCTCTCGGTCGACGAGAACATCGCCTTCTTCGCCGCCATCCACGGCATCGCGGACTGGAAGCCGCGCCGGGACGAGCTGCTGGAGCGGCTGCGCCTGGCGCCGTTCCGCGGCCGTCTCGCCGACCGGCTCTCGGGCGGCATGAAGCAGAAGCTGGCGCTGGCCTGCACCCTGGTCCATACCCCGGAGCTGCTGGTGATGGACGAGCCGACGACCGGCGTGGACCCGGTGTCGCGCCGCGATTTCTGGCGCATCTTGAGCCGCCTGCAAGCGGAGGGCCTGACGATCCTGCTCACCACTCCCTACCTCGACGAGGCGGAGCGGTGCCAGCGCGTCGCCCTCATGGACCATGGCCGGCTGCTCAGCGTCAGCACCCCCGAGGAGCTGCGCGCCGGCGGCCAGGGGACGCGCCAGGTGATGGTCGAGCTGATCGCCAGCCCGCGGCGCCGGGCCGAGGAGCTGCTGGCGGGCCGCGGCGACGTCGCCGAGGTCGAGGCCTTCGGCGAACGGCTGCACGTCACCCTGCGCGACGTCGATCCGGCCGGTGCCGGCGACGCCTCGCGCCGCCTCGCCGGAGAGCTGTCCGCTGCCGGCATCGAGGTGCACGAGGCCCGCGCCGTGCAGCCGTCGCTCGAGGACATCTTCATCGCCAAGATTCGCGCCGACGAGACCGCCGCGAGGCGGTCCACGGCCACGGAGGTGACGCCATGACTCATTGCAGCTGCAGCTCCGCGGCCGCGCCGGCGCAACGGCTGGCCCTGGCGCTGGCGCTCTGGTGCGCCGCGGCGCCTGCCGGCGCCGCCTCGGCGCAGGCCCCGCCTTCGCCGGCGCCGAGCGCTCCGGCCGTCAGCGCTCCGGCCACCGCTCCGGCCACCGCTCCAGCCACCGCTCCGGCTGCCCCCGGCGGCGGCAGCGTCCTGCGCTTGAGCCTCGGCGAGGCGCTGAGCCGCGGGCGCGAGGCTTCGGCGCACCTGGCGGAGCTGCGGTCGCTGGCCGCGGCTGCCGGCGCCGGGCTCACCGGCGCGCGCGCCGAGAGGCTGCCGCAGATCGACGCCTCCGCCGGCTACACCCGCCAGTCGGACGTCCCGGAATTGCGCCTGACCTTGCCGGGGGTGGGTTCCGAGACGGTCTTCCCGAACATCCCCGACAACTACCGTGCCCACCTCGGGCTCGCGCTGCCGGTCTACACCGGGGGCCGGGTCGCCAACAACGTGACCGCCAGCGCCCAGCAGCTGGCGGCCGCCAACCAGGACCTCGCGCAGGGGCGCGCCGACCTGGCACAGGAGACCGCCACCGCTTACTGGAACCTGGTCACGGCGCGCGCCAGCGAGCGCGTGCTCGCCGAGTCGCTGGCCGACTACGATGCGCACCTCAAGGAAACGCGCGATCGGCGCGACGTCGGCACGGCCGCCGCCAACGAGGTGCTTGCCGTCTCGGTGCAGCGCGAGCAGGCCGAGCTCGCGCGCCTGCAGGCCGCCAACTCGGCGGCGGTGGCCAATGCCAATCTTCTGCGTTTGCTCGACCTGCCGCCGGACACCAGCGTCGAGCCGAGCGAGCCGCTGGCCGAGCCCGCCGCCGGCGCCGAGCCGCCGGAGGCGCTCGCCGCCGCCGCCTTCGCGGCGCGGCCCGAGATCATCGCGCTGCGCAGCCGCATCGCCGCCGGCCGCGCCAGCGCCGAGGCTGCCCGCGCCGCCCGGCGGCCCCAGGCCAACCTCTCCGCCGGCTACGACTACGCCAACCCCAACACCCGCATCCTGCCGCTCGAGGCGCGCTGGAAGAGCAGCTGGAGCGTCGGCGCCGTGGTCTCGCTGTCGCTTTTCGACGGCGGCCGCACGGCCGCTGCCGCCGCGCAGATCGACGCCCAGGCGGACGCCCTGGGTCATCGGCTCGAGGACCTCGAGCGCCGCGTCCGGCTCGAGATCACCCAGCGCCTGCTGGAGCTGGCCACCGCGCGCCGGGCCGCCTCGGTCGCCGACCGCAACCTCGACTCGGCGCACGAGAACGTGCGAGTGGCCCGCGACCGCTACCACGAGGGCGTCATCCCGTCGTCGGAGCTGCTCGACGCCGAGACCGCGCTGCTGCGCGCCGCTCTCGACCGCACCAGCGCCCTCGCCCAGGTCCGTCTGGCCCTGGCCAATCTCGAGCGGGCGGTCGGCCGATGACTGTCGCGGCCGAGGCGGCGGCGCCGGCCGGCGGCGCCAAGCCAGCGTCCGGGCCGGTCATCGAGGTCGAAGGGCTGGTCAAGCGCTTCGGCGACTTCACCGCCGTCGACGACCTCAGCTTCAGCGTTGCGCGCGGCGAGGTCTTCGGCCTGCTCGGCAGCAACGGGGCCGGCAAGTCCACCGCCATCCGCATGCTCTGCGGCCTGCTGCGCCCGACCGGCGGCAAGATCCGCGTCGCCGGCGTCGACGTCGCCGCCGAGCCGGAGCGCGTCAAGCGCCGCATCGGCTACATGACCCAGCGCTTCAGCCTCTACGACGACCTCCCGGTCGAGCAGAACCTGCGGTTCTTCGGCGGCATCTACGGCCTGCGCGGGGCCGCGCTCGCCGAGCGCGAGGCCTGGGCGCTGCGCATGGCGGACCTCGCCGGCAAGGAGAAGGTGCTCACCGGCTCGCTGCCCGCCGGCTGGAAGCAGCGCCTGGCTCTTGGCTGCGCCCTGCTGCACCGCCCCGAGATCGTCTTTCTCGACGAGCCGACCGGCGGCGTCGACCCGCTGTCGCGCCGCCGCTTCTGGCAGCTGATCGACGAGCTCGCCCGCGACCAGATCACCATCATCGTCACCACCCACTACCTGGACGAGGCCGAACGCTGCGACCGCATCGCGCTGATGCACGACGGCCGCCTGGCAGCCCTGGGCACCGTCGCCGAGCTCAAGGAGGTGTTCGCCGGCCGCGTCCTCCTCGAGGTGACCTGTCCCCGGTTCGGCGACGCCCTGCGGCAGCTCGAGGCCGCCGACTGGGTGCTGGAGGCGACGGTTTTCGGCACCCGCCTGCACGTTGTGGTGGCCGACGCCGAAGAGGGCCGGCGGCGCATCGCCGCGGCGCTCACCGCGGACGGCAACGTGCCTTTCGGCATCGAGCGCATCGTGCCCTCGCTCGAGGACGTCTTCATTCACCTGATCGAAACCGCGGAGAGGAAACGATGAAGCCCGCCAAGCTGCGCGCCATCGCGGTCAAGGAGTACCGCCAGGCGGCCCGCGACCCGCTGACGCTCGCCATGCTGCTGGGCCTGCCGACGATGATGCTGCTGCTCTACGGCTACGCGGTGAACTTCGACGTGCGCCACATCCGCCTGGCGATCGAGGACCGCGACAAGAGCGCCGCCAGCCGCGACCTGGCGTCGGCGTTCGTCAATTCCGGCTACTTCGACCTGGTCGCCGACCTGCAGGCCGGGGCCGACCTGGCGCGTCTCACCGAGCGCCGCGAGGCGGCGGCGATCCTCATCGTGCCCGAAAACTACGGACGGGACCTCGCCGGCGGCCGCCCGGCGCGCGCCCAGCTCGTGCTCGACGGCGCCGACGCCAACACCGCCACCACCATTCTCGGCTACGCGACCGCGGTGGCGGGCGAGGCCAACCTCGCGGTGGTGCGTGCCGCGC
>DASZHY010000233.1:0-3276 GCA_035949675.1 Thermoanaerobaculia bacterium
GGAAAGATGAAGGCCCCGCCGTTCGGCGCCCCCATGCAGAGGACCGCGGCCAAGCCGGTGGCGGTGCCCGCCGCCAATCGACTGCCGCCGGCGAGCCGGATCAGCTGGTAGAGCAGCGCGAAGATGACGACGGACAAGGCCAGGCAGACCGCTTGGAGCACGATCCAGCGGTCACCGAAGAGCCGTAGTGCGAGCGCGTCGAGCCACGGCCCCAGCGGTCCGTAGTAGTACGCAATGTCATGGTACAGGCGCTCGCCCAAGGTGAGCCGCCAGGGAACGTCCATTTCCCGCCCGGAGTCGACAAGGGGATTGATCCAGCGCTCCCACGACGCTGCCAGCGAAGCAGTGCCGGCCAAGACCGTCAACAGCAGGGCCGCGGTAGTGCTGCTTGCCCAGCTTCTTGAACGTCTCCCGAGGGACGCAAAGGCTCGCTGAATGTCGTCGAGTCTGGCTTGCACCTGACGCCCGGGGTTGCCCTACGGTGCGGCAACGGCAGCCGACTGCGGAAACACGACGCAGAGGAAGAGATGGGTTGCCGCCTGCAAAGGGTTCCTCTTCTCGTTCGCCGCTGTTCGCCGCCGTTCGCCACCGTTTGCCGTCAGGGTGGCGAGGACGCGGAGTCTAGCCGACGCGGTGTCCTCGCGACAATCAGCGGGCCTGACTGGCCTGACAGGTAGACCGCGGCGGCACCGGCGGCCGGCGCGGCGCCGGAGACTGCGTTATCGTTGCGCCGTGAGCGACCACGAGCTCCATGAGGAGGAGATCCTCGGCAAGGCTTACGACGCGCGGTTGATGCGGCGGCTGCTCCGGTATGTGCTGCCCTACCGCCTGATGACCGCCGGGGCGGTGGCGCTGATCCTGGTCTCCTCGGCGCTGCAGCTGGTCGGGCCGCTGGCGACCGCCGTCGCCCTCGACCTGTTCGTGCGCCCGCCGCAGGCGCGGGCCGCCTCCCTGTCGAGCGCCAGCCTGCTGGTGCGCGACGCGCTGCTCGCCCGCGGCATCGATCCCGCCCACGTCCAGACCCAGGGCCTGGCGGTGGTGTCGGTGGTCTTCATCGCCTCGCTGCTGCTGACTTTCTTGACCATTTACGCCGAAGGCTACGTGATGATGCTGATCGGTCAGTACATCATGTACGACCTGCGCAACCAGATCTTCGGCCACCTGCAGCGGCTGCCGATCGCCTTTTACGACCGCAACCCGATCGGCCGCCTGGTGACCCGCGTCACCACCGACGTCGACGCCTTGAACGAGATGTTCACCTCCGGGTTGGTGGAGCTGCTCGGCGACGTGCTGCTGCTCGCCGGCATCGTGGTGGTGCTGTTCTGGCTGGACTGGCGGCTGGCGCTGGTGGCGTTCTCGATCGTGCCGCTGCTGGCGCTGCTGACCGGCTGGTTCCGGGCCGGCGTGCGCCAGGCCTTCCGCGACGTGCGGGTCAAGATCGCCGCCATCAACGCGTTCCTGCAAGAGCACGTCACCGGCATGCCGGTGGTGCAGCTGTTCGGGCGCGAGGCGCGGGCCTACGCGGAGTTCGTGGAGATCAACGACCGCCACCGCGTCGCCAACGTGCGCTCGATCTTCTACTACGCCGTCTACTTCCCGGGTGTCGAGCTGATCACGGCGCTCGGCGTCGGCCTGCTGATCTGGGTGGGCGGCGGCCAGGCGCTGGCCGGAGCGGTGTCGCTCGGCGCGCTCATCGCCTTCCTGCAATACGCGCAGCGCTTCTACCAGCCGCTCTCGGACCTGTCCGAGAAGTACAACATCCTGCAAGGCGCGATGGCCAGCTCGGAGCGCATCTTCCGGCTGCTCGACACGCCGGTCGGGATCGAGTCGCCGCCGGACGCCCATGCGCCGCGGCAGGTGCGCGGCGCCATGGAGTTCGACCAGGTGCGGTTCAGCTACCAGGCGGGCGAGCCGGTGCTCAAGGGCGTGTCGTTTCGAGTGCAGCCGGGCGAGACGCTGGCGGTGGTCGGCCATACCGGGGCGGGCAAGAGCACGCTCGCCAACCTGCTGCTGCGCTTCTACGACGTGGACTCCGGGGCGGTCAAGGTGGACGGCGTGGACGTCCGCCAGTGGTCGCTGCCGGTGCTGCGCCGCGCCATCGGCATGGTGCTGCAGGACGTCTTCCTCTTCGCCGGCACGGTGGCCGAGAACATCCGCCTGGGCGAGGCGGCGATCGACGACGAGCGCCTGCGCTGGGCGGCCGGCGAGGTGCACGCCCTGCCGTTCATCGAGCGGCTGCCGGGAGGCATGCAGGCGACGGTGCGCGAACGCGGCGCCGGCCTGTCGGTGGGCCAGAAGCAGCTCATCGCCTTCGCGCGGGCCCTCGCCTTCGACCCGCGCATCCTCATCCTCGACGAGGCCACCTCCTCGATCGACACCGAGACCGAGCAGCTCATCCAGCAGGCGCTCGAGCGCTTGCTGCGCGGCCGCACCAGCGTGGTGATCGCTCATCGGCTGTCGACCATCCAGCGGGCCGATCGCATCCTGGTCATGCACAAGGGCGAGGTGCGCGAGGTCGGCACCCACCAGGAGCTGCTGGCCCAGCGCGGCATCTATTACCGCCTCTACCTGCTGCAGTACCGGGAGCAGGAGCTGGAGCTCCACGTAAGCGCGGAGCGCGAGCAGCAGCCGGCGGCGCGCTATCCTTAGCGCGGTGGCATTACAGCTCAACCTGTTCCAACCAGCTGCCGCTGGTCCCGCCGCCACGGCCGACGCGCGCGGCGGCGCCGGCGGCACGGCCGCCGCCGTAGCCGAAGGGGCCGGCGGCGGCGCCTTGTCCGGCGTGGTGGTGTGCCACGGTCCGCTGGCGGCCGAGGCGCTGCTGCTGGCGCGGCTGGACGCGCTGGCGGCCGAGGCGCGGCGCGAGCCGGCAAGGCTGGCGCTGCCGGTGCGCGTGGTGGTGCCGTCGCGCAGCTTGCGGCGGCACGTCGCGGCGCAATTGGTGCAACCGGTGAGCGCCGCGGCGCCGGGCGGCGCCGAAGGGTTGCCGCGGGTGGTGCGGCCGGCGCGGCCGGCGATGGCCGGGGTGATGGTGCAGACCCTCTTCGGCCTGGCCTGCGAGATCCTCGAGCGCGCCGGCATGAGGGCCGCGCGCGGCGCCCTGCTGTTCGAGACGCTGGTCGAGCGCGCGGCGCGCGGCGACGATGCCTTGCGCGGGCTGGGGGACCTGGTGGACGGGTTCCTGGCGGCGGCGCCGGCGGTGGCCGATCTGCTCGACGCCGGCCTCGAGCCCGAGCTCGCCGAGGCGCTCGACGAGGCACTGGCGAGCGACGGTCC
>DASZHY010000234.1:0-14566 GCA_035949675.1 Thermoanaerobaculia bacterium
CCGCGGCGGAGCTGATGAAATGCGAAAGCTCATCTGGAAATGCCTGGCGGTGGTGCCCCTGCTGGGCCTCACGCTGTGGTGGATCCGTTCGGACGCCCAGGACGCCCCGGCGGTGAGCGCCTCGCCGCTGGTCGCCGGCACGGGCAGCATCGGCAGCTCCAATCGCTCCCCCCAGGGTTCCTTCGGCATCGGCGCCGGCCCCGGCATCGATCCCACCATCCACGCCGACTCCCCGGCCGCGGGCGACCCGGCGTGGCGGCGCGCGCCGCTGTGGGACGACGGCAAGGCTGAGTTCTGCGCCTACGAGGTGAGCTGGGCGCACTATGGCCACGTCTACAAGGGGCGGGCGCTGCTGGTGCTGGTCAAGGAGCCATGGAGCCCGGCGCTCGACGTCAAGGCCGACCACCCGCGGCGCGAGAGCTTCGAGGTGCTGAAGCTCAACCATGTCCGCGACGCGGCGACCGGCATCTACACCTACCACCAGATGGCCAGCGTCTTCTGGCGGCGCGACAGCGGCGCGCTGCAGAAGATCGCCGCCACCTCCTCGGAGGCGTGCGGCATCTCCTTTGCCGAGATGACGCACGGCAAGCTCCAGACCCACAGCTACTTCGACGGGCAGGGGGACCGCACCCACCGCTGGCCTGCCAGCGCGCTGCCGGAGGACGGACTGCCGGCGGCGCTGCGCACCTTCGTCACCGGCATCCTGCCGCCCCACGTCGAGGTGTTCCCGTCGCTGCTCGCCGGCCGCTACGGGGACCTCGCGCCGCGGGACTACGGCCTGGAGCGCCGGGAGGCGCCGGGCGGCGCGGAGCCGGGGGAGCCCGGCGCCGTGGAGCTGCGGCTGACCAGCGGCGCCTCCAAGCTCACCTACACCTTTGGTGCCCAGCTGCCCCACCGCCTGCTGCGCTTCGAGCGTGAGGACGGCACGACCTACAAGCTCGCCAAGTGCGAGCGCATCGCCTACTGGGACATGCACGATCCCGGCGGCGAGGCCTGGCTGCCGGCCGCCGTGCGCTAGCCCTCCGACAGGCTGTCAGAGCGTGGTCAGCACGCGCTCGAGGCGCTCCATGGCCCAGTCGATCTGCTCGCGCTTGATGACCAGCGGCGGGGCGATGCGGATGACGTGGTCGTGGGTCTCCTTGCACAGCAGGCCCTCGGTCTGCAGGGCTTCGCAGAAACGGCGGGCGCCGCCGGCCTCGCGGTGCAGCTCGATGCCGATCCACAGGCCCCTGCCGCGCACCTCCTTGATGTGGCGGGAGTCGATGCGGTGCAGGCGCTCGAGGAAGTAGGGGCCGAGCACTGCCGCGTTCTCGATCATCTTCTCGTCGATCAGCACGCGCAGGGCGGCGCTGGCGACGGCGGCGGCAAGGGGATTGCCGCCGAAGGTCGAGCCGTGCTGGCCGCGCTTCCAGGCGGCCATCACGGCGTCGTCGGCGAGGATGCCGGAGACCGGGTAGAAACCACCCGACAGGGCCTTGCCGACGATCACGACGTCGGGACGGATGCCCTCGTGCTGGTAGGCGAAGAGCTTGCCGGTGCGGCCCAGGCCGGACTGGATCTCGTCGGTCACCAGCAGCGCGTGGTGCCGGCGGGTGAGCTCGCGGAGCTGCGCCAGGAAGCCGTCGGGCGGGATGATGATCCCGGCCTCGCCCTGGATGGGCTCGACCATGACGGCGGCGACGTTGGGGCCGTTCTCCTCGAGCGCGCGCTCGACCGCGGCGGCGTCGCCGTAGGGCAGGAGGCGGAAGCCGGGGGCATAGGGGCCGAAGCCGTCACGGTAGGTGGCCTCGCTCGAGAAGCCGACGATCGTGGTGGTGCGGCCGTGGAAGTTGTTCTCGAACACCAGGATCTCGGCCTTGCCGTCGGGCACGCCCTTGACCGTGTAGGCCCAGTTGCGGGCGGCCTTGATGGCGGTCTCGACCCCCTCGGCGCCGCTGTTCATCGGCAGGAACTTGTCGTACCCGGAAAGCGTGCAGATCTGCTCGAAGAACGGGCCGAGCTGATCGCTCCGGAAGGCACGCGAGGTCAGGGTGGCGCGGTGGATCTGGTCGATCATCGCCTGCTGGATGACCGGATGGCAGTGCCCCTGGTTGACGGCGGAGTAAGCGGCCAGGAAGTCCATGTACCTGCGGCCATCGACGTCCCACAGCCAGACGCCCTCGGCGCGGGTGACGACGACGTCGAGCGGGTGGTAGGTATGGGCGCCATAGCGCTCCTCGAGCGCGATGAGGTCGGCGGCTTTCAGGGATTCGGCAAGCACAGTGGCACTCATGGTTCCTCCGCGAGGGAAGCAAGGACCGCTTGGGAAGTTACAAAGGATACGGTAGGGAAGCCTCGCAGACGGCTCCACTGCCCGACAAAAACCCAAAACCCGCTCATAGCATATCCGGCTCGCGCCTAGAAGGGCAAGGCGCCCGGCTACCCCGGCGCCGGCGGGCGAGCCGGCGGTCGCGCATCTTGATCCAGGCATCGCGAAGCATGGAGCACTCCCCTGACGAGAGGCCCATCCGGCCCCTGAGCAGCAAGGCATCGTTTTCGGCGAGGACCTGGTCGATGCGCCCGGCGCGGATCAGGCGATCGCACTCGGCCAGCGGCAAGCCTGCTCCGAGCTCGGCGGGAACGAGCAGCCTCTCGGCTTCCGTCGGCTCGAGCTCGAGCACGCCGCCGCCATAGCTCCGCCCCTCGATCTCGGCCGATGCGGCAGTCAGGTGCGTATAGAGGCTGCTGACGATCTGGTCAGGTGCGGCCCTGCCGCGCAGGCGATGGATCGTGTCGGTCGAGGTCGCGCCGGCCTGATTGAGCACGAGGCGCGGAAAGTCGTAAATCTGGCGGAACAGGAAAGCGTCCGGCACCCAGACCGACGGCACCGCGTACCAGGGGGCGCGGATCGAGCACTTGTAGCCGCGATGGATGCCGCCGGCTTCGCCCGAGCGTAGATAGCGAGCAAGCCGCGGCGAAGGCCGCGAGCCGTTGAGCGGAGCAAGGTGCAGCAGGTGGACGCGGTCGCCGGCGGCGGCGAGGCCCTGCCAATCGGCGGTGCTGAAGCAGGCTCCTTTCAGGTGGCCTGACCGCGAGACCACCGGTACGGTGTGGCCGCCGCCGAGGCGATGGACCTGATCCGCGCTGAGAACGAAGAACTCGTTCTTGCCGGTGACGACGCCGATGTCGACGCTCGCGTGGGTCGCGAGGGCGGTCGTGCAGGGAGCCGCTCGCAGCGCGCGCAGGAAGGTGATCTCGCGTTCCGTCAGGAAATACTTCAGCCATTTCTCGCCATCGTGGCGCACGGTCTTTGGCATGGCGCCGGCGAGGACCTCCGCCGGCGGCCGCTCCGTGATCTGACCGACGCTGTGGGCCGCGGTCAACGCGACTCGGCATGCGTTGCCGGCCGACGGCTCGCCAAGTGCGCCGCCGGCGAGCAGGAGCACCACCTCCTGCTCGGCGCGGGCGAAAAACAGCTCGTTGCAGGCGACGAGGTCGAGACGCGCGAAGCGCTCGGTGAGGAAGGCGCGTAGCTGGGAGGCGTAGCTCACCTGCAGAAGCTCGGCGGGAAGAACCAGGGCCAGCCGGCCCGCCGGCCGCAGGGCCGCCGCGGCGGCAGCCACGAAGGGAACCCAGATGTTGGTCAGGCGGTTCGGGATCAAGCCCAGCTCGGCCATGATCGTCATGGCGAGGCCGCGGTGCGGTTCTGGAAAGCTCTGGTAGCGGATGAAGGGCGGATTGCCAATCACCACGTCGAACGACCCGCGCGCCGGCTGTCGCCACCAGGCGAAGAAATCGCCGGTCTCGACGACGGTGGGCGGCAAGCTTGCGATGCTGCCGAGGCGGGCACGCGCCCGGTCTGCCGCGGCGGCGAGGATCTCGATGCCGGTAAGGTTGTGGCTGACGGTCCGGGGGTGAGCGCCCAGCTGCCGGAGGCGAACGGCGGCGGCCTCCAAGAACACGCCGTCGCCGCAGCTCGGCTCGAGGACGACGTCGTCCGGGTTCTGGATGGCCCACTTCGCGAGCCAGGCCGCCACCTCTGGAGAGGTGTAGTAGCCCCCCCTGAGCTTGTCCGCGTCCAGGTCCGTGAACCGGCCGGCATGCCGGCGATCAACGCGATCGCCGCGCTGGTCCCGCTGTTTCATGGCGCCTCGAGCATACGCGGGCCGGGGTGCCGCGAGCGTCGTTGACCGACCGGGTCGCACCGGTCATAGTCATAGTATGAAAACAGCGATTTCGATCCCCGACGAGGTGTTCGAGGAAGCCGAGCGACTCGCGGCGGCATTGCAAACCTCTCGCAGCCGGCTCTACAGCCGCGCAGTACGAGAGTTCGTGGCCAGACATTCGCCGGATCGCCTGACCGAAGCGATGAACCGCGTCGTGGACGAGGTGGGGGGCGAAGCGGATGAGTTCACCACGAGAGCCTCCCGCCTGATCCTGGAGCAGGTCGAGTGGTGATCGGCCAGGGCGAGGTCTGGTGGGCCGATCGGGGCGAGCCCGCTGGATCGTCGCCGGCATCGACGTCGTGCTCGGACGGTAGGTAGCGCCGGCAGCGGGCGGCGGCGCGGCGGACGTTCCGGATCTTGCGCGCGCTCAGGACTCGGGAACGATGAGCTGCAGGCGCTCGGAGGTCGCGGTGGCGCTGTTGCGGCGCCGGCGCACCAGCTGGCCGGCGATCGCGGTACGGTTGCGGCCGGTCTCCTTGGCGACGTACATCGCGGCGTCGGCCAGGCGCAGCAGGGTGCTCTTGCTCTCGCTGAGCGTCAAGTCCTCGGTGAGATGGCGCTTCAGGGTGGCGATGCCGATCGAGCAGGTCACTCCCTTGAGGTGCAGGGCCTCGGGCTGGATCTCGCCCGGCTGCGAGGAGAAGGTGGTCTCGACGAGCTTCGAGCGGACCTCCTCCGCCAGATCGATCGCCTGCTCGAGGTCATACCGCGGCAGCAGCAGGACGAACTCGTCGCCGCCGTAGCGGGCCGGGATGCCGTTGGCGGTGCCCACCATGCGGCGCAGGATGTGCCCGACCTCGCGCAGCACCTGGCTGCCGGCGAGATGGCCGTGAGTGTCGTTGACGCGCTTGAAGTAATCGAGGTCGACGAAGAGCAGCGCCAGATCCTGGTCGTCCTCGCGGCAGCGCCGGATCGCCTCGGCCAGGGCGACGTGCAGGTAGCGGTCGTTGAACAGGCCCGTCAGGTTGTCGCGCTTGGCGATCTCCTGTGCCTGTCGGGCGTCGAGGACGTTCTGGATCGAGATGGAAATGTACCCGGCGAAGATCTCGAGCAGGTTGCGGTCCTCGCGGCTGTAGTTGGCCATCTCGCGCCGGTTGATCAGCTCGAGAACTCCGCAGACGTCGTGCTCGATGCGTACCGGAATGGCGATCATCGACTGGGTCTGGTACGAGGTCCTCTGGTCCACCTCGCCATAGAAGAACCGGTCGGCCGGCGCGTTCGAGGTGATGTAAGTCTCGCCGGTCAGGTAGACCCTTCCGGCGATGCCCCGGTCGGCCGGGACGGTGGCGCCCAGCAAGCCCTCTGATTTCTCGCCAAAGGCGGCGATGAAGGTCAGATGGTTGCGGTGGCGCTCGGGCTGCTTTTCGGCCGGGTTGTCGAGCAGGATGGAGCCCGCCGCCGAGGGCACGAAGCTGTTCGCCCGGCGCAGCACCTCCATCAGGTTCTCGGCGAGGCTCAACTCGAGCGGGAACGTGGGGTGGGCCCGCCGCCTTTCCAGGAAGCGTTCCAGGCGCAACGGGTCGAGGCAGGTGAACTCGGCCGTCAAGGGGCCCTCAGCCGGCCGCTGGCCAAAACGAGACGAGCCGCCGCGGCGCAGCTCCGGCGTCGAGAGCAGGCAACGCCGCCATGGATCCGGTTCGGAAAGGCATGGTGCCCCTGCTTCGCGCGCGGATGGCCGGCATGCAACACCATAGCAGAAACTGCGGGCTGGTGGGTATGGGTGGCAGCAGGTGAAGCAGTCGTGCCGGCGCGGCCGGCATCAGGCCGCCGGAGCGATCCGGTCCTCGCTGGCGGCGTCGAACAGGTGGATGGCGTCGGTCTCCATGGCCAGCGCCAGCTCGTCCCCCATCTGCGGCGCGTGGTGCGGATCGACCTTGGCGATCAGCAGGTCCTCGCCCACCCGCCCGTGGACGATGACCTCGTGGCCCAGCGGTTCGACGAACTCGACGCGGACGGTGACCCGCTGCCGCGCCGCGCCGCCGCCGGAGCTGCCGCGCTCCGGCTCGTGCACGTTCTCGGGGCGGATGCCGAGGACGACCTTGCGCCCGTCCTGGCCGCGGGTGGCGGCGGCGAGCCGCTCTGGCAGCTGCACCTCGAGGCCGGAGGTGGCGACGCTCGCCCCCTGGTCGGCGAGGGCCCCGGGAAGGAAGTTCATCGGCGGTGTGCCGATGAAGCCGGCGACGAAGAGGTTGGACGGCTGCTCGTAGACCTCGAGCGGGGTGCCGACCTGCTGCAGCATGCCCTTCTGCATGACCGCGATGCGATGGCCCATGGTCATCGCCTCGATCTGGTCGTGGGTGACGTAGACGGTGGTCGTCTGCAGGTCCTTCTGCAGGCGGGTGATCTCGGCCCGCGTCTGCACCCGCAGCTTGGCGTCGAGGTTGGAGAGCGGCTCGTCGAAGAGGAAGACCGCCGGCTGGCGCACGATCGCGCGCCCCACCGCGACCCGCTGGCGCTGGCCGCCGGAGAGCTGCTTCGGCTTGCGGTCCAGGTACTCGCTGATGCCGAGGATCGCCGCCGCCTCGCTCACCAGCCGCGCCATCTCGGCAGGGGGCGTCTTGCGGATCTTGAGCCCGAACTCGAGGTTCTCGCGCACCGTCATGTGGGGGTAGAGTGCGTAGCTCTGGAACACCATGGCGATGTCGCGGTCCTTGGGCGGGACGTCGTTGACCAGGCGGCCGCCGATCTCGATGGTGCCGCCGGTGATCTCCTCGAGCCCGGCGATCATCCGCAGAGCCGTCGACTTGCCGCAGCCGGAAGGTCCCACCAGCACCATGAACTCGTGGTCCTGGATGTCGAGGTTCAGGTCCTCGATGACCATGACCTGCCCGAAGCTCTTCTTGACGTGCTTGAGCGTCACCCCCGCCATGCGCTGTGGCTCCTCTCGCTCGTGTCGCTCGGCTCGTTGCTCGGTGGTTGCGGTGGCGGGTCGGGGGCTGAGCCGATTCTGAGGTGGGCGAATGGTAAAGTCAACGAGGCCAGCCAGATTGAAAATTCGGAGTAGTCCCGCGGCATCCGCGCGGTGGCGCCGGCGCGGCTGCGCGAGGACCTGGCGCCTAGGGAATGAATCGGCCGCGATGGGCGCCGTCCGGTGCCAAGGAGACGATATGGATGGTCCTGAAAAGCGGACCAGCGAATGGACGCTCTGGGTGGTGGCGGTCTCATGCGCTCTCCACCCGATGGAAGAGTACTTCACTGGCTGGCAGGAATGGGCGAAGGAGACTTTGGGCATCGTGATGCCGGCGGAGGGGTTCGTCGTTGCCAACACGATCCTGTTTCTCGCCGCGCTCTGGCTCGCCAGCGTCGGGTGGAGACGGCCCGCACTCAGTCTTGTGATTCCCGCCGCGACCCTGGTCAACGCCATCTTCTTCCACATCCTTCCAACCCTCGTGCAGCATCGGGTGTCGCCGGGCGTCTACACCGCCACGCTCCTGTACCTGCCCTTCTCCTCGTGGGCGTTCGTGGGAGCGTGGCGTGACGGTGTGCCCAAGCGTGCCATGGCCGTCGGCTTCATCGCCGGCACGCTCCTGATGCTGGCCGTCGTTCTCGGCGCGAGAGCGGTGGGCGGCCAGGTATGATGGCTCCCAAGATGGGAATCGAAGACCTTCGACGTGGTAGGGAGGCCCGTCTCTAGTGTCATCGCCCACTGTAGTAACCCTCGCTGGACCCAACGGAGCTGGGAAATCGACGACCGGGCCACCACTTCTCAAAGAGACGCTGGGAGTGACGCAGTTCGTCAACGCCGACCTTATCGCCGAGGGCTTGGCCGCCTTTGACCCCGCGGGCGCAGCGTTGACGGCAGGAAAGGTCATGTTGAGCAGAATCAATGAGCTCGCAAACAGTCGGGCCACCTTTGCCTTCGAGACCACCCTTGCCGGCAGGTCATACGCTCGATGGCTCTTGGAGCTGATCAAGAAGGGTTATCTCTTCCACATCGTTTTCCTCTGGCTTCCCAGCCCCGAGTTTGCCTTGGAGAGGGTCGCGGATCGTGTACGGCGCGGCGGCCACGCGGTACCAGAGCTGACAGTTCGCCGCCGCTTCCACGCGGGCTTGGCGAACTTCTTCTCGCTCTATCGACCGATGTCAGATACGTGGCGTGTCTTTGATAACTCGGGCGCACCGCCTCCGAGTCTGATCGCGGCGGGAAGAGGCAGAGATGTGACCTTGATCAAGGACGCGACTACTTGGATGCATCTCACAAATCGTTATGGAGATCCACCCCATGCCGAATGAGCCGCCTAAGGATATCAACGCCATTTTCCGCGAAGGAACGCTGATCGACGCTGCGATCCGCAAGGCGGCACGGATCGCTTGGCTTGCCCACAAACGCGAAGGAGTGCCGATCCCTATCTGGAAGGACGGCAAGACGGTCTGGATTCCTCCCGAGGAGATCGAGGTCCCCGACGAAGAGCCCGAGTGAGGTTGCGACGACAACCGATCGCCGACTTGGTTAGGACCGCGGAGTCGCGACACTGAGGGGCGCTCTCGCCTGCAGCAAGGCGTTGAGCTCGCCGGCGTGGTGGCCTGGGGATCGATGGGGAGGGAGCAACGCCGCTACCGCAGGCGGCGGAGCAGCTGGCGGCTGCGGCTCACCAGTTGGTCGCGGACGGCGCCGGTCGTCGACAGCTGCGGCGCGTAGCGCAGGTAGTGCAGCTCCTCGACCAGCCGGGTCACCTCGTCGGCGATGTCGGAGGCAACGCCCTGGGCGGCGAGCACCGCTCCCCAACGCGCCGGCGGCGTGGTGCTGGGCAGGCCCCAGCGGCCGGCCAGGTAGCCGCGCCAACCCTCCTCGACCAGTGCCGCGGCGTGGCGCGGCCGCTCCTCGCGCGCGGCCTCGCGCAGCTTCTGCTCGACCTCGCGGGGTTTGGGAGGCGGCGCCTCGCCAGCGGTGCCCAGGTCGGCGGACACCGGCGTTGCTCGCCGCGCTGGCTGTGCTGGCCGAGGATGTCCGCGGCGGCGCACCATGATGAAGGCAATGACGGCCACGGCGGCAACGGCGCCGCCAAGCAGAGCGATCCAGGGGAGCAAGCCGGGCCAGCCGCGGCGCGGCGACAGCCAGGCGAGCTGCGACAGCCAGGCCAGCGGGCCGCGGTCGCGCCGGCCGGCACCGCCTGCGGCGGCGCCCGCGGCCCCGGCCGCGCCGGCAGCCGGGGGGGCCGGCGGCGCAGGCAGGGCGGTGAGGGCGAGGGCGGGCGACTCCGCCAGACGGTAGGCGCGGTGCGCCGGATCGAAGTAGGCGACGGACTGCGGCTTCACGCTGTAGAGGCCGGGCCGGGTGGGGACGATGACGTAGGTCCAGGTGCGCCGGCCCTCGACCGTGGCGCCGTTGACGTGGTCCTCGGATTGCTGCTGCGGCGGGAAGGTGGTCAGGCCGGGCGGCAGGTCCAGGCGCGGCGCCGCCACTCCTTGGAGATGGCCGGCCCCCGCCAGGGTGACCGTCAAGGTGGTGCCGTCGCCCAGATGCACCTTGTACGGTTGCAGCCGGGAGGCGAGACTCACCTGCCCGACCAGACCGCCGAAGCCGGCCGGCGCCGGGGGCAGGGGCTGCACGTCCACGGCCATCTCGGAAGTGCGTAGGTGGAGCTCCTCGGAAAGCGGCACCGGCGGCCCGAAGAAGCCGCGGCCGGGCGGCTCGACGACCACGTCGCAGGTGGCCGGCTCGAGCACGTGATGGCCGGGGCGCAGCGCGAAGAGCGCCTTGCGGATCATCGGCACGCGCCCGTAGCGGTCGTTGCCGATGGTCATCATCTCGAGGGCGTAGTGCTCCGGCTGCGGCAGGTCGCGCACCCAGAAGCCCTTGAAGCTGGGTATGGCGGTGGGGCTGATCGCCGACACGTCCTGCCGCGAGTAGAGATAGATGGTGTAGATCGCCTGCTCGCCGGCCAGGGGCCGCGCCGGCTGCAGCTCGGCGCGCAGGAAGGCGGCAGGTCCCTGGGGGCGCTGCGGCGAGGCGAACGGCGAGCCGCGGCCGAACAGCTGGTCGAACAGGTCCTCGGGCTCGCCCGGCTGGCGGGGGGCGCCGGCGGCGGCGCCGCCGCCGGCTTGACCGGTGGGTTGCTCCTGGACCCGGATCTCCTGGTCGGGCAAGCGCACGACCTGGTCGTGCACCCGCAGCACCAGGGAGCGCACGCGCGCCGGGCCGGTCGCGAGGGGCCGCAGCGGGAGCGAGTAGCGGAACGAGTGCGACAGGCTGCCGTTGATCAGGCTGAAGTTCGTGAACCGGGAGGGGCCGCCGGCCACCGCGAGGTTCTCGAGGAGGTAGGTGGGCTCGAAGCTGTAGCCGCTGAGACCGCCGCCCTCGGCCTCGATGGTCAAGGTGGC
This sequence comes from Thermoanaerobaculia bacterium, assembly GCA_035949675.1. Lineage (GTDB taxonomy): Bacteria > Acidobacteriota > Thermoanaerobaculia > Multivoradales > UBA5704 > JASLEW01. The sequence continues at coordinate 10,527 of DASZHY010000234.1, forward strand.
GGTCTCCTCGAGGCCGATCACTGCCGGCGTGAGGGTGACGTGGACAGCGAAAGGCGAGGCGGCAAGCGGCCCCGCCGCGAACGCCGCCGCGAGGCAGGCGATGGCCTGGCAGCCGGCGCGGACAGTCGCGCCGCGCCGACAACGCGGGGCGAGCCGCGACCTCACCAGTCCTCCCCGTTGGCGGCGCGCTGGCGGGCCTGGCGCGCGGCCGCCTGGCGGCGCTGCTGGCGCTCGAGGTTCTGGACTGCTTCGAGCACCGCCGCCGCCTCGCTGGCGCTCATCTCCGGCTGGTCCTGATAGCCGGCGAGCGGTTGCCTGCCGAGAAGCGGCGACGGCTGGCCGTGCATGCCCAAGGCGGTCTGCGCCTGGCCGCTCTGTCCCTGGCGCTGGCCCTGCTGCGGCGACGGAGCGCGCTGTTCCGCCTGCTGCCCCGGCCGTGGGCTGTTGCCGGCGTTGCCGCTGCCGCCCTGGCCGGCGGTCTGCTGGCGCTCGCCCTCGCGCGGCCGGCCGCCGCCGCCGCGGGGCCCGACGGCGCGGCGCGAGCTCTGCTGCTGTCGCTGCTGCTCGCGCCAGGCGAGCTCGAGGTTGTACTTGGCGGCGGCGTGCCCGGGCGCGGCGCGGAGCGTCTGCTTGTACGCCTCGACGGCGCCGGCGAAGTCGCCGGCGGCGAGGCGCGCGTTGCCGAGGTTGTAGGTGGCGGCCACCGCGAGGTCCGGACCGGCTGCCTGGACCGCTTGCTCGAGCAGCGGCTCGGCCTCGCGCGCCAGCCCGCGATCGGCGCCGCCCGGGCTGCCCGCATTACCCGCCTTGCCCGCATTGCTCTCGCTGTCCGGAGCGAGGCGCGCACTGCCGGCGTTGAAGCTGGTGAGGGGCTCGCCGGGAGCGAGCCGCCGCGCGGTGTCGGCGGCCGCGACGGCGGCCTTGCCGTCGCCGTGCTTCAGGCCGGCGATGGCCGCCGAGGTGCGCTCGCGCGGGTTGTAGAGCCAGCGCTCTACCCACGCCGGCAGGTGCGGATGCAGGATGGAAATCGCCTTGGACAGGGCGCGCATCGAGCGCTGCGCGGCATCGATCCGCTGCGATGGGGTAGGCGGGGACGGCAAGGGCGGCAGCGACTGCAGGGAGGGCAGCGCCAGGGCCGCGCTGGCCCAGCACAGCACCGCCAGCGCCCCGGTGGCCAGCCCCGGCGCCAGCAGCGGGCGCCGGCGCTTCGCCGGCGCAACGGTGCCGGCGGCGCCGGGCGCCGGCGCTGGCTTCTGGCGCGCGCGGGTCATGCCGCCGCCGCCGCCTTCCGGGTCCGGGTCCGGGTGCGGGACGGCTCGGGACGCCGTGCCGCGCCGCCGGCCTGCCGTGCCGGCGCGAAGGGCCCCACCGCCAGCTGCAGCAACAGCGCGGCGGCGGCCAGCAGCAGCGGCCACTGGAAGCGCTCCTCACGGGTGGTCACCGTCTCGGTCTCGAGCGTGCGCTTCTCGAGGCGGTCGACCTGGCGCAGGATGGGAGCGGGGTCGGTGGCGGCGCCGGTGACCCGCAGGTAGGCGCCGCCGGTCGCGCGGGCCAGCGACTCGAGGGTCTCCTCGTGCAGCCGCGTGATCACCACCTTGCCGCTCTCGTCGCGTTTGAAGTCGCCGCCGCCGACCGGGATGGGCGTGCCCTCGGGAGTGCCGATGCCGAGCGCGAAGACGACGACGCCGCTCTCCCTGAGCTTGGCGGCGCTGGCCTCGATGCCGCCGCCGTGGTCCTCGCCGTCCGAGAGGATGATCAGCGCGCGGTGCCTCGCGGTCTGCGGCCCGAAGAGGCGGAGCGCCGTGTCGAGCCCGGCGGCCAGCTCGGTCCCCGGGCGCGGCAGGGAGCCTGCCTCGACGGTGTCGAGCAGCAGATCGAGGACGGCGCCGTCGAGCGTCAGCGGAGCGAGCATCATGCCCTCGCCCTCGGTCTGCACCAGCGCCACGCGGTCGCCCGGCATCGCCTGGCTCATGCGCCGCACCATCGCCTTGGCGGCGAAGAGACGCGACGGCGCGACGTCGGGGGCCGCCATGGACAGCGAGGAGTCGATCAGGTAGACGACGTCGACGCCGCGGCGCTCCACCTTCTCTTCGGCGCCGCCCCAGCGCGGCCGGGCGAGCGCCAGCGCGATGCCGGCGAACGACAGCGCCAGGCAGGCGACCGACAACGCCAGGCGGGGCCGGCTGAAACCGGGCAGCAGGCGGTCCCAGAGGCCGCGCGCCGCCCAGGCGTCGTCGGCCCGCAGGCGGCGGCGCCAGAGCGCGGCGGCGCCGGCGGCGGCGAGCGGCGCCAGCGCCAGCAGCCAAAGCAGGCGGGGGGCGGCGAAGCTCATGGCTCGGCGGTCACCTGCAGGCCGGCCGCGGCGAGCGGCAGGGCGAGCAGCGAAAGGGCGGCCAGGGCGAGCGGCGCAAAGGCCTCGCGGTAGCGGACGTAGCGCTTGACGCGCAGCGGCGTCTTCTCGAGCCGGTCGATCTCGCGGAAGATGTCTTGCAGGCTGCGCAGGTCGCTGGCCTTCCAGTACCGGCCGCCGGTGCGCTGGGCGATCTGGCGCAACAGCTCCTCGTCGACCGCGACGTTCATCATCATGCGGTGGATCTCGATCGCGCCGGTCTCCCGATTCCGCATCGGCATCGGCACCGGCACCCGTCCCGCGGTGCCGACGCCGACGGTGTAAACCTTGAGGCCCAGCCCCTTGCACATCGCCGCCGCCGACAGCGGATCGATCTCGCCGGCGTTGTTGCCGCCGTCGGTCACCAGCACCATGATGCGGGTCTTGGCCGGGCTGTCCCGCAGGCGCGCCGCGCCGGCGGCCAGGGCGACGCCGATCGCGGTGCCGTCGGGAAGGCTGTTGAGCTCGACCGCATCGACCAGCAGCCGCAGCATGGCGTGGTCGGTGGTGAGCGGCGAGCGGGTCATGGCGGCGCCCGAGAAGACCACCAGGCCGATGCGGTCGCCGGTCCTGCCGGCGACGAACTGCTCGACCACCTGCTTGGCGACGGCGAGGCGGTTCTGGGGCAGGAAGTCCTCGGCCGCCATGCTGCCCGAGATGTCGAGCAGCAGCTCGATGTCGATGCCCTCGGTGAGGCTCTCCTCCCAGGCGTAGCCGAGCTGCGGCCGGCACAGCGCCAGAGCCACGCAGCCGAGCGCAGCGAGGCGCAGATAAAAAGGCAGGTGCAGCCGCCAGGCACCGCGGAAGCGAGCCCGGCTGAGGCGGCCTGCACGGCCCCGGCGGGCGTCGGTAGCCAGGGCAGCCCGGGCAGCCTGGGCAGCCTGGGCAGCTCGGGCGGGCTGCGATCGCGGGTCGTCCGCGTCGTCCGCGTCGTCCGCCGGCAGGGGCAGGCGGCTGTAGGTCAGCGCCCCGAGCGAATGGCGGCGATGATGGTGCCAGGCGAGCGCCGGCAGCGCCAGCAGGAGGGCCAGCCACCAGGGGTTCGCGAGGTGGGGGAAGACCTCGGTCATCCGGCGGCCTCGAGGCGGGCGCGCGCTTGCTCGACGGCGGCGGCGCGCGCCGCGATCTCCTCGCCCAGGCGCCGCGCCGCCGCCAGGCGCTGCAGGGCGCTCTCGGCGGGAGCGTGCTGGCGCGCGAACTTCACCAGGTCGCAGGCGCGCAGCAGCTCGACCGCCGGCCGCACCTGCGCCGAGGGCCAGCCGCGGGCGAGGAGCCGGCGCTGGATCTCGGTCGTGGTGCTCTCGGGCGCCGGGAAGCCGACGGCGCGGCCGAGGTAGCGCCGCAGCGCCTGGCTGATGCCGGTGTGCACGATCTCGGGCGACGGCTCGGCGGCGAGCCGGTCGAGGGCCGCCAGCAGCTCCGGCAAGGGCGCGAGCAGCGGCCTGGCCTGGGCCTCGGCGCCGGCCGCGGCCCGGCGGCGGCGGGCGCGCCGCCAAAGGGCCCAGAGGCCGGCGGCGGCGACGGCGGCGAGGATGGCGAGGGTCCAGAGGAACGCCGCCCCGAGCGGCAGCTGGCGCAGGGGCGCTGGCGGCTTGGGGCGCAGGTCCTTGGTGGCGGCGCCTGCCGGCAGCACCGAGCGCACGGCGAGAGC
>DASZHY010000235.1:0-5634 GCA_035949675.1 Thermoanaerobaculia bacterium
CCGGAGAAGACCGGCTTCGGCGACACCTTCACCGGCGACTTCCGCCTCGGCGACGCGGACAAGGTCCACGGCCCGTTCGCCGGCCCGCAGCAGGTGCCGATGGTGCATGCGCTGGGCGTCACGCCCATCGAATTCCCCAACCTCACCAGCTCGAAGATCTGCGGCAGCTGCCACAGCGTCGTGCTGCCGGTCTTCGACGGCAACGTGCCCTGGGTGCGGCCGGGGACGAAGCGGCCCGAGATCGACATCGAGCAGGCCACCTACCCCGAGTGGGTGTTCAGCGACTTTCGCGACGGCGGTCCTGCTGCCCAGTCCTGCCAGGACTGCCACATGTCCACCAGCTACCCGAGCGTCGGTCCCCTGGCGTTCAAGATCGCCGCCATCGAGGAGGCGAGCAACATGCCGCAGGTCGACAACCGGCGGCCGATCTCCGAGATCGACCTCAAGCCCCGGTCGCCCTACGGCCGGCACTCGCTGGTGGGGCTCAACGTCTTCTTCAACAAGCTGGCCCAGCAGTTCCCGGACGTCCTGGGCATCCGCATCCAGGACCCGATGCTGGTCTCCCGCGGCGTGGCGCCGCTCGAGACCACCTTCAACTCGATGCTCCAGCAGGCGGACTCGACGACGGCCCAGGTTTCCTTGACCGGCGTCCGCGTGGCCGGCGGCCGCCTCGTTGCCGAGGTGCAGGTGGTGAACCTGGCCGGGCACAAGCTGCCGTCCGGCGTCGGCTTCCGCCGTGCCTTCCTGCGGCTCGAGGTGCTGGACGCCGCCGGCCGCGAGCTGTGGGTCTCCGGCCGCACCACCCCGACCGGCGTGCTCGTGGACCCGAGCGGCAAGCCCATCCTCGGCGAGCTGCTGTGGAAGAGCGAGTGCCGGCCGCTGACCGCCGCCGAGGAGAGGAACCGCTTCCAGCCGCATTACCGGACGATCAGCCGCCAGGACCAGGTCCAGATCTATCAAGAGCTGGTGCGGGACCCGCGCGGCAGGTTCACCACCAGCTTTCTCTCGCTGGCCGACGTGGTCAAGGACAACCGCCTGCTGCCTCGCGGCTGGAACCCCAGCCTCGAGCTGGCGCGGCGCGAGGGCCTGGGCAGCGCCAAGCTGAGCGCCGAGGCGCTGGTCCACCGCGTGCTCCCGGAGCTGCCGGACGGCAAAGGCGGCAAGGTGGACGACCCCTGGTACCGGCCGAAGTCAGAGGGCGGCCTGGGAGGCGGCGGCGACGCGCTGACCTACGCCATTCCCTTAGCCGATCTCGCGGGCGCCGAGCCGGCGAGCGTCAGGGCGACGCTCTTCTATCAGGCCATTCCGCCCTTCTATCTCCAGGACCGCTTCTGCAGCACCCCGGACCTGCCCGACACCTCGCGCCTCTTCTTCGTGGCCGGCCACCTGAATCTCGACGGCAGCCGCGCCGACGGCTGGAAGCTGCAGGTGGTGTCCTCGGGCGCGGTGCCGGTGCCCAGGTGAGCGGCGGCCCGGCGGTGACCGAGCGATCGTTGCGCTGGAAGGTCCTGGTTTACGTCGGCGCGCTGGTGACGGCGCCGTGTGCCCCACGCCATCTCGGCCCTGGCCCTCCGGTGGAGCCGGTGCTGCGGGTGGAGACCGGCAGGCACGCCGCTTACATCGAGAGCATCGGGGCGGATGCGGCCGGCCGCTTCCTGGCGACTGCCTCCCGCGACAAGACGCTGCGGGTATGGGACCTCGCCACCGGCGGGCTGCTGCGAACCATACGGCCCCCGATTGCGCGCGGCGGAAGAGAGGGCGAGCTCTATGCCGCCGCGATCTCTCCCGACGGCGAGGTCATCGCCACCGGGGGGGCGACCGGCTATGAATGGGATCGCGACGAGAGCATCTACCTCTTTGCGAGATCCACAGGCCGGCTGCTGCGTCGCATCTCGGGCTTGCCGGACATCGTGAAGGGCCTTGCCTTCAGCGCGGATGGACGGCGCCTGGCCGCCACTACCGGAATGCAGGGAGTGCGACTCTACCGGGTTGCGGACGGCAAGGAGCTGGGCCGCGATCCCTACGGCTGGGACAGCTATGGTGTCGATTTCGACAAATCAGGCCGCCTGGCCACGACTGCCTACGATGGATGCGTGCGCCTATACGATCCGGACCTGAAGCTCATCGCCAAGGTCGAGACCAGAGGCGAGAATCCCTTCGGGATCCGCTTCTCGCCGGATGGCAGGTTGGTGGCGGTTGGGTTCTACGACGCCACCGGGATCGAGGTGCGCTCCGCGGACGACCTCGCAGACCGGTATCTCCCTGACGTGAGCGGTCTGGACAATGGCGACCTGGCTGTAGTCGCATGGTCGGCCGACGGCCGGACCCTCTATGCCGGCGGGTTGTTCCAGAGGAATGACCTGAATCCGATCCTGCGGTGGGCCGACGCAGGAAAAGGCGCCCGCACCGAGCTCACGACCGGGGCGTCGGACCTCATCGGATCTCTCCAACCTCTGCCGCGAGGCCGCATCGCTTTCGGCGCCGGGGATGCTTCCTGGGGCGTCCTGACCGCCTCAGGCGAGCGCGAACGACTCATCGGACCGGCGACCGCCGATCTGCGGGAGATGGGTGCGGAGTTTCGCGTCGACGCGACCGGCGACGCGGTGAAGTTCAGCTACCGGCGCGGTGCTGAACCGGCCACGTTCCAAGTCAAGCAGCGGGCGCTCCTGGCCGGCCCCGCGGACGATCGCATGAGCTCCCCGCGGCATGAAGCCCCGGGATTGGTGATCAAGGATTGGGATTTTGGCACGGCGCCCTCGCTCAATGGCACGCGGCTGAAACTCAGGCCTTACGAGCAGTCCCGCAGCCTGGCCATTTCGCCCGACGGCCGGTTCTTCGTGCTTGGCACGGTGCACGAGCTGTACTGCATGGATCCATCGGGTCGGGAGCGCTGGACGATCTTCGCCCCCGGAGCCACGTGGGCCGTCAACGTCTCCGGCGACGCACGCATCGCGGTGGCGGCATTTGGCGACGGGACGGTGCGCTGGTTCCGGGCCGCTGACGGTAGGGAGCTGCTGGCCCTCTTTCTCCATGCCGACCGCAAGCGCTGGGTGGCCTGGACGCCGGCTGGCTACTACGACACCTCGCCGGGAGGCGAGGATCTGATCGGTTGGCACTTCAATCGCGGACGCGATGCGGCTGCCGATTTCTTTCCCGCGTCGCGCCTCCGGGACCGCTTCTACCGCCCGGACGTCGTGGCCGGCATCCTCGACACGCTCGACGAGGCGAAGGCGGTCAAACCCGGCGCCTAGACCTGGTATCTCAGGGCGATGTTCGGATCGATCTCCAATTAGGCGAAGCAAGCCCCGTGGTGCCTCGCCGCTGAACCCAAGCGGGCCAACGAGGTCTGCGACAACACCGACCTGCTGGGGCTCGTGCCGGATGGCAAGGGCGGCGAAGTGGACTTCTTCGTGGCCGGCCACTTGAACCTCGACGGCAGCCGCGCCGACGGCTGGAAGCTGCAAGTGGTTTCCTCGGGCACGGTGCCGGTGCAAGGAGCGGCCGCGCCGGCGGTGACCGCCTAGAGGCTACCGCTTCGTGGGCCGGCCGGCCGACCTGCCGCTGGCCCAGGGGGTGGAGTTCAAGGTCGGGAGCTGGCACCAACGCAAAAGCGTGTCAAACCAGGCTGTTTACACTAGGCTCGATAAATCCAGCGTCTCGAGCGAAAACGCGTTCGCGACAGCGAGTCCCACGCGGAACTCGAGGGTAGAGCTTGCGTTGGATCTGAACGCTACCTGGCTCAAATAGCCGTTCGTGTAGTTGTCTGTCCGGTGCTGGACGTCCGGCGCGATCGCCACCTTGAATTCTGTTTCCAGGTACTTGGCACGCAGCCACAGAACCTCGAAACGCTGGAACCCGAGATCCACCCAATCATCCACCGCTAGGAATTCACCCACGTCATCTGCGAGTGTTCCCGACCATCCCAGCACCGCGTCGGCGCTAGCGTCGGCGTCCGACTGCGGTTCACCGGCGAAGGGTCCCGGAAGAAAGGCGGGCGTTCTCCACAGTCGCGCGGCGATTGGGGGGCCGCCAGCGTTTTCAAATGTTTCGCGGTGAACTACCAGCACCCTCGCGAAGAGGTGGTGTAGGAGCTGGGCGCTTTCCGCATGAAAGACGTCAGGATCTGTCTCCCAGTCGTGCTCTTGTCCCACGTAAGTCCCCAGCACACCCGGGACATCGGAGGGCGGGGGTAAAGGCGCCAGCCCGACGATCGCTGCACCTGCAGGCCGCTGAATAGCCATGAGTCTAGCTCCTCTTGTCGCGTTCGACAGCGAGCACCAAGTTCATCGCAGCTGCGACCATTTCTAGTGACAATAGCCACACATAGGACTCAGGTCAAATGGCTGGATGGCGATATGCAAAGGACCGCACTACTTGCTACTGACTAGCTACGGTAGAGGATGGGACGCTCGAGGAGGGAGTTGTCCGCGGCACAAGATGTCGTTGGCTCGGTTGATTCCATCGGCGTTGCGCGAGGTGTCAAATGAGTAACGGGAATGAGAGCGTGCACCGCGGGCGGTGACAGCGTTGGATTGGTCTCGCCCTGCTAGCAGGCAGCAGCATCGCGTTTGGTGTGTTGTGGGTCGTTGTACCGCGGGTATTCGATTATTGCTGGCTGCAATTTTCGCCAATGAACCTCAGGAGGTAGTGGGCACCGTGGGCTGGCCGGTCCGCATGTAGGTCAGCGAATGCTCGGTGAGCAGCTCACCGCTCGCCGCCGCCCTGCATTCGGCGGTGCCGTGGCTCAGCCGGCCTCCCTCGCGCAGGACGCGCGCCTGGCAGCGGATGTCCTCCTGCCGTGCGCTGCGCAGGAAGGAGGTGTGCATGTTGATGGTGACCGACGGGTCCTCGAGGCCGCGCAGCGTCTTGATCGCCAGCCACATCGCGACGTCCGCGGCGGCCATCAACAAGACGCCGTTGACGATGCCGCCGGGACGCTCGAACTGCGGATTGAACGGAATGAAAAGGGTGCACTCCCCGCCCTCGGCCGCCTCGACCCGAAAGCCGAAGAAGCGGGCGAAGGAGGACTCGCCCGAGATCACCGCCTGCAACTGCGCGAGAGTGACCGGGCTCGGCGTCATGGCGCCGACGCCACCCGGGCCGATGGCCGCATGGTCTTCGAGTCTCTAGGCATGCGGCGAATGATACGCCTCCGGCTGGCTAAGGCCGGCTAAGGACGGCCGCCGGCGAAAGTGCGCCGCTCCATGCGGGGACCACCAATGCCCGCGGTTCGCGGGCTGGCGGGTTAGACTGCTGCCACTGTGGCCGAGCCCACCTTCCCGGACCTGCGCGCTTTCCTCGAGCAGCTGCGGCGTGACGGCGACCTGGCGGTGGTCGAGGCGCCGGTGGACGCCCGGCTCGAGGCTGCCGAGATCCACCGGCGGGTGATCGCCGCCGGCGGCCCGGCGCTGCTGTTCACCAACGTGCGGGGCGCGGAGATCCCGCTGGCCACCAACCTGTTCGGCACCGCCCGGCGCGCCGAGATCGCGTTCGGCAAGCGGCCGTTCCGGCTGGTGCGGCGGCTGGTCGAGCTGGCCGAGACGCTGCTGCCGCCCTCGCCGCGCAAGCTGTGGGGCGCGCGCGACCTGGCGCGGGAGGCGCTGCGCATCGGCGTCGACCGCCGGGCGCGGCGGC
>DASZHY010000236.1:0-2029 GCA_035949675.1 Thermoanaerobaculia bacterium
GAGTACCAGCAGCGGCGGCACGAGATCACGGACTCGCAGCTCAAGAAGATCGTCCAGGATCGTCTTCTCGCCGCCGAGGCGGCGTCCCGCAAGGTGACCAAGGACCAGATCCTGGCCGAGATCAAGCCGGCCGAGGTGAGCGACGCCGACGCCGAGGCGTTCTACGAGAAGAACAAGGCGCAGATGCCGCCGCGCCCAAAGGAGACCCTGATCCCGCAGATCAAGACCTACCTGCAGCAGACCGGTCAGCAGGAAGCGCGCGAGAAGTTCATGCAGACCCTGGAGGCGAAGTACAAGGTCGATTACCTGTTCGAGCCGCTGCGCGTGGACGTGGCGGCGGCCGGCTTCCCGGCCCGCGGCCCGGCGTCGGCGCCGGTCACCATCGTCGAGTTCTCCGACTTCCAGTGCCCCTTCTGCTCGCGCGTCACCCCCACTCTCGAGCAGGTGGTCAGCAAGTACGGCAGCAAGGTGCGCCTGGTCTTCCGCCAGTTCCCGCTGCCCATGCACCCCAACGCCGCCAAGGCCGCCGAGGCCGCGCTGTGCGCCAACGAGCAGGGCAAGTTCTGGGAGATGCATGACGCCATGTTCAAGGACCAGGCCGGCCTGGCCGTCGACGGGCTGAAGACGAAGGCGGCAGGCATTGCCGGCCTCAACGCGGCCAGCTTCAACAGCTGCCTCGATTCGGGCAAGGAAACCCCGGCGGTCCAGGGCGACATGCAGGCCGGCAGCAAGGCCGGGGTCAACGGCACGCCGGCCATGTTCGTCAACGGCCGCTTCATCTCCGGCGCGGTGTCCACCGACGATCTCTCCAAGGTCATCGACGACGAGCTGAAGCGCAAGGGCGCCAGCTAGCCGCCGGGGCGGACCCCAACCCGAGGCTCCCTCCCTGGCCGGGAGGGAGCCTCGGATCCACTCTGGAATCCGTGGCATCCCTTTAGGCCCGCCGCCGAAAACCGGTAGAAGACGGATCGAGCGGCGGCGGGCCTGCCGCCTCGAGGAGGACACCCGCCATGAGCCAGGACCTCCCGACGCCCGAGTTCCGTGCCGCGATGCACCGCGTCGCCGATCTGCTCGCCGACTACCTCGAAGGAGTGGGAGAGCGGCCGGTGCTGCCGGCGGTCGGGCCCGGCGAGGTGGCGGCGCTGCTCCCGGCCGCGCCGCCCCAGGGGCCGCAGCCGCTCGACGTGCTGCTCGACGACTATCAGCGGCTGATCGAGCCCAACGTCACCCACTGGAACCATCCCGGCTTCCTCGCCTACTTCGCCATCACCGGCTCGGCGCCCGGCATCGTCGGCGAGGCGCTGGCGGCCGGGCTCAACGTCAACGCCATGCTCTGGCGCACCTCGCCGGCGGCGACCGAGCTCGAGGAGCGGGTCTGCGACTGGCTGCGCCAGATGATGGGTCTGCCGCCGGAGTTCCGCGGCCACATCAACGACACCGCCTCGACCAGCACCCTGGTGGCGCTGGCGGCGGCGCGCCACCGCGCTCCTGGCCTCGAGGCGCGAAGCCGCGGCCTGGCGGGGCGCCCGGAGGTGCCGCCCCTCGTCGTCTACACCAGCGACCAGGCCCATTCTTCGGTCGACAAGGCGGCCATCGTCCTCGGCCTGGGCCACGAGCAGGTGCGGCGGGTGGCCAGCGATGCCGAGTTTCGCCTGCGGCCTGACGCTCTGGCGGCGGCCATCGCCGCCGACCGCGCGGCCGGGAGGCGGCCGCTGGCCGTGGTCGCCACGGTCGGCACCACCTCGACCACCAGCATCGACCCGGTGCCCGCGATCGCCGATCTGTGCGCCGAGCACGGCCTGTGGCTGCACGTCGACGCCGCCTACGCCGGCGTCGCGGCGCTGTGCCCGGAGCTGCGGGCGCAGATGCCGGGCCTCGAGCGCGCCGACTCGATCGGCGTCAACCCCCACAAGTGGATGTTCACGCCGGTCGACTGTTCGGTGCTGCTGGTGCGGGACGTGGCGAACCTGCGCGCCGCCTTCTCGCTGGTGCCCGAGTACCTCCGTACCGACGAGCCCGGGGTGACCAA
>DASZHY010000237.1:0-13672 GCA_035949675.1 Thermoanaerobaculia bacterium
CGAGCCCGTTTTCGTTGCGAACATCGATGTACAGCGTGTTGTGGGTCGCGAATTGTTGCACCACGTCGTTGTACACGGCCACGCCCTTCAGCTTCTTTTTCGCGGAGCCGGACTGCACCTCCAGCCACCCAGCAGGCGCCATGTGCATTCCGTAAAACGCAGCCGGATCAAGGTAGTTCAGGATTCTGGCGCGCTGCAGTTGGCTGTCCGTTCCGGCTGCCGCTCCCGACACATCGATGACAGTTTCAGTGGAGGTGCGGACGTAGTCGTAATCTGGTTCGAAGTCGCCTTCGAGGAGGATCTCGATCCCGAAGGCGTCAGCGCCGGAATTCGTATAGAACGTACCGATCTGGTCTCCGCGCGCCGCAAACGGTAGTTGTTCGTTCGCATTCTGGCGGTGGAACAACTTATCGATGCCGGCCGTGCCAAGCTGGTTCGCGGGATCGAACCCCAGCACGGTGCTTTGGAACGGTGCGGTGCCGTTCTGGGCCGTGTGAATGGTCCACAGGTTCTGAATGAACGACGACCCGCTGGTCTTATTGCGCACCAGCGCCTCGTCGGCTGCCGAAGTACCCTTGAGAAACGCGTCGAGGCGAAGGTTGCGGTAGATGAAGTACTTCACCCGTGTGAAGCCTTTGATCGGCTGCTTGTAGGGCTTGAGGACGAGGTTCACCACATTCGGGAGATAGGTGCCGGGATTGTTCTCGTCGGCCACGCGCTGGATCATGACTATGCCGCTGACTGCGGCGTAGGCGTTTACGTCCGCAGTGGCCTTGACGAGGCCCGTGACGCGATACTTGTTCTCCTTGTCGTCGGTGACCGGGCCGTATGCGATGGCATCGGTTTGCGTCAGCGAGCCGTGGTCGGCAAAGAAGTGCGATTCCGGAGCGACCTCGGCGGGCGAAGCTCCAGTATAGCGCCCGCGCGCTGGATCCGCGAGCGTCTGTCGGCTGGAGATCAGGGTTTGTACGTCGTGAATCAACACCGGTTTGATGATGTTCACTCCCGGGCATAAGTGGGTAGTAAGCGGGTCCTCTTTGTGGAAGTGGAGGTTGTTCACGTCCAGCGGGATCACCGCATGCAGTGTGGCGAGACAGGCGACAAGGTGTTCGTGGATTGGATCGGTGAACGCCTCGGTGCTGTAATCGCCCAAGGTCTCCACTCCCCAGGACATGGAATTCCAGGAAGGGCTGTGCACGCCGGTCGTCGTGAGCGGCGTAAACACCCAGATTCCGTTCTGGTCCACAAAGCAATGAGGGCCCGCGCTCCAACCCTGCGTGTCGCGGTAATAGTGCACGAAGTTCTGCATATGCGCCGGCGTGAATCCCGCGGGCCTATCCGCCAGTGAGGGGGACCCCGTGTTGTGCACGACGACGAATTGCGGGCGCCAGTCCGTGAACACCAGTTGACGGACATAGTCGTCGAATTCAGCCGGTGAAAACCGTGCGCCGACAATATCTTTCCATGCCATCAGGAGTCCTTGTTTTCCGAGGGAGGAGTGGAAGGATCGGTTTCGTTCCTCGAAGTCCATTCCCATCAGCGGTACAGAGATGACATGTCGGCCACTCCGCCGGTCCCCGGCTCATCGAACGGCCACCGAGCCCGGGGACTCGTTTTGAGGTCGATCTTGCACATGCAAGAATTCGAAGAGAGATCTGCTCCTGCGGACGAAGGCATGTGCTGGGGCGATGAGCTGTCTGTTCGCGCTCGCCGTTCAGAGCTAGGGGCCGCTCCTTGCGCTGCCGAGTCAATCCTTTGCGCCACCACCCAATCTAGCGGGATGGTGGACGCTGGATGAGACCGCCTGGACCGGCTTCGATCGGGCCTCCGGCAGCTCCGGCCAGCGTGACCGAAGCACGACCTTGATTTTTTCCGGCGTTGTCGACTGTCGAGCGGGTTGGCAGAGAGCGGCATAGGTCTTGTCCAATTTTCTGCTAGATCGTTCTTACGATAGCACGTGCAGGCAATAATAACGAATGTAGAATTAGCTACGCGTGCATGACTTAAGGTGGCGGTTCGGTGGCTACCCGTGGTCCCGGTCGGGCGTCACAGGCGCACCTTGGCATGGGGACATCGCCTGCGGCGAGGCGGTCGAGGGTCTTGCGCTCGGCGGGCAAGGCCTGCCTGGGTTCTTTGGAGTCGAAGTAGACGCTGGCAGCGGCCTTGGCGAAGTTGGCGTGGGCCTCGCGGCCGCGCCCGGCGTCTACAGGTTCGATTCCGGTCGATGTCACTACGACCGAGCCCGATCGTTTCGGAGCGATCTACTTGAAGACCCGCTTCAGGATCGACCATCCCGAAGCGCGCAAGAGGACAGGTTACGGCGAGGTCCACGAGGTGACCCTTGCCATGTCGGTTCCGCCCGGCGCGGCCCAACTCTCCCGCTGCCTGCGGCTGCGCGAGGAGGGCGGCGACTTGAAGCTGGAGATCGCCGCCGATTGTCGCGATTCGTCCTTTGCCAAGTCCGCCCAGGGCGGCAGCCGATTCGCACCTGGGCCGGGGCTTCGTCTCGGTCGCCGTCGCGCCATCGGACCCGCGGTTGGTCTACGCCGCGCAGGTCCAGCCCTGGCGAAGCAAGGTGGCGGCCAGACCTTCGACGCCTCGCCGCTCCCCGACCCCGACGCTGAGGTCGTGCTGCAGGTCGCCGCCCGCTGTGACGAGTGGTCGACCAGGCGCGAGCCTGAACCGGTTTGTCTTGGCATGCGGTGTGGGCGTCGCCGGCCGCTCACGGGCAAGGCTCGATGCGCGCGTCTGGCGCTGGAGAGCGCGGCCCCCGGGTCGGCGCGCGTTGGCAGGGGGCTCCCGCTTCCAGCACTACCCGCGTGAGGCGGTAGCCGTCCCGCACATATCCCGCAATCCGAATTGCCCGTTAGTGTCTCGAGATGCTTTCCTGTGTTAGTGTTGTCACTGTGGCGATCGGCGGAAGTCCTCAGGAATCAGCCATTTGGAGACAACGGGTGACAAGGCGTGACAACGAGTGACAGTAAAGGCGAGGGGTTCCTAAACTCTTGGTCGGGGGTTCGAGTCCTCCCAGCCGCACCAGGTAAGCCATGGAAAACAAATGTGATATGTGATCGGTAGCTCCTCGCCCCACACATGCCCCACACCGAGATTTGGCCATTGGTCGACCCGACCCCCGTGACCTGGCGCAGACGCTGAGTCTCCGAGTTACTGCTTGGCCGCCATCGCCTCGACCGCCCGGCCGTAGCCCCGGATCGTCTCGCCAAGCTGGGCGATCACCTCGAGCAGCGGTGCCAACGCGTGCTGCAGCGGCGCCCTGGCCCTTGCCGCGCGCGAGGTTGTTCACCTCCCGCCCTGATGGTCGTTCTTGATGAACGCCAGGGACCTCGAAGCCAGGCTCGCCGCTCTCGGCTACCGACTCGAACCGGCCGAGCGCGGGACCGCGATCTACAATGACGGAGTCACAGAGGGATCCGGCGACACCAGTCGCTCCGCCAGCCAGTTCGTCTTCGGCGCCGCGAACGGCACGCCCGAGAACCGCGGCACTCGGCCGCGCCGCATCGCCATCAACGGCTTCGCGCTGCCGGGCGCCTACTTCGGCGCCGGCATCGGCGTGGCGCTGGACCTGCTGGCGGGCGCCGTCGGCGGCTGACCGGCGCCCGGCCCCGGGGCGGGGCGAAGACCGAGGAGCGATCGGGGTCGACTCCGGCCACCGGCCGAGAACCGTGACCCGCTGTGCCCTGACCAAGGACCTCAGGCCCTCCACCCGAGGAGTTCGGGCCCCCCCGAAGTGCTCTCGCCGCTCCGCGAGCGGTGCTACCGCCGCCGCCAACGCCCGCCGCTCACCATGATCGACCCGCGTGTCCGAGATAGGCGAGTTGGCCTCATGTCCTTGCCAGCGCCATGCGCGATCGCCTTCGGCGCCTCGCGACCGACAATCCTCGAGCCGCGTCCGGCCTACCGCAGCGACCCCGACGCCTTGGCCTGCCTCGATGCCGCAGACGGCCGCTGAACAGAGACTCCTCCCTATGGCGAGCCTCTCTTCCGCGATCCTAGACACGATCGGCCGCCATCCCGATATCGACTACGTCATCGTTGCCTTCGACGCGCCGCTCGTGTGCTGCGAGCGGCCCGACCAACCGGCTCGACGCAAAGCGTCCGCCGGATCGCAGCCGTGGGCGTCGAAGCGGCGGGGTCCCCACAGGCTGCCGATGGCGACGATGCGATCTTGCCTGCAATCTCGAGGTCTGTGGGGAAATCTAGCCGGCGCGCCGGGAGGCGGGGAGTTTTTCCCGGGAACGGGGAGTCGAGGAGACACGTCGGCTGTGCGGGGCGGTGCGTGAGGAAGTGGCGGTTCGGTCGGTGGCGCAGGGAGCGCGGGAGCGCCGCGACTGGCTCCTGGCGACCACTGCGACCCCTCTGTGTGGTACAATAAAGTAGATTCGTCTATGGCTAAGCAGAGCGCTCTGAGGCGTGCTTGGGCTCACAGTACTGCCCCGCACCGTGCGCGTCGCGTAGCTACCCCGACGGCACTCGCGCTCTCAGGAGCCACCCAAAGCTATTAGCACCAAGCGATGCTCCAGCTACCGATCAACTTTGGCCTGGTAATAGCCTATTTCCTGCCAGGTATGGTTGTGACCTATTCCTTGAGGTATGTCTCGCTCCGCATCGACTATCTCCTGCAACGGGTGGAGAGTGGACAAGCCTTGCTGGGGCCGGGCTTGTTCCTGCTGATCGCGGCAGTCGTAGCCGGCCTCATCGTGAGCGCTGCCAGGATGGTCGTCTTCGAACCGATCCTATACAGGACCGGCGTCGGCAGGCCAAATGTCAACTATAAAGCTCTGGCATCTCCCGAAACATTGAGCGTATATATTCAGGTTGTAGACAATGTATACAGATTCTATCAATTCTATGGCAACATCTTCCTTGCGCTGTTATTGATGGCTCTTTTGAGGTATGCAGTGGCCGGAGCCGCGATCACTTCTTCGCTTGCGGCGGTCTCGCTCTTCATGCTTACCGTCGGGGCCATCCTCGCCTTGTTTATCGCTGCCCGGTTGTCCATGAAGCAACTTTGCCAGGCACTTGATGATCTCTGCAACTAAGAGGAGAACGACATGAGCGCAACCAAGAAGGCAGCACCCAAGAAGGCAGCACTCAAGAAAGCAGCACCCAAAAAGGTAGCACCCAAGAAGGCAGCCGCTAAGAAGGCCGCCCCTAAGAAGGCGGCGAAAAAAACTACCGCCAAGGCGCCAGCGAGAAAGCGCGGGAACGGATGGCCTGGCAAGACCGCAAAGTAGAGCTTGGCCTCGAGCTTCACTAACCAGACGGGAGAATTAGGGCGCCTACCTGACACACCTGTGCTCTGGCGGCTGATCTGGCCCGCCTTGAGTCTTGCGGCCGCGCCTGAGAGGCTCAGGTCTCGACGCAGCCTCGCGCAGCTGCCGGAGCAAAAAGGGCCAAGGATTCGATGTCACAGCGATCCGACAAGTGGGGACAACGCAAGCCGCAGCCATTTGCCGGGCTGCCACGCTCCGTCGCGTGCTTCGGTCTTCCCAGCTCCGTTTCGCCGGGGGTGATACTCCTTTCCGACGGGACAGCCATTTACCGTCAGGCGAAGAAAAGGGAGGGAACACATTGGAACTCGCTAGGGTCCTGCTGGTCAGGCCGCAGCTCAACCAGGACGTCCACCGCGGCGCCGATGGCCGTACTGTCCCCGTAGGTGCCGTCGCTTTTCCTCGCGTGGTGCAGCAACAAGACCTCGGTGCGCCTGGCGGAGACGGGCTTCAGCCTCGCCTCGGGAGAGATCAGCCTTGAGGAAAGGGTGCTTGCGTTTGTCAGCTCGGCGCCAGGCTGCTCGCTGCGTCAGGTGATGAAGGGAGTCGCCGGCCGGGATTCGGACATCTCCGGGGTCGTCCATACCCTGGTGGCTCGGGGCAACCTCGTGAACGCCGGCACCCCGCCCCAGCGGCTCGTCGCGCTCCCGCAGCCGCCCCGCGTCGTCATAGACGAAGGTCGTGTCGTGCCGCGGCGAGGCGAGGTCCGACCAGTCGCTCTCGAGCGTCTTGTTGCCGACCAGATCGTACTGGTACACCTTGGTGCCCCGCGCCGCATTGAGCACCTCGACAGGCCGGTGCTGCCGGTCGTAGGTGGTGACCGTGGCGCGCCCCTCGGCTTCCGTCGCCGTGACTTGGTCGTTGGCGTCGTCGTAGGCCGTCGTCTCGACGGCTGGCTGCGCTCCCACTTGCGGCAGCGTTCTCGTAGTCAGCCGCCCCAGCGTGTCGTACGCGAAGGTCGTCGAGTTGCCCAGCGGGTCGGTGCAGCCGAGCGGCAGGCTGCGCACGCTCCAGCTCGTGCTGGTCACCCCCAGCAGCGGATCGGTCGTGCTCGCCAGGTTGCCGTACGGGTCGTAGGCGAACTGCGTCGTGTTGCCGCGCGCGTCGGTCGGCGTAAACCAGGCGGAGGTGGCCGGGTCCAGCCGTCGGCGAAGCCAGCGCGGAGGCCCTGGGTATCGGCAGCTGCGACGCTGTGACGTACGTCACTTGACCGCCGCCAGGTGGGAGCCGACAATAGGCGTCTCAATAGCTCGGTTGGGGCTTGCAGAGGCGGCTCGACCCGATCCGCCACTGCCGTTCGACGAGGGTGCCGCATGCGGATGGTCGTCTCCAGATCTCGTTCGTCGCTACGCGCCGCTGCAGGGTGCATCCTGCTCGCCGCCGCGGCCGCCGGCGCTGCCCCGGCACAGACCCCGACCCTGGGCTCCTGCATCGCGCGCTACAGCACGACGACGGTATGGCTGTCGGCTCCGGGGGTCTACCAGTACGGCGCCTTCAACGACGCCTACGACGCCGGCAATCCAGGCGCCGTCTACACCGATCCGAAATTCCTGCCCGGCCGCTATGGCATCGAGGGGAACGAGTACGGCGAGCTGGTGGGCGAGCGCTACGTTCCGCCAGGCTCGGCGATCATTTCGCAGCTTTGCCCGGAGCTCGGCAGTTCCTACGTGCCGACGATCGAAGACCGCTTCGACCTGGTCTACGTCAGCTATCCCCCAGGCAAGCCCAGCGCGATCTTCGACACCCTGTTCAGCGGCGGCGGCCAGCTGCCCGGCGTCCCGGTCTCCAACTTCACCTGGAGCCCCACCACCGTCTATCAGGGAGTCCCGGTCAGCTTCATCGATACCTCGAGCGGTCAACCGACCATTGCCTGGAACTGGACGTTCCAGAACGCCTCTCCGGCAACCTCCAACGTCGAGAACCCAAGCAACATCATCTTCACCAGCACCGGCAATCAGCAGGTCACCCTGCAGGCCTCGAACGCCGCTGGCCCATCGTCGAACGTCGCCAGCCAGTACGTGCAAGTGCTGAGCCCTGCGCCGGCCGTCGCCGGCATCGCGATCACTCCATCGTTTCCCTCCGTCTGCCAGGCGGTATCGTTCGCGGCGGTGGGGGCCGCCGGCGAGGCGCCGCTCGAGTACGCGTGGAACGTCACCCAGGATGGCGTGAGCGTGTTTTCGAGCACCATGGCGACGCCGACCTGGAGCACCACCGCGAGTGCCAATGCCGCGCTCTACGAGGTCAGTCTCACGCTGACCAACCCGCAGAGCACCGAGCTCAGCGCCACCGCCCAGGCCAGCGTCTCCCTGCAAGCGCTCCCGGCGCTCAGCGTCCAGACACCGACCAACGATCCGTTCGCCGGCAGCACGGTGCAACTCCACGTGGCCAGCACCGGCGCCGCCACCTGGAGCTGGAACTTCGGCGACGGCACGCCACCCTATACCTCGTCGGATCCCACCCTCGGCCCGAATCCGCCGGCCCACACCTACGGAGCCGGCGGCTCCTACGAAGTCACCGTGACGGTGTCGAGCTGCATTCCGGGATCGATCACCAGTCAGGCGCTCACCGTGAAGGTCGATCTCTCCCTCACCGCGATGTTCGCTGCGGTGTGCTCGTTCGCGCCCTGCGCGTTCGCGGCGGGCACTCCGATTACGTTCAACGACTCATCGGTCGGCGCCACCGAATGGGTCTACGACTGGGACCACACCGGGGCCACGTCGGCGACCTGCAACTTCACCGACGGCTCAGGCACCGACCTCGGCCACACCGCACCGGTGACCTCCCACACCTACACCGCGGCGGGCACCTATCAACCCTGCCTGCGGATCGGCAACGCCACCGGCGCCCACGACGTCGACGTCTCGGCGCCTCTCGTGGTGGCGCCTTCCGGAGCGGCGACCCTGGCCGTCGCAGGGCCAGCGTCCGGCCTGGTGGGCACTGCCTATACCTTCACCGCCTCGGCCGCGAACTGCACCCCGGCGGCGACATGGACCTGGGATGTCGCCGGCGGCAGCGTCACCGGCCCGTCGACGGGCAGCTCGATCGCGATCAGCTGGGCGACCACCGGCAGTTACACGGTGAGCGCGACGAACGGTGCGTGCGCCGGCGGATCGGGGAGCGCCACGATCGCGATCGGCCGGGGCAGCCTGGCCGCGCGCTTCGTCTACAACCCGGCGTCGCCGGTTGCGGGCAGCCCGGTGAGCTTCGACGGGAGCGCCTCGACCGGCCCCCCGTCCGCGTATCTCTGGACCTTCGGCGATGGCGCCTCCGACGGCAGCGGGGCGATCGTCAGCCACGCCTACGCTGCCGCCGGACCGTACACCGTGCAGCTGATCGTCTCGATTTCCGACAGCGCGGCGGATTGCGCCGGGGTGGGCGGGCTCTACTCTCTGGGCACTTGCACGGTGATCAGCAGCCAGACGGTGACCGTCGCACCGCCGCCGCCGTCGGTGACCGCGGCCATCGTGTCGGCAGCGTGCCAGGGACCGGGCACCGCCTTGACCTGCACCAGCGTGGTCGGCAACCAGGTCACGTTCGCCAGCGGCAACAACAGCGGTGCCACCGGCTGGACCTGGGATTTCGGCGATGGCACGACCGGCGGTGGTGAGTCCCTCGGCCACGCCTGGTCCACCCCGGGGTCCTACACGGTGACGCTCACCGTCACCGGCGGCGCCGCGCGCAGCGCTGCGGCGAGCGCGGCGATGACGGTCGTCGGCCTGCCCACCTACGAGCAGGTCCTGCCGTGGATCTGGCCGGCCGACGGCACCAGGGTGATGTCTCGCGACTTCTACGCCTTCAACCCGGGCACCACCCCGTTGACCTTGACCGTGCAGTTCCTGCGGCGTGGAAACGTGCCCACCCAATCGATCGTCATTCTCCCTATGCAGACCTTCGTGTCCACCGACCCGCTGGGCTTGTTCAAACCGCGGGTGAGCAACGGTCCCGGGTTCCTCGGGTTCACCTGGAGTTCGGCGACCGGAACGGTGCCGGTGATCGGCGGTGGCAGCGGCGTCTACACCGGCGCCAACGTCCTGCCCGACGTCGGCCAGACCATCGCTGCCACGATGGTGGTGCAGGACCCGAGCAAGTCTGACGCCGGCCAGGCTCCGCTCCACCTGATCGGGCTCGCCGAGAGCGCCGACCGCACCACCGCGCTCGGCTTGAGCGATCCGTTCTCCGAGCCTGCTTTCGTCAACATCCATTTCTTCGACGCCGCCGGCAATGCCGTCGGCTCACCGGTGCTCGATTTCGCGATTGGCCAGGGAGGCGAGCGCCTGCTGACCGCCACCCAGCTCCGGCAGAACTACGGCGTGAGCGGTGACGACCTGCATGCCGTCATCGACACCCTTTCCGGCGGCCCGATCACCGCCTCCGGCATGGTGCTGCCAGTGACCTCCCAGGATCCGTCCTACGTCTGGCCTGGCGCGACCAACCTCGCCACGCAGTATCTGCTGGGCGTGACGACCGGCGGCAGCGGCGCCGCCGCGGTGGCCACCGACGTGGTGCTCGCCAATCCGGACAACGTGCCGATGCAAGTCCAGATGGCCTTCGTCAACGCCCTCGTGAGCGTGCCCTCGCCAACGCCTGCCACGCTCACCCTGGCACCCGGCACGACCACCCGCATCGTCGACGTCCTCAAGAGCCAGTGGAACATCACCAAGAGCACGGTCGGAACGCTGGTCTTCACCAGTCCGGCCGCGGCCGACGGCATCTACCCGATCCTCCGCGGCGAGTCCTACTCGACCAGCCTCAGCCCGGCCAGCCGGACCGGCAACATCATCCCCGCCCAGGGTGCCGGGCCGGCCGGCAACCTGACGCTGCTCGACCTGCAGCAGGACAGCTCCCACGCGACGACGCTGTGGATCTTCAACACCAGCCCGATGGTCGCAACCTTCAACGTCCTGTATCTCGACCACAGCGGCAAGTTGTTGGGCGCCAAGCGCGGCAACCAGCTCGGCCCCGGTAAGATGAGCCGGCTGGGTCCCACCAATCACCCGATCCCGGCAAGCGTGCCCGGCGGTTTCACCGTCGTGATCCGCCCGATGGCAGGCACGCTCCTCGCCGCCGGACAGGTGCAGAACACCACGACCGGCGACACGACGTACCTCGGACCGCCGCATCAGTAAAGCCCGCCCGACCTCCCCAAGGACTGCTCGGGCGCCGGGTCGCCGGTAGGGAAGGCGTCGAGAGAGGCAGGCCGCCCTTCTCCAGAGCGACTAACGGTGGATCGAGTCGTCGGGAGCAGAACAGCGGATGAGGGATCGCCGGCGGCCCGGCGGCTCCTCGCCCGCGGCCCCGGCGGCGATCTGGCAGAATGGTGCCGTCAGGGCCAGGATGCCGGAGGGGCAAGCTCATGTGGACCAAGACACCTGTCACCGATGCGATCGGCTGCCGCTATCCGATTATCCAGGGACCGATGGGGAGCGGCCACTCCACGCCAGCGCTGGTGGCAGCGGTGTCCAACGCCGGCGGGCTGGGGTCCCTGGGCGCCTACCACATGCAGCCGGCGGAGATCGTGGCCGCGGGGGAGACGATCCGGCGCCTCACCTCCCAGCCGTTTGCCTTGAACCTCTGGATCCCGCGGAACGATCCGGTCGAGGCGGCCGGTGCCGCGGGCGCTGCCGATGGCGGCCGGCGCGCGCTCGAGCTGCTGCGGCCCTACCGAGACGAGCTGGGCCTGCCGCCACGCGACGCGCCGCCACACCCGGAGCCAAGGCAGTTCGAGGCGCAGGTCGAGGCGGTGCTCGAGGTCCGGCCGCGGGTTTTCAGTTACATCTTCGGCGTGCTGCCGGCGCCGCTCATGGCTGAGGTGAAGCGGTGCGGTATCCTCACGATCGGCGTCGCGACCACCGTCGACGAAGCGGAAGCGCACGAGGCGAGCGGTGCCGACATGGTCTGCGCCTCGGGCTTCGAGGCTGGCGGCCATCGCGGCAGCTTCTTCGCGCCACCAGAACGGTCGCTCATGGGAACGCTGGCGCTCGTGCCGCAGGTCGCCAGCGCCGTGCGGGTGCCGGTGATCGCCGCCGGTGGCATCGGCGACGGCCGAGGCGTCGCCGCGGTGTTGGCGCTGGGCGCCGTCGCGGCGCAGCTGGGCACGGCGTTTCTCATGTGCGCGGAATCCGGTGCAAGCCCGCTCCACCGCGCCGCTCTCGCCGACCGGCAGCGCGCCCGGCGGACCCTGCTGACCCGAGCGTTCTCGGGCCGGCTGGCACGCGTGCTCGCCAACCGCTTTGCCGAAGAGATGGAAGCGCACGCAGCCGACCTGCTCCCCTACCCCTTGCAGGGTGTTGCCACCCGCGACCTCCGCCAAGCGGCGGCCGTCGCCGGGCGCGACGATCTCGCCGCTCTCTTCAGCGGGCAATCGGCGCCGCTGGCCGTTCCCAGGCCGGCCGCTGGCCTGGTCGCCGCACTGGTCGAGGAGGTGAACGGGGTTTTGGCGCGGTTGGCGCCGGCAACCGTCGCCACCGCTTAGCGGGCGATCGAGTACGCGGGTGCGGCCGGCGCTCGCCCAGCTCAAGGCTCGCCGCGGCGACGCCGACCATGGTCCGCTGGTGCTCGCCCCCAATGGCCGGCCAGCGACCCTGCGGGAGCCGGGCAGGCGTTCGGCTGCCGTTGCGTTTTCAGCGGCGCCCTCCCGGCCGGGTTATAATCCAGGCAGGGCGATGATCCGCAAGCTTCCCCCGGCCGACGTTCGCCGGTACCACGACGACGGTTTCCTGATCGTCGAGGATCTTTTCTCGCGCGAGGAGGTCGCGGCGATGGCCGCGGCCGCGGAGCGGCTGCGCGACATGGGCCGGCGGCTGGCCTGCACGCTGCCGGCGAGCCGGCAAGGCGCGGACGAGCGGAAGGTCGAGAGCTCCGGCAGCCAGTTCGTCTTCGGCGCCGCGAACGGCACGCCGCGGCTGCTGCGGGTGGTCTGGGCGGGCGGCTGCGAGCCGGCGTTCCTGGCCTGCGGGCGCGACGCGCGAATCACCTCGATCGTCGCGCAGCTGCTCGGCGCGTCCACGGCGGTCCACCTGCTCAACCAGCTCCACGCCAAGTACCCGCACGATGGGCTCGAGTTCGAGCCTCACCAGGACAGCGAGCACCGCCGTTACGGCACCCCGGAGTGGCGCGACGTGGACGGCCGCGGCAGCTATGTCCAGACGGTCGTCGCGATCGACGATTCGACACCCGACAACGGCCCGCTCATCTTCTATCCGGGCAGCGGGCGGCGGGGGCACCTCGATCCGGCATGGGTGCGGCGACGCTTCGGCAACCGTCCAGGCGTGCCGGCGCTGCTCGCCGCGGGCAGCGCCGCGTTCTTCGGCCCCTACGTGGTCCACCGCAGCGCCGAAAACCGCGGCACCCGGCCGCGCCGCATCGCCATCAACGGCTTCGCGTTGCCGGGCGCCAACTCCCGCCCCTACTTCGGCGCCGGCATCGGCGTGGCGCTGGACCTGCTGGCTGCCGCCGCCGGCGGCTGACCGGCGGCCGGCCCCAAGGCGGGCTGGCCCGCGGTCGGCCCGGGGCGGCCTGGACGAATCGGCGCATGGATCGTAAATTGTTAGAAGAGCACGCGAGGAGGTGGGCGATGCCGCGACCGACGCAACGCACCAGCCGGACTTGCAGGTTCGCTTTCCGGGCAGCCCTGGCGACCTCGGTCGCGGCGTTCGGGCCGCTGCCGCCGCTCGCCGCCGGCGCCAACGTCTGGACCGCCGTGGGGCCGAACGGGGGGAGCACCTTCGCGGTGGTGGTCGATCCTGTGGACCCGACGATCGTCTACGCCGGCGCCTACGGCGGCGTCTTCAAGAGCACGTCGAGCGGAGCGACCTGGCAGGCCGCGGGCCGCGGATTGAAGGCCCACCCGGTCCTCGCGCTCGCCATCGATCCCGGCAACCACCTGCTGCTCTATGCGGCGGCCGGGACGACCAGCAGCGGCGTCTGGGCGAGCCGGGACGGCGCCGCGACCTGGGGGACGGTGCTGCTGCTCGACAACAACTTCCTGCCCAACTACAGCAAGGAGATCGTGCGCAGCGTGGCCGTGGATCCGGCGCATCCGGGAACGGTGTATGCGGCCAGCAACTTCCACATTTACGTATCGCGCGACGCCGGCAGCACCTGGACGGTCGCACAGGACTACAGCACGGTGTCGCCCCACCTTTTCCTCAGCGCCCAGCTGGCCGCCGACCCCGATCGCTCCTCGGTCTTCGCCCTGCTTGCGGACGACTCTTCGAACCCGCCCTTCTTCAAACTGCTCGAGAGCGCGGACGGCGGCGCGAGCTGGCTCGACCGCAGCACGGCCTTGCCGGACGGCAGGACCAACGAGATCACCGCCCTGGCCATCGAGCCCACCTCGCCGGGCACCCTCTACCTCGCCGGCAACACGGTCTTCCGCAGCC